>JAYUSZ010000187.1:0-11553 GCA_043755435.1 Bryobacterales bacterium | reverse complement strand
GGAAGAAAACGCGGCGCGTTAAGTGAGGACGCTTCCAAAACCGTGAGCCGCGGGTTTTGCTCCAATCTATTCCGAATCGATCCTTCATAATGTTTGTCCCTTTAATAGTTGAACAGGAAATCCGTTTTCTGCAGCAAAACCCAAGCCAGATCTTCTAGTGCCGTCGACCGCAAAGCAGCCGTTGTTGCCTTAGCAAGGAATGCCATTCCCTTGGTCTTTTCAGTGTCGTTCGGCACACGGGCCAGATACGCCATGTAGAGCTCTTCCAGCATTTTTGCGTTGTCGGTGATTTTCAAAATGGCCGCCAGATTCGGTGCCGTGGCAACCCTGGTGCGGTTATAAATGAAACCATCATTCATCAATGCCAATCGTTGTTGAATGGAAACTTGTTGAGTGCGTAACGATGTATCCCGATTGCCACGTAAGAAGTAATCCATGAAAACGCGAGCATTGCCTTGGTTGCCTTGCGGTTCCGACGCGTCAGGCATACGCCAGGCGTAAGGAAGCGTGATGTTACCGTAGCCGCCAATTGGATACTCGACCACTAACCCGGAGGCGTCCACCAACGTATCGTGAATCTCTTCGCCTTCCAACCTGCGAACATAGTGACGGGCGAATAGTGGAACATATTCCAGCTTCCAATCCCCCTCATAGCGTGAACTTAACTGATAGGCCGTTGAATTCACCATCAAACGAATCGTATCTTTCAAGCTGTATCCGGAGTTCACAAAGAACTCTGATAACTCCTCCAGCAATTCCGGATGCGTGGCTTGTAAGGTCCATGGATCGGGTGGCGGATTCTTCGGGTCCAGGCGGGCAGGGTCCATCTGGTCGACCGGTTCCACCAATCCCATGGTGAACAACTGCTTCCACAAACGATTGGTCATGTTGCGGGCAAACATTGGATCACGCACCAGCTTGTTGGCAAAAGCGTCGCGCCATGCGACGGTATTAGAAACGGTGGAGCCGTCGCGATACTCAGGAGTGAGGTTGACCAGCGTCCCATTCCTCACCCGGTTGGGGCGATTGCCGTAGTTCGTATTCAAGTCATACGTGCCTGTGGTGCGGTCGCTTATGTCAAAACTATTGGTGTAAGGATTGGTAGCACCCAAGTTCCCGCGGCCAGTCAGATTAGACCGGGAAAAGAAGGCTGACATTTTATAGGCTTCAAGACGCGTAGACCGCCGGCCCCAAGAGCTTAGTTGTTCCAAGTGGCCTCGCCCATCATGACAAAGCAGGCAATCGTAATGTCCCATGCCTAAGAAAACAGTTGCCGCGCGCGAGAAGGCTGTATCGTAACGATCCTGAACCGGGCCGCCCGGAGTGACGGTCTTGACCATGAAGCTGGTCTGACCCAGATCGTAATTGTTGCCAGACCCGCCGATCATTTCGATCACCATGTCTTTTACAGGCTTCTCTTCGTAAACCGATTTGCGCAAATATTCGTAGAACGAGTTCCGGCCCTCATTTTGCAGATTGACGTTGATGGATGTACGGTTGTTCTGCACCAATTCCCCAAACCAGTTGGCCCAGCGGTAAGTGAAATCGGGAGTGTTCAGCAGGTAATCGATCAGCCCATCACGTTTGGATTCGTTCGGATCTGCTAGAAATTCCCTGATTTCAGCAGGCTTCGGAGCGCGACCGATCAGATCCAGATAGATGCGCCGAATGAATTCGGTGTCCGTGGTAAGTGGAGCAACCTGGACACGCGCGTTCGCTGCTTTCCCCAGAATTGCCCGGTCAATAAAGTTGGTCCAACGAAGTTCCGTGGCCTCGACAATCCTGGCATTCCGCGAAAGCGCGCGGGTTACCGGAAACTGCCGCACGCGTGAATTGGTGGCTTCAATGGCTCTTCGCTGCGCGTCCAGGAAGTCGTCAGGAGCATTACGAAAAGTGCAGTTATCGCCACTTTCGGCTCCAATGCAAGTTAAAGTGGCCGCAGCCACAAGGATGGTGAAATGTCGCCGGTACAATCGAGGGCTCCCTAGCATCGATAATACACGTTCACCTAGTTGAATGAAAGAGATTCTTTACATTAAAAGGTTGTCACGAAGCAGAGTTTATAGGTCGTGGTAGAAGTAGGTGGTATTCTGAATGTCCTATGCAAGAATCTTCATCAAAGAAAATGATCTGGATGGGTCGGATTATAAGCGGCCTAGTGAGTTTGATGATGCTGTTCAGTGCCGGTGCAAAGCTTTCCAACCAACCTGCGGTTATTGAGGCTTTTACGAAACAATTTGGCTATTCGGTGGGTACAATAACGCCGATCGGCCTGATTGAGGCAGGTTGCATCATACTTTACGCGATTCCTCAAACCTCCGTGCTTGGTGCGGTCTTGATTACCGGCTATTTAGGCGGTGCGGTTGCTACCCACGTGCGAGTGGGTGATGTTTGGTTTGTGCCATTTGTTTTAGGCGTACTGGCTTGGCTGGGTCTTTTCCTTCGAGACGGGAGAATTCGGGCCCTGATTCCATTGCTCAGCAATGAACGCCAGTAAGGAGACTTCCATGAGATCGCTGCTATTTGCCCTGCTAGTTTTGGCTTTGCCTATTTCAGGGACAGCCCAGGCACCTGCCGCAAGGCCGAAAGTAATTGTCATATCACTCGACGGCTTCCCTGCGTATGCCTTGGATGATCCGAAGCTCCCCATCCCAACCCTTCGCAAGCTGATGCGCAACGGGATCAGTGGGTCAATGACAGGCATCAATCCAACGGTAACCTGGCCAAATCATACAACCATGGTTACTGGCGTCCATGCAAGCGAACATGGACTGCTTGCCAACGGAACCATCACCGCTACTGGTTCTTGGCCTCCAATGAAAGTGGAGCCGATGATTGAAAAAGACAGAATGGTGCATGTGCCCACTGTCTACGATGCAGTGCATAAAGCAGGAATGACCACGGCGCAGGTGGATTGGGTAGCTATCAACAAAGCGTCGACAATGACTTGGGCCTTCCAGGAGTGGGCCTCCGCCGATGGACCACTGGAGCGCGAAATGATCGCCAAAGGTGAAATCGCCGCAGCGGACGTGGACAATTTCACAAAAGCCAATATCGTGTTCCGAGATCAAATCTGGACCAAAGCTGGTGCGTTTCTGATTAAGGAACACAAACCCGACTTACTCCTGTTTCACTTACTGTCGTTAGATTCCGGCCATCATCAGTATGGCCCCAATTCGCTGGCAGGACGAACAGCAATGGCTTTTCTGGATAGTTGTGTGGAGAAATTGGTAACAGCAGTTCGCGAGGCGGGCTTTGAAAGCCGCACTACGTTCTTGATTGTTTCCGACCATGGCTTCAAGGCTTACACAAAGCAGATCCACCCAGCCAATGCGCTGAAAGCCGTAGGATTGGACACCAAAGTATTTGTACTGCCGGAAGGCGGTACGGCGTTCGTGTATATTGACAAAGCGCAAGCAGCGGAACTGATTCCCAAAGTTCGTGAGGCATTAAATGGTGTTGAAGGTATCTCCCGAATCATTGGCGCTGATGAGTATGCTGCACTTGGATTGCCACGTCCAGAACAGGATCCGCAGTTCGGGCAGTTACTGCTGGCAGCAAAAGATGGTTATTCCTTTGCCGGTGCAACCGGTGGACCAGTTACAGCAGCAGTGCCGCAAGTGGGCGGAAGTCACGGGTATCTGGCGAGTGAATCAGATATGAATCCAATCTTCATTGCTAGTGGATACGGCGTGCGGGCGGGCGGCAAGGTTGGCACGATATCGAATCTGGATATTGCCCCAACTATTGCGAAGTTGTTAGGGGTTGCGCTGCCAACTGCCAAGGTCAAGCCCATCCCGCTTCGGTAGGCGGTAACCTCCGATCAGTGGAGCTTCGCGTACTCTTTGCGGGCGTCAATCAGAAGAGGCAAATCCGCGTCGGCGTCTTTCCAGATAGCGAAAAAGTCCTCGTAGAATTTCTTGGCTTTCGCGGTGTCGCCCGCCAGCGTGTAGCCTCGAGCCAGACCAAGATAAGAAATCGAGTAGTATTGTCCCCAATTCGGATATTTCCATGTGCTACCCCAACTGGCACCCTTGTGATCCACGATCTTCTGGAACTCGGTCGCGGCTTCCATGCCTTTGCCCAGATGCAAATACGCCAAGCCACGCAGATACACCGCCTCTGGGTAAGCGCGTTCGTAAGGCGTCGCAGATGCCATCAGTTCCACAGCTTTAGCGGGCTGGCTGCGCTGAAGTTCAATAGCCGCGCGAATCCCAGGTAGTTGCACCAAATTCCAAATGGTTCCATTAGGAAAACGCTTTGAAGTCTCCAATGCCAGTTTCTCTGCCTTGGCGGTATCGCCGCATAGCGCCATTGCCAGTGCCGGACGCCCAAGGCGACGCACGGTCCCGCAGTTACCCGACAGAGCTTCGGCACGCGCATCCGCTTCGTCGAATCCAGCGGCAACCTCCTGGAGTTCCCGGCGAAGCGCCGTCTCCGCAGCCCGCTTGTACAATTTGCTGGACTCGCGGCGCTGGCCCAGAACATTCCGATTGGCCGCCTGCAAGCCAAAGCTTAGGTACTCCTCCGGCTTGCCAGCGTACCACTGAATCTCCCTTTTGATGGCAGCCTGATCGCCCTCCGCGTAAGCCATTTCAAGGAAGCGTTGGTGGACCCTGACGGCGGCAACTCCTTGCTCCAGCGCCTTCGCGGCCACCTTCTTAGCTTCGTCGAGGCGGTCGAGGCACAGGTACGCGTCTAATAACCGTCGATAGGGCATTTCCGAGTTGCGATGCAACTGAATAGCGATCTGGCCTTCCTTGAGTCCCTCTTCGAATTGCCCCATGGTCATGTAAGTCTCGCTCAAGGCGTTATGGATGTCCCACTGGCTGTAGTTCTGGGTCATCATTAATCGGTAGGCGTCGACTACTTTGTCCAACTCGCCTGTGCACCGGTAGTATCCCGCCGAAATTACGCTACGCTCAAATTCGGATACTCGGTCGATCAAGGCAAAAGCCTTTCCTACGTATTCGGCCTCGCGCCCAGTGTCCCCAGCGTTTTGGTAGGCGATCCCTATAATGAAATACGCCATGGCGAAATTCGGATCTAGTGCGACGGCGCGTTCTAACGACGGAATAGCAGCCAGAAAATGTCCTCGGTTGGCTTCAGCCCTTCCGATCGTGTAGCTCTGGAGAGCTTCGAGTGATCCAGTGGTGGCCTGTTCCAGCGGACGGTTCAACTTCTGGATGGAACTGCGCGATTCTCCAAGCCTGGCGCGCATGGCCGTGGCAGCAGTTCCCAGTGCGTTCAACACATGCTCCTTATCGTCCGCCTGGATCTGTTCGCGAGCGAGCGTTGCGCCACCTTGGCAATTGGTGGCCTGGAGCGCGATGATGTAGTTCTTCCCCAAACTCGCTATAGATCCGTCGATGGTGGCTGCAGCATCTTCACGAACGCAGATATCATGCGCGATCTGGTTGGTAATTCGTGTTCCGGGAGGCAAACCCATCAGCTTCAGATCCTGGTTCACCTGCACGTCGTCCATAATTTTCAGAAAAGGGGATTGCTCAAGTTGTATGGCCAAGCCTTGCCGTAGCGTTCCGTCGAAAACCGCATCCCCCGTGGTATTGACAAAATCGGCGAGGACTATGGTGTCTCTTTCCGTCAGTTTTGGGGAGCGACCCATAAAGAAATAGCCAGAGATAAGAGCAAACAATAAGATCGCGGCTGAAGCAACAATCCACTTGCGGTTTGATTTTGTATGGGTTATGCCGCCAAGCTGCGCTGCCTGAAGTGCGCCCACCAATTCAGCCATCGATTGCCAGCGCCGCGCTGGATCTGTTTCAACGCAACGGGCCACGATGGTTTCAAGCGCGCTTGACGGCAGCGGCTTACGATCCGCCGAGGCGCGCACTCCTGTCAGCATTTCATAAAAGACAAGGCCGAACGAATAAATATCAGTCCGCGCGTCAGAGTGCTTGCCTTCCCGCTGCTCTGGCGCCATGTAAGCCGGCGTGCCCATCACTACACGACTGCCTGTGATACTGTCGTCACCTTCCCAGGTGGCCAGTCCGAAGTCAAGAACCTTGGCACCCGATTTCGTCAACATGATGTTGCCCGGTTTCAGATCACGATGGACAATGCCGTGCCCATGCGCGTCGGCCAGCGCCGCTACGATTTGCGATGCGTAACCCAGCGCCTCAGCCTGCGGTATTGAACCGCTTTGCAATCTTGCCCCGATAGTTTCGCCTTCCAGCAACTCCATCACCAGGTAGTTGGGACCAATGTCGTAAAGAGTGCAGATGTGAGGATGATTCAGCGATGAGATCGCCCGCGCCTCACGCTCGAAACGCGCATTGAACTGTTGATGAACAACCTTGATCGCAACCGAACGCCCGAGACGTGTATCGACTCCGCGAAACACTTCCCCCATGCCCCCTTCTCCGAGTTTGCTTTCCACTTGGTACGGACCAAGGCGAGCACCGGACTGCACTTGGATCATCGTTGGAACCTCGAGCGGGGGCAGGCTCTGATCTTGACGCGCCAGCAGGGATTCCACTTCGCGACGCAACTCAGGATCGGCTAGAGCAAGCAGCGCGGCACGCCCGCTGGGGGAGCTTTCGCGAGCGGAATGATACAGTTCTTCGATCTGCCGCAGACGATCTGGGGTCATAACTGAATATTAATCATGACATACCCCCTTCGGACAAAGGCAGCATAGATTTCAATGTAATGCGTTGAACACCGATCGCTATGACCAGCGCCGCGACTATCAGAATTTCTGCAACTGCGAACGTGATCCGCATACCAACGGCAACAGACTCGGGAAGCGCTGTCGTAATGTTAGTGGTCGACGATCCAAAAACAAATATCGCTCCCATAAGAGAAGCACCAGTGATGAGCCCAACGTTGCGTGAAAGGCTAAGCATGCCGGAAATGACGCCGCTTTGCTCAATGTGGATATCCGTCATGATTACGGTGTTGTTCGCCGCTTGGAACAAGGCATAGCTGGCGGTGATGCAAACGATGGGCGTAATGTACCCAGCTACACCGAATGTTACCGGCACCAAGGCCAGAGCCAGACACCCGGCGGCCATTCCGATCAGCCCAGCGAAGGTCATACCTTGTGCCCCGAAACGATCTACTATGCGGCCCGCCGGTACGCCAGTAAGTGCGGCTACTAGTGGGCCAACCGATAGGACCAAACCAACTATTGCGGCTTCGAGGCCGAGCGCACCGGAAAGATAGAACGGTCCAACTACCAGGGTCGACATGATCACTGTCGAAACAAGCGTGCTCATGGCCAGGCCAGCACTCAACGCTGGATTGCGGAACATCGCCAAGCGGATCAAAGGAGATTTTGCTTGTGCCTCCACTCGCACAAAAAGAGTGATTCCCAGGAAGGCTGACAACAGCAGAGCAACGTTTAATATACCGAAGCTGCCACGCCCCATAGTCATGGCACGCGCGTAAGCAGCCAGGGTAAGAGCAAGCACCAGCGTGCCCCTACCGTCGAAGCTGGCCTGATCCGCCTTCGGCCTTTCGCCATCAACCGGCAGGTAGCGATGCGCTAAAAAGAAATTCAAGACGCCCAACGGAAGGTTGACAAGGAAGATTGCACGCCACCCAAAACCGGCAATTAGAAGACCGCCTAGCGATGGGCCCAGAGTGGTGCCAATAGCGGACATGGTTCCCAACAATCCCATGGTGCTACCAATCTTTTCCTTCGTAACCGTCTTAGTGACACTAGCCAAAGTCAGAGTCATCATGATGGCTGCTCCAAGACCCTGCACCGCCCGGGCGGCAATTAGAAACCAAAGCGCCGGAGCCACGCCGCACAAAACTGAGGCCACGGTGAACAGAAAGATCCCAACCAGTAGAAAGCGGCGGCGGCCGATGATGTCACCCAACCGGCCCACGCTGACGATCAGGCTGGTGATGGCGAGCAGATAAGCCAGGACGATCCACTGGACGGCCTGGAATGAGGCGGCGAACGCTTGCGCCATAGTTGGCAAGGCAACATTGGCGATGCTGGTATCAAGCGAGGGCATCAACATGGATAGGGAAAGACTGACCAGCGACCAGTGTGTCGATTGAACTCTACGCTCTTCAATGATTGGCGTCAAAATGAACTCCTAGCTCAACCATACGCGTCAATGTGGCATAGCGGAAGACGCAACACTTGCACTATATTCGTGCGTCTGACGCTATACCAGGAATAACTGAACTAAACTCAGTCTATGTCCACCCCGGATTTGAATTTGCTTGTCACTCTTGACGCGGTGCTCACCGAAGGCAGTGTTGCGCGCGCGGCCCAACGGTTGCGCCTCAGCCCGTCTGCTATGAGCCGCGCACTTAAGCGATTGCGAGATACAACTGGCGATCCACTTTTGGTCAGAGCTGGGCGAGGTTTGGTGCCCACCCCTCGTGCCCTCGAACTCCGCGAGCGGGTGGGTCAGCTAGTACAGGATGCAAAAGTGCTACTGCGCCCTGCTGAGATGCTCAATCTCAAACAGCTCATCAGGACGTTTACGATTCGCGCCCGCGAAGGCTTTGTTGAAAACTTCGGAGCTGATCTTATCACTCGCGCCAGCGAACAGGCTCCCGGAGTTCGCCTCTGCTTTGTAGCTAAACCAGACAAGGAGAGCACGTCTCTCCGCGATGGGACCGTCGATCTGGAGACTGGAGTAGTGAACAATGCGACTGGTCCTGAAGTCCGGACCCAAGCTTTGTTCAAGGATAAGTTCGTTGGTGTGGTTCGAACAGGGCACGCGCTGAGTCGTGGCAAGATTACCCCTTCCCGCTATTCGAAAGGCAGGCATATCAGTGTCTCAAGGCAAGGCATCTACAAGGGACCGATTGACGATGCCTTGAAGGCTTTGGGACTGGAACGAGAGATCATTACAATAGTCAGTGGCTTTTCAGCGGCACTTGCTCTAACTATGGCCTCAGACCTGATCGCCACTGTTCCAGAAAAGCAAACCGGAAACCTACGGAATGGGATGCACAGTTTTCCTCTTCCACTTCCGATGCGCGAGATCACGATTTCATTGCTCTGGCACCCGCGGTTGGATGCCGATCCAGCGCATCGCTGGCTGCGGGGCCTGGTCCTCGATACCTGCGCGGTACGGCACCAGCAACCCAGCCACCAAAGCAATAGACTGCTTGCCACCTACTAAGTAACTGGCGCTGCATGCACCGTCCATTTTGAACTCTCATTTCAGAGCACCTGTTCCAGTCTCCAATGCTCGAATGGCACCGTAAAGGTCACGCCTGGGCCCGCACGTAGTTTCCGAAGAACTTGAGATCGAAACACAGGTAGCGCTCTGCCGGACGCGGATGCAAGGTCGCAGAGCTTTCACTACGCCAAACCCAATGCCGCCCGAAGGCGTTCATCGGTACCGGCATGGAATCGTCAGTTTGCACGGAAATTCCAGCGCTATTGGCGAATCAAAGAACCCATCCCACTGACGCTATGCCATTGACCGTCACGTCAGTGATCTAAGATAAATGCATGCCATTCCCCCACTCAATCCGCCTTTCCAGCGGCATCGCGATAATAACTCCAACCGGCCCTATGACACTCGGCTCCGACTGCGAACAGCTTCGCGAATTGATGCTCAAACAATACGACACCGGGACCCAACACTTGCTCCTCGACTGCAGCAAAGTCACCACGGTAGACAGCTTCGGGCTAGGCGAGATGGTTGCGGCCTATTCCGCCATCACTCGTCGCGGAGGCGCTATGAAATTGCTCGCACCCACCAAGCGCTTAATCGAACTACTGAAAACAACCCGGCTCGACATTTTGCTAGAGGGCTATAGTGACGAACACTCCGCCATCGCCAGCTTCACTTCTTTGGCCAATGCAAAAGCCCAACAATCTCTGAGCGAGTTCTTGAAGTAATATTTCCCCTTGCAAGTAACTTTGCTGGATTGGTTGGCGCAGTTCGTTGTTGAGCTCGTGCGTGTTCTTGAGGCCGAACACACCCTGGCCCCAAAAACAGAGCATTCCACTATCGTTAATTTCGCATTACAATAGGGTAAAGGTCTTTTCCCTCCTAGGGAGACAGTTCCAAGCAGTTCTAATCCTGTTGCTCTTTACAATTTTCAAACATGGAGTTTTCTATGCGACGTTTTCTGTCCGCTTTGGTCACAATTCTTTGCCTGGCATCGTTGGCTATGGCACAATCTGTAACGTCCGAGATCCTGGGGGTCGTAAAGGATCCTACAGGGTCCGCTGTTCCTGGCGCCAAGGTTAGCGTCAAGAAAATCGACACGAACATCAGTCGCGACACTGTTACGGACAATGAGGGCCGTTTCCGCGCATTACTGCTTCAACCAGGTGCCTATCAGGTGATTGTCGAAGCCGCAGGATTCGCAAGAGTGGTTCAAGGTCCGGTAACGCTTCTATTGAACGAGCGTCCCAGCCTGGATATCACTTTGAAGGTTTCCTCAATATCAGAGACCATTGAAATCACCAGTTCCGCGCCATTGGTTAATGTCACCAATGCTGAAGTTGGCGTCAATTTTGAATCCAAGCGCATTACTGAAATGCCGCTTGCCCCCAATGGAAATATCCTCGGCATCGCCTTGCAGGTGGCCGGTGTTTCGCAGCTTTCCAGCGGCAACAGCACCTTCGCTGCTGGTGGAATCAGCTTTTCAGTAAACGGCATGCGGACCCGTTCCAACAATTTCATGATCGATGGAATGGATTCCAATAACCCATCCGTGACTGGTTTGGTGCAGGAAGTGAATAACCCCGACGCCGTAGCGGAATTCCGTCTCATCACTAATCAGTTCCTGCCCGAATATGGGCGCGCAGCCGGTTCGGTTGTCAGCATGGTAACCAAGAACGGAACGAATGCTTTCCATGGCACCGGCTACTGGGCCTACAACGGAAATGCTTTGAATTCCCGCAGCAACCTTGATAAGCGTACATTTACCAAAGCCCCATGGCGCGTACAGAATCAGGTTGGCGCAACCATCGGCGGACCAATCGTGAAAGACAAAACGTTTTTCTTCTTCTCTGGTCTTCGTTGGACCGATCATCGCTTTGCCAGCGGAACAGCCATCACAGGCGCTCCCACCCAGGCAGGTAAGGACATTATTAAAGCCGCCGCCGGAACACTTCCCCAAGTGAACGCAGTTCTAACATTTCTGCCTGCTGCTCAACAAGCCACTGGAGCGGTTTCCCGTTTCACCCGCAATGGCCAGACTTACGTAGTTCCGCTTGGTACCTTAAGCGGTGCTGCTCCCAACACCTTCGACGCATGGCAGTGGACCGGCCGCGGCGATCATCGTTTTAACGACAAACATTCCTTGATGCTGCGTTGGGCTAGCGATACTCGCACCAGTGTGGCTGGCCAGGGTGTTCCTCCTGGCTTGACAGCTTCCACGCCAGCCAAGAGGAACTCCGCTTCCGCTGGACTCACCAGCTCTTTGAAATCCAACCTGATCAACGAAATGCGCTTCGGTTTTCAGCGCATCTCCTCGGTCACCTCGGCGGCAGATGCGAATGCGGCTACCATCCCGTCCATCGAAATTCCAGAGTTCGGCTTGGCCGGCTTCAACGACTCAACCGCGCGAACAGGCATTGGCCTTGCCTTGAAC
>JAYUSZ010000186.1:0-32903 GCA_043755435.1 Bryobacterales bacterium | reverse complement strand
CATCCTGGTGCAAGATTGACCGACGCCGGGCTGGTTACCTCCTCTCAAGCCAGACTCGCTGTTTTGGAAGCCGTGTGGGGCGCTGATTCAAACTTTTTGGAACGATACGAAGAAGAGTACAAATCACTTTATCGGAATGTTCAACTTGACCAAATTCGCGGCCACTTGATTTTGGGTCAGACAAAACAAGCAAGGGAACTGGCTAAGAAGTTGGATGCGAATGTTCCAACCACTTATCAGACACCCTGCTTGATGCCCGGGCCGATGGTTTCCTCACTCCTCGCTCTTCGACGAACCATTTTCGGCCTTCGCCCTCAGCATGAATTGCAATCACGCAAGGAACGGGCCTTTTAGCATGGGAATGGTTGCGCCAAAAGACGAGGTTCAGAAGAGCGTTCCGGCGATCGCAAACGTGCCCCCAACCAAAGCACTAACTTTTCGGCTGGTTCAGGCAAAACAACTATCAGAATACGAACAACAGTGGCGTCAACTTTCCGCGGTATCTATAGTCCCGAACGTGTTCTATGAACCTTGGACATTACTGTCCGCAATCGACAATCTAGCCTCCAGACAAGACCTGCACTTCCTATTAGTATTTGGCCCAGGCAGCAAGAATGGTGACCAACCCATGTGGGGATTCTTTCCGCTGCATGTTCAAAGCAGTTATCTGGGCCTTCCTGTCAAAGTAATTTCATTTTGGCAGCACATATATTGCTTTCTTACGGTTCCACTAATCAATCAATCCCACGTTTCGGAAGTCCTGGAATTGTTCTGGAATTGGTTTGAATCAAATCCGTTCTCCTGCAAGCTCCTCGACACAAACCTGTTTCTGGCAGAAGGTACACTCCATCATATTTGGGCTGACTTCGTCATCGGTAGATACGCCACAATGCTTAGTGAATATCCAAGAGCATTCTTCACGCCTCAGGGCAGTGTGGATGCCTACTTGCTCTCAGCTGTCCGAAAAAAACACTATGACGAATTCTTAAGATTGGAGCGCCGATTCGCTGAGCAGGGAACTCTCGATTACCATCAAGTGGAAACCATTGACGAAGTGGATTCCTTCATTGATGACTTCCTTCGCCTTGAAGCAAGCGGTTGGAAAGGGCGGCCCGGAGGAGGTGCATTTGCACTTGAACAAAGCAACGCCGCCTATCTTAGAAACATTATTCGCAATGGCTTTCTGGAAGGCCGCGTCCAACTTTTGACCCTCTCGTTCAATGGCAAAGTAGTCGCAATGAAACTCAACCTCATGGGCGGGGGCGGTGGCTTCACCTTCAAAATCGCTTTCGATGAAGAATACTCCAAGTTCTCGCCAGGCTTGTTGCTGGAATTGGAAAACATTCGCCGCGCCTTCGACGATCCGCGAATTCAATGGCTCGATTCCTGCGCTCTGGCCCGCCACCCCATGGCAAACCGAATTTGGAAAGAACGTCGCATGATCCGCCAAACTCTAATCTCCGATAACTCACGCGCAGGAAACTTTTGGATTTCGGCCTTCCCACTATTACGTTGGGTCAAAAAACAATTCAAGTCTCAGCCTGCACCCAATCATCTGAAGATTTCTACACAGAAAGGAAATAGCTAACCATGGCAGTCGCAACTCAAAAAGCTTCGCAACTACTGGAACTGGATGCTAGCCAATTCCAACATGAATTTCCCCAGCGTGGTTTCAAAGTGCGCCACACCTTGTCCGGCCGCCCGGAATTCGACCTGCCCCAGCTAGTTCAACTTGCACAAAGATTACCGGAAAAGCAGGTTGAGTATTATGCCGGACAGGTTCCAGTAAACCAGGATCCGACTAAGCATCCAAAGAATGGTCTCTCCATTGTTGAAACAGTAAAGAGAATTGAAGAGAGCGGTTCGTGGATGGTCTTGAAGAACGTACAATCCGATCCTCAATACGGCGCGCTGCTGCGTAACGTACTCGATGATGTTTATAAACATGCCTCCCCAGCCATGCAAGGTTCCCATCGTGAGGAGGCCTTCATCTTTATTTCCTCTCCCAATGCAGTCACGCCCTATCATCTGGATGAGGAACACAATTTCCTTCTACAAATCCGAGGCTCAAAACAGATAAGCCTCTGGGACCCCAAAGACCGCACCGTTTTGCCGGAGAACCAAATAGAGCACATGCTGCAGCTTTGGCACGGTGCTGATTACCACCGCAACATGTCCTATAAGGAGGAGTTTCAAGAACGGGCAAATGTCTATTCACTCAGTCCAGGCGAAGGACTACATTTCCCGGTTGGCGCACCGCATTGGGTAAAGAATGGCCCTCAGGTTTCTGTGTCATTCAGCGTAACTTTCCGATCTGCGTTTTCAGAAAAACAAGCAATCGTATACTTCATCAATGGCAAACTTCGCCGCGCTGGACTTGAACCAGTCCCACCTGGACAATCCGCTTGGAAAGACGCCTTAAAGTGCAATTCCTTTCAGACGGCTCGCAGAGCTGCAAGAATCCTCGGTGGTTCCTGGTTCAAGAAGAATCAGGACAAATGGGCATAAAACGTTTTTAACTTTATCTTCTTTAGCACTCAATGAACACCTCAATCACAGAAATGAAAGGAATATCACCGACACCGGGCAGAACTATCCGCCCAGTGCGGAAGATCTTGTTCATTATCGACAGTATTTGGGGCGTAGGCGGCGCGGAATTGGCACTTCTCCGCCTAGTTCGCGATCTGCCTGCAGACGGCTTTGAATGTCAGGTAGTCACCTTCCATAGTAGCGATGCGGCACGCAAGCTAATCGATCGCTTTCCCTGCCCCGTCCATCATTGGCAACTCAATAACATCTACGATTGGACCGCATGGAAGGTCGCAGCCCGCCTCTACAAGTTCGTCAAAAAAGAGCAATTTGATATTGTGCACACGTTTTTTGAAACCTCCGATTTGTGGGCAGGTCCTATCGCCAAAGCGGCAGGAGCAAGGTACCTGGTCTCCAGCCGCCGCGATATGGGTATTTTACGAAGAAAATATCATCAAACCGGGTATCGCCTTTTGAGCGGAATTTTTGACCAAATTCAAACTGTATCTGACGGAGTGCGGCATTACACGATCGATGCCGATAAAGTTGATCCCAACCGTACGCTGACAATTCACAATGGTATCGACGCAAGCTTAGATGCATCGCTAGACGATGTCAATCGCCTACGTCAAAGCTTAAACATCGATCCAGCTATTCCCGTAATTACATGTGTTGCGAACCTCCGTCGAGTAAAAGGCATCGACGTTCTTGTTCGCGCAGCCGGCATCATCGGGCAACAGGCCAAGGCTCAAATCGTCGTTGCAGGAAATTTAACCCACAACGAGCCTGGTAGACAAGAATTCACGCAAGAAGTAATGAAGTTGAACCAATCCTTGCCCATCGAACATCGCGTGCGCTTCATCGGAGAGTGTAACGAAGTGCCTGCCTTCCTGAACCTTTCAGATATTTTCGTTCTACCTTCCAGAAGTGAGGGTTTGTCCAATGCCTTACTGGAAGCTATGGTTTTCTCTTTACCCTGCGTTGCTACTTCGGTGGGCGGAAACCCGGAAGTCGTTGTCGATGGGGAAACAGGATTCCTCGTCGCACCGGATAGCCCCGAAGAATTGGCCGGGAAATTACTAATTCTTCTTCGATCCCCCGACTTGCGGCGTAAAATGGGAGATAGAAGCCGAGAAAGAATCCTGCATCATTTCACCACAGAGATGATGGTTTCCAATGTGGTTGACGCCTACCTGCGCATTCTTGAAAGCTAACATGAACATGAAAGCCATTTCCATTGGGTACCACGACGTCGTTGAAGAACTTGAAACCGGCGACGATCCTCTACGACGCTGTCCTGCCTACTACACACTTAGCCGAAAGAGTTTCCAGAGTCACCTGGATGCAATACGCCAGCAAGCTCCAAACACCCCCGTCGAAACCATCTGCCAATCTCGAATCTGGCCGCAGCAAATACCAATCTTCCTCACGTTTGATGACGGTGCCATCGGGTCCTACACTTGCGTCGCCGATGAATTGGAATCCCGCAATTGGCGCGGACACTTTTTCGTAACCTCTAGCTGGATCAATAAACCGGGTTTCATGAACCCATCTCAAATTCGTGAACTCCACCAGCGAGGACACGTCATCGGTAGCCATACCCATTCCCACCCGGATCGCATGTCCAACCTGTCTTGGACCAGCCTCATTGAAGAATGGTCCCTCAGTTCCAAAATCTTGAGCGACATCCTTGGCGAGCCTGTGAAAGTTGCTTCTGTGGCCGATGGATATTACTCACAAAAAGTTGGGAGGTCGGCAGCCGAATCAGGAATCGAAGTGTTGTTCAACTCAGAACCCATTCGCGGAATTTCCGCGGTTGATGGGTGCTTGATCCTAGGTCGCTATTCGATAAAGGCCGACACTCCGGCCGTCACTTCCGGCGCAATCGCAGCAGGAGCTTTTTGGCCAAGCTTACGGCAGACAGGTCTATGGGAAGCCAAGAAAGCGATGAAAGCAATCGGAGGCGATTCCTACCTGACTATCCGCAAGTATTTCCTATCTGCCAGAGCCCAACACTAGAGCCTCCGTCACCACTTTCCCGATCCAACAGGGATGCGGTTTCGCCCGGAGCAGTTTCACAACCGTGACCGCGGTATCAAACGTATCCACCGGCTTCATCAGTTCCCCCTTCTTCACTCCTGGGCCGGTCAGGATCCATGGAATCTCCACATGCGCAGTCGACATGCCACCATGTGACTTTGCTTGTCCTCCATGGTCCGCAGTAACCAAAATTACTGTCTCTCCCTCAAGCCCCGCCTTCTTCACCGTGTCCACCACACTGCCAATCAAAGCATCGGCAGTAGTCACCGCAGCGTAGTAATCCTCCGTCCACCAGCCCTTGTTGTGACCCGCATGATCCACATCGTCCAAATGCAAGAATAGCAACTCTGGTTTCTTTTCGAGCCACCAGGAAATGGCGCGCCCGGTCGCCTCTTTTGACCCCTTCACGCTTTCTTTTACGTTCACAACGTTCGGTTCCACCAGCCTTCCAAATCCATCCCAATCGTGGATGATCCCCATTATCATTCCTGGCTTGGCCGCCCGCAACACGCTGAACATCGTAGGAAAGGTCCCTTCACTTCCTTTACAAACTGGGCCTAAATCAAACTTCGAAGGCGTCCATTCGTTGGAAGTGATCCCATGATGCGTTGCCGTTGCACCCATTATCATGGAGGCCCAATTCGGGCTCGACACCGTAGGAAACACTGCCCGTGCCTTCAACGTCCAAGCACCTCGATTCATCAATTCATGAAGTCTAGGCGTTGATGCATTCAGCAGCGCCGCACCACCAAGCCCGTCAACGCCGATCACGATCAAGTGCTTCGGCTGAACCTGCGCCAGCGCCGACACTGCAATAAAGAAAAGGCCGGAAAGATTACTCATCCTTCCAGCCTAATCGAACAGTGTTACGAAATGGTGTCTAGAACTAACGAATCGCCTGCGGCACCATGGGTTGAGTCGATTCCATTTTCTTCAACTCGTCTTCCATACCCATTGCCCCGGCTTCATGATATTCCTCGTCCACATTCACCCGCCACAAGTCGTAGTAGGGTCCGGCACCTGTCTTTGCGGCGACTATATTCCTTGCCGCCAGCATCGCCGTCAACATGGAGTGATCCTGATTATTGTACCGATGCATGCCATTTCGCCCAGCTAACTGCAGGTTTGGAACTTCCGCCAGGAAGCCGCGAATCGCATCGATCCCACGCTGGTAGCTGTCATCGTAAACCGGGTAAGCTTTGGGCATCCGCACAACCGTACCATCGATCACATCATTCGGATTCACTAACCCAAGGTGCCCCACTTCCCGCTTTGCGAGTTCAATCAGTTCCGCATCGGATGTAGTCCACAGACCATCTCCTTCGAAACAGAAATACTCAAGCCCAATGCATCCATTGGCAGGATCGGGGACCATCTCGGGGCTCCAGCTTTTGTAGTTCTGGATTCGCCCCACCTTTACACCAGGCTCGTGAATGTAGATCCAGTTGTCAGGAAAAACGTTGTCGCCTTTGATGATCAAGGCTACGGTCAGAAAATCGCGATAGTGGAAATCATCAGCAGCGCTTCGCAAGGCTGCCGGGGGCCTCGGATCCAGCTTTTCAATCAACTCCTTAATAGGCATGCTGCTTAAGAAATATTCACCCTCGTAGCGCTTGCCCCCAGCCTCAACCGAAGTTATCCGCCCAGGCACCCAGTTGATTTTTTCTACTGGCGCTTGCATAACAACCTCGTGACCCTTTGCCTGGATCAAGTCTCGAGTCTTCTGCCACATCATTCCCGGACCTTTTCGTGGGTACTGAAATTCGTGAATTAGCGTCTTGATCACTTGGGATTTGTCGCTCGATGACTGCGGCCGTATCGCGTTCCAAACAGCCGTGAATAGAGACAGCCCCTTTATCCTCTGTGCAGCCCATTCCGCCTTAATGCTCTTGCAGGGAATTCCCCAAACCTTCTCGGTATAGGATTCAAAGAAAATGCTGAACAGCCGTTTCCCAAAGCGGTTGGATACCCACGCTTCAAAATTATCTTCCGGCTTGGTTGGGAACAGCGTCGCCCAAATGTACGATAACCCACAGCGAATCGCTTCAATAATCCCTAAGCCAAATAGGGCATTCTTAGCTTCCAACGGATAGGCAAAAAACTTCCTTTTATAGAAAATGCGACTCATCCGCGGGCGGGAAAGAAAGTCACCTCCCAACACCTCCTGCCACATTTTTTCCACCACTCCTACTTTCGTAAAGAACCGGTGGCCACCAATGTCGAAAAGATATCCCTTGTATTCTGCTGTGCGGGAAATCCCCCCAACCACGTCATCTTTTTCCAGAACAACGGATTGGATCCCGCTCTTGGCGAGTTCGTAAGCAGCCGTTAATCCCGCCGGCCCGGCCCCAATGATGACCACAGGAGCACTGGATCCACTCACAATGGGTAAATTCGTCACCCCTAGATTGCTTCCAAGTGCTTTAAGACTTTCCGCTGTCGATTCGTTGCTCATGTGCGTAAGTAGGCAAATTCCTTAATCAATTTGAAATCAGTTTGAACACTGTTGATCGATTCGCCGCGCTGTCCAATGCGCGAGCCGTCCACAATTCCCAAGTGCTGGGCACCAGCAATATATTCCACTTTGAACGGATCAATTCCCATAATCCGGCAGCAAGTGGCATCCACCGCGACGTTGTCGCTTCCCATGACTAAAACACCGGCATTCTTCGGTGTTCCTTGGATAGGTCCGTTCCCTTCCATTCCGACAATGCCATCCACAATGGCAAATGTTTTGCGGAAAATCCGGTTCAGCTCAATAATCGAAGTGGGGATTCCCGTCATGTGCAGGAAATTTTTCGGCCATCCGTAAACAGCCCCCGGGACTAGCCCAAAAAAATTCTTCATGGATAGCGTCGCCCCCGCCCAATGGTGCGTTTTCATCTTCGCCAAAGACACCACTAAATCCGCCGCTAAGGCGGAATTCGGTAGATAAATTTCCTTATGATCGGCGAACTTTTCCACTCGCGTCACATCGTCCCGGTTCAAATCCACAAAGTTCGCTTCGAACTTGGACATCCCACTGCGATACCCGGCTTCCACAGCTATCCCGAAAGCATCCCGCCGATGCCCCGGACCTTCTCCGATAACAACCTCAGCCCCCAAACTCCGAAAAGCTTCCCAGGCTGCTGCAACTACCGCCACATCCGTATTAATCGCCGTATTGCGGTCAAACTCCACCAAATTCGGCTTTAGCAGAACTTTCTTGTCCTTCACGTCCAAACCGCATTCCTTGATCCCTTCCAGAATGCGACCAGTCAAGTCGTCGGAATAGGTAGCGGCTTTTACAATCGCCACTACCGATTCGCCGCCCTTCACTGCTAACGCCGACTGATTCACCCGATTGCACCCCGTTGCTAATCCCGCCGCAGCCATCCCCCAAAAATCACGACGCGAAGATCGTGGCAGATGAGTTCCACTCATGCCTGCACCGGAGGTTTCAGAAGGGCAAAACCACCCTCCGCCGCCCCGATGGATTCCAATGCCGTCACCAACAAATCCCGTCCCGTTTCCTTCGACTGTTCCACCGGCAGCCTCATTCCGTAGGAACGTAGACTAACTTTCAATAGGGCACTCGCCAAAGGAGATTGTCCCTGGTCGAACAGCTGTCTGGCACGGGATAGTGCCGGACCAAGGTCAGCCTCCCGGCTCCCTTGTAAACCCAACAATGCCAAAGCAGTTGTTTCCGGATAAGAAGGTAGGTCAATTCCCAAAGCCGCAGTACTGCCATAATTCCACCCGCCGTCGCTACAACGTCGCCGCAGAATCATACCCTCGCCCATCACAATCCGCCGTTTTACCAGCGCTCCGCCAATGTGCGGCGCAGCCATTTTCAACGCCACCAACGAATGGGCGGTAGGTTCAATCCAACTTACCGAATCCGGCCGCCAGGGCCAGCCACGGTACTTCAAATCATGTCCTGTTGGGGAGAAATTGGTAAAGTAGGCAACCACTCGTTGCAGCAAACGCCCTTCAGCGCCCGCTGAATCCAGCATCCAATCCACACCGTTGCGAAACCTGGCGTCGTAGACGTTCCGAACGCAGTGCAAGGTGATAGCCAACGCAGTCGACCAATGGGCATCTTCAACTTGCTCGGTAGGTCGCCAAGCTCCATCTTCCCGCTGCCATTTACGCAGCAGATTCCAGCCACGTTCCCAGTTTTCAGAACCTGTGTCCTGATGAAGCGCAAGCATGGCATAGGATGTAGGTTCCAGCCAGGACCGTTTTCCCGGGAAATATCCCCAGCCACCGTCCGGATTTTGGGTTTCCCGTAGTAGGCGCAGACGACGCCCTAAATAGCTCTCCGGCATGCTCTTCACATCGGCTGCCGAACGTTACATCTTTAGCTACTTCACCAACAAAAGAAAACAAATGTACGATCCGGGACGGGGGTACAATTCTCAAGGCAGCGATGGGTAGAAATACGACACCGTACTGTTTTGTCCGCAACTCCCAAAGTCGGAAGAAAAACTTAGTACACTAACTCTCCTGGCAGGAATGAACATTCCTCCAGGCAACAACTGCAGCGATTGCGCTTGTGAGATTGTCGGAGCCAAACTCACCGCTTCCTCCAGAACCTTCAGTTTCACCTTTTGACCATCCGTCAACAACGCCAGATTCCTCTTCGGAAGGGCGGTGGCAGCGTCCCGCAACTCCCGGCAAATTACTTCCAACTCCAAATACCGCACACCCAACGCCATGGCATCCAACGATGACTTTGCCGTTTCCTCATCAATTTCCGAATTCACCTGCGCAATTCGCCGCTGCTTCCCTTCCGCAAATTGAGCGTTTTCCGTTTGCGCCTGAATCATTTTGGAAACTTGATCGTCCGTCAGTCCAAGAAGCTGCTTCAACGCCGCATACTGACTGCTGGGAATTTCAGGAAAAGCTTGTCCCAGGCAAGTCGCTATGGCCAAAATGGCAAGCAATGAGATTCGTATCCCCATCACTTGGCCCCGGCATCCAAAGGCCCAATCGACGAAAAATTACCTCCAACACGTGATCCCCTACAAGCCGAAACATTCGGGCTGACGAAAGAGAACGGATTTCCGGTGACCACACCAATGCCACCTGTGCCGCCCAGCAAGAAACTGGCAAGGCTAAACCCTGAACTCCCAGGCAACAACTGCAACGCCTGCGCCTGCGCAATCGTCGGAGCCAAATTCATAGCATCTTCCAACACTTTCAATTTCACTTTTTGGGCATCCGTCAAAAGCGCCAGATTACTCTTCGGAATTGCCGCCGCAGCTTCCCTCAATTCCCGGCAAATCACTTCCAACTCTAAATACCGCACACCCAAAGCCATCGCATCGATAGACGGTTTGGCCGTCTCCTGGTCAATCTCCAAATTCACTTGAAACGCCCGCTCCCGCTTGTTGTCCTCCAACCGGGAGTAGTTAATCTGAGCTTGGGCCATCTTTGCAATCTGATCGTTCGTCAAACCTACAAATTGCTTCAAAGCCGCGTACGCATCGGGAGGATTTATCGGTGTGGGCGGCAATGCCTGTCCAAAACCAACACCAATCATTACTAGTCCCAGGAAAAGGTTTCGTAGCATACCTTCATCCTACTTCTTCTCCGCTTCCGTGAAAAGGGATTCCGGAACTTTTCCGTGCATCACAGCGTAGTAAGGAAGACATGCTTCGCCCGCTATTTCCGTTCACACTATTCGCCGCAGGCTTCGGCCTAATTGTCCCTGTAACAATCGGATTCCTGACACCCAACTACAACGCCATGCAGCAATACATCAGCGAACTTGGCGCTCATGGGGCACCCAACGCATCGTTGGTCAACTTGGGCATATTTTTGCCAACTGGCATAATCAGCCTGATTGCCATTCTTTGGCTCGTCACCCAACTCCCCCGCCCGCAGCGGTTACCGGCCCTACTACTGCTGGGAATCGGGTTGGGCAACATCGGTGCGGCGCTATTCCCTTGCGATGCCGGCTGCCCCGCCGAAGGTTCAGCACAACAGAGCATTCACAACACCATAGGCTTGGCGCAATATCTCAGCGGCGGAATTGGCTTGCTTTGGATCAGCCGCCGCGGCTCTCCAATTTCTCTTTATCTTGGGATAGTGGTGCTAGCCTGCGTCTTTCTAATGGGTGGCCCTGGCGCTGAGTTGCGCGGGCTATGGCAGCGGGTGGCCGAGCTCTGTTTGTTCGGTTGGCTTCCTTTCAGAACCTGGCATCTTAGCAAAGCCCAGACTACCTAATTGTCAGACCAAGCAGCCTGGCAAAATCCATCGCCTGACTTGGATTTACGATTGCACCGTGGAGGTCCAGTGCAGCAACCAGCAGGCCTTCCGTCTCAGCCCCGCTCAGATCACAGCCCTGCAATTTCGAACCAGTAACATCAGCCCTGACGAAGCTGGATTTTGTCCACTTGCTGTGGCTCAGATTGACCCCACGAAAATCGGCATCCTCGAATTGCGACTCCACAAATTCGGAGCGCACGGCGCTGCCATCTTGAAACTGCCCATAGCGGCCATTACAGCGCTCAAAAAGAATGTCCTCCATGCGGCATTCAAGCGCCTTAACGCCGATGAACCGGCAGTCGATGAATTCAACGCGGCTAGCATCGATTCCTCGCAGCACAGTATTTGAAAAATCGCAGCGGACAAAACGAACATCTTTCAAGCGAACAGACTTTATCTGCCCACCGGCAAAGGAGACCGCCGAGATCACCGAGCGGCGAACCACCAACTGTGACAACGTCCTTCCCGAAAACTCCCCGGACGAAACATAGGCATCATCCACCGGTTCGCCGTCTACAATTTCGCGAGGGTCCAGTTCGCCAGGGTCCTCCAACAGATCAGGAAATTCACGCCGGGGCGCAGGTTTCTTAGCGGCCATCTTTTCAATCTTATACAATGCCTATGGATCCCCATGAAACCTTTCCTCGCGCTGGCGTGGTTTGCCGGCATCCTCCAGTCCGCCTCCCCGGTCGAGTTCAATCGCGACGTTCGCCCAATTTTGTCCGATAAATGTTTCTCCTGCCACGGTCCAGACCAAGCCAATCGTAAATCCAAACTGCGTCTCGATACGCAATCTGGCTCTGCCTATCTTGATAAAAAAGTCATCCTTGAACGCATTCGTTCCGCCAACAAAGCTACAAAAATGCCCCCGGTTTACTCCGGTAAAACTTTGACAGAAGCCGAATCAACAACCCTGGAAAGTTGGATCGCACAAGGTGCCGGTTACGAAAAACATTGGTCATTCATCCCCCCAGTTCACCGCGGCTCGCCGACTAAAACCATTGATGATTTCATTCGGGAGCGGCTGGAAAAGGAAGGCCTCAAACCAGCTCCCACCTCGGAACCAGCCAGGCTGCTCCGTCGCCTAAGCTTTGACTTAACTGGCCTTCCCCCAACTCCTGAAGAGCTCGATGCTTTTCTATCTGACAAATCTCCCGGCTCTTATGAACGGCAGGTCGATCGATTACTTCGCTCTCCAAGATTTGGCGAGCGCATGGCAATCCGCTGGCTGGAAGCTTCCCGATACGCCGACACCAACGGTTACCAAAGCGATGGCGAGCGCAACATGTGGCGCTGGCGTGACTGGGTTATTGAAGCTTTCAATAAGAACAAACCCTACAATGAATTCCTGACCGAGCAAGTTGCTGGCGATCTGATTCCCAATGCCCGTCGCGATCAGATCATCGCCACCGGTTTCAACCGCAACCATCGCGGCAATTCCGAAGGCGGCATCATTCCCGAAGAGTACGCTGTTGAGTACGTGGTTGACCGCATCGATACAGCGTCCACCGTATTCCTTGGCCTAACGTTTGGATGCGCCCGCTGTCACGATCACAAATACGATCCGCTAACCCAGAAAGAGTACTACCAGCTGTACGCTTTTTTCGACAACATCGGCGAATGGGGACGATACATCAAATACGGAAATACTCCGCCATTCATTGCCGCTCCAACGCCACAACAGGAAAAGCAATTAGAATCCCTCGAAGCTCGCCTTGCCACGGCCGAAGCAAACCTAAGCAAAGCAGAATCAGCAATCAAGGAATCCGAACGCCGCTGGGCCAAAGAATTCGCAAAGCAACAAGTCGCTACGGATTGGTCACCAACGCGAAAACTGCAAGTTCACATCCCGATCTACGGCGACAAAGGAATATTTGACGGCAAAAGAGAGCACGATGCTGGTCAGCAGACAGCTGCATTCGGGTACCTTGACAAATTCACCATCGCCCTGTCGATGAAAGCAGAATCAGCCAACGGCGCAATTTTTTCCCGAGGCAAAGATGTCAGCGAGGAAATCGGCTACGGCCTTTATCTGATCAATGGCAAGCTTCAATTCCACATGACCCAACGTTGGTTGGACGACGCATTGCGCGTGGAAACAGAACTACCAGTACCCCGTGGTGATTGGCATCAAATTGCTGTTAGTTACGACGGCACCAGACTAGCTTCTGGGGTGAAGATTTATGTCGACGGCAAACAACAGAAATTGAAGACCCTGCTGGATATGCTGAATCAGTCCTTCTTTACTGTCTCGCCCTTTCGGATTGGTGGTGGATCTGGAATGCGATTCACAGGCGAATTGCTCGATGTCCGAGTCTACACAGCCGCCCTCCACGAAAACGAAATCATGGCCCTGGCCCCTCTCGATTCGGTGACGGGCATAGCTCGCTTGCAAGAAGATCAGCGAACCTCCCCTCAACAGGCAAAGCTTTCGACTTATTTCTTGGAGGTAGCCGCACCTCCCGATTTGAAGACAATTTGGGGCACTGCTTTCGACCTGCGCGAGGAAATTGCAACTCTCAAGGAATCACTGCCAACGGTCATGGTGATGCAGGAACTGCCCAATCGGCCAGATACACATTTACTGGTTCGCGGCGCGTATGATCGTCCTGGAGACAAAGTGACTCGCGGCCTTCCATCCGCACTTCCGCCCATGCCCGCCGCAGCTTCCCTGAATCGATTGGGGTTTGCCCAATGGTTAACCAGCCCGCAACATCCGCTAACTTCCCGAGTGGCCGTGAACCGGCTTTGGCAAATGCTGTTTGGTACTGGGATCGTCAAAACCGTAGAGGACTTTGGTTCGCAAGGCGAATGGCCTTCACATCCAGAACTGCTCGATTACCTTGCTACTGAATTCATTCGTACCGGTTGGGATACCAAAGCTCTGATCAAAACTATGGTGATGAGTTCCACCTACCGGCAGACTTCGCGAACCACCGATGAACTGGTGGCAAAGGATCCTGAAAACCGATTGCTAGCCCGCGGACCCCGGCAGCGTCTGGCTGCAGAAATGTTGCGAGATCAGGCCCTGAGCATGGCCGGATTATTGGTTGAAAAAGTCGGTGGTCCATCTGCAAAACCATATCAACCCGCCGGACTTTGGAAAGAGCTATCGAACGATGGCGACTACAAAGCAGATACCGGAGAAGGTTTGTATCGCCGCAGTCTTTATACTTTTTGGAAGCGTACCATTCCGCCCCCATCCATGATGAACTTCGATTCGGCTGGGCGCGAAGCCTGCACTGTCCGGGAGACTCGGACCAACACTCCGCTTCAGGCTCTGAACCTGATGAACGATGTCACCTACCTTGAAGCTTCGCGAAAGATCGCCGAACGAATGATGCTGGAAGGCGGCTCCAGTGCCCAAGCCAGAATCATCTTCGCCTTCAAACTAGCCACCGCGCGATCTCCAAATCCGCGAGAACTGGCAATTCTTGAAGCCAATTTCCAACGAACTTTGGACCGTTTCCAAACCAAACCGGAAGATGCCGTTGAACTGCTCAAACAGGGTGAATCCCAAGTGAAACCGGGACTGAACCCTACTGAATTGGCAGCATATGCACACGTCGCAAGCCTGGTCCTGAACCTGGACGAAGTAGTATCAAAGGAGTAGCTATGAATCTATCTCGCCGCCATTTTTTGGGACGCGCTTCAGGTGGCATTGGTGCTACTGCTCTGGCTACTTTGCTCCATGCCGAAAACGAAGGCATCGCCCCTCATTTTGCACCCAAAGCCAAACGAGTAATCTACCTGTTTCAGTCAGGGGCTCCATCGCAATTTGAAACCTTTGATCACAAGCCTCTTTTGAAAAAGCTGCACGGATCCGAATTGCCGGACTCCATTCGGCAAGGCCAGCGGCTGACTGGGATGACCTCAACACAAACGAGTTTCCCGGTAGCCCAAACTATTTTCGACCTGAAGCAACATGGGCAGTCCGGGGCTTGGGTTAGCAATCTGCTTCCCCATACGGCCAAAGTTGTGGACAACTTGTGCTTCGTGAAATCGATGTATACGGAGGCGATCAACCACGATCCAGGAGTTACTTTCCTGCAAACAGGATTTCAGATTGCCGGCCGCCCCAGCATTGGTTCGTGGTTGAGTTACGGACTGGGGAGTGAGAATAAGGATCTACCGGCTTTTGTAGTGATGGTGTCTCAAGGCACGGGCCGTTCCGCCGATCAGCCCCTGTATGACCGGCTGTGGGGTAGCGGCTTTTTGCCTAGTAAATATCAAGGAGTGAAATTCCGTTCCCAAGGCGAGCCTGTTCTGTATCTTTCGAATCCGGCCGGTGTTTCCCCAGGAGATCGAAGACGTTTCATCGATGATCTGGCCCAGTTGAATCAAATGAAGCAGGAAGAATTTCACGATCCTGAAATTGCCACTCGGATTGCCCAATACGAAATGGCTTTCAAGATGCAATCCTCGGTGCCGGAGTTGACCGACGTTTCCAAGGAATCGGATCACACCTTAAACCTCTACGGGCCAGAAGTGAAAAAGCCCGGAACGTTTGCGGCCAATTGCCTGCTGGCCCGCCGCATGTCTGAACGAGGTGTCCGTTTCGTGCAGTTATTCCATCGCGGTTGGGATCATCACGTAAACCTTCCCCCAGCCATTCGAGGTCAATGTTACGATGTGGATCAAGCTTCGGCAGGATTGATCCAGGATTTGAAAGAGCGTGGCCTGTTGGACGAAACTTTAGTGGTTTGGGGCGGCGAATTTGGCCGCACTGTTTATTGTCAGGGGAAACTAACGCCTGATGATTATGGACGGGACCACCATCCCCGTTGTTTCACAATGTGGATGGCCGGCGGCGGAATCAAGCCTGGTATCAGCTATGGCGAAACCGACGACTACAGTTACAACATTGTCAGCAATCCGGTACATGTGCACGATCTTCATGCAACACTGCTGCATTGCCTTGGCATGGACCACACCAAGTTGACCTACAAGTTTCAAGGCCGCCACTTCCGGTTGACTGATGTTCATGGAAGAGTTGTAAAAGATCTTCTGGCATAAGCCCCAAATCAAGAGTCTCATAGGTCTGGAAAGCGCAGTCTGTTACTTTTTTGCAAGCGAGTGAAAAGAGGGCAGATTGAATTGAAGAAGGTGTGGTGACCGTGGAACTCCGGTTAGACGAAAAAATCCCGCTTGTGGTTTGCTTTGTTAGCAAACCACAAGCGGGCCTCGCAGGAGGAAAAGAAACAAGAGAAACAACTTGAGAAAACTTGTTCCGCTAATAGCGGCGTTGAAACGACTCATAGCCGGCAGCCAGCAATTGACGCTGTAATGCCATGCGGGCGTTGTAATCGGCCACCGGTCCAACTAGGATCCGAACTTGACTAGGTGAGTCACCCTTGGCGACCGTTGTTTTGAAACCCTTGTCTTTGAGTGCGGAACGGAATGTATCGGATTGGGGCGTTTCGATATAGCCGACCTGCACATACCATGTCCCAGAATCAGGTGTGCTTTCAACCCTAGCCGGCGCAGGCGGAGTGACTAATGGAACTGGGGCAACCGCCTTGGTAGCAGGTGCTGAAACCGGTGCCGGAGGCAAACTGGTTTTCGCTACTGGGGCTTCCACTTTTTGAGCGCTCACTTTGGGAGAATCCACAATAATCGGTAGTTTTTCGGTCCGGGCGATCGTCAGCTGATTAGCACCAGCACGATTCAGAGTAATGGCGCGACCAGCCAGGTAGGCGATGCAAGCAACCAATCCGATCATGAGGGTCATCCCCATAACGATGGTCACGAGCTTTTTGTTTGTCTGGGCCAAGTCAGCAACATTCTGCGCAGTATCAAGTGCCAAAACAGGCTCTTTGGCACGGGAAGAGATAGGGTTGGCTAGATAGGAGTTGATATCCACGACATTTTCTGGCCCGCTTGGATTCGTCATATTTTCCTCACTTGTAGCTTTATCGTCCAGCTAAGGCAAAGACTTTAGTCCCCCCAGTAAAAAAGTTTGCGGTACCGCGGGATTTCCTGAATACGTTAGAATCATTAGAAATGGACATCTTTGATGAAGTAGTTCGACTGCGCAAACTGGGCCAAAAGTGTGCGGTGGCAACCATTGTGCAAGTGAATGGGTCCATTCCCAGCTACGAGAGTGCGAAAATGATCGTGCGAGAGGACGGGTCAATGGCCGGAACCATCGGCGGAGGATGCGTAGAAGCGGAAGTCTGGAACGCAGCTCGCGATGTGATTCAAAACGAGCGGCCAAAACTGATGAAGTTTTCACTGGGACAGGATGCGGCATATGATAATGGACTTATTTGCGGAGGGCAATTGGAAGTATTTGTGGAACCGGTAGTCCCCCAACCGAAGGCTTTCATATTTGGCGCAGGCCATATTTCAAAGAGCCTATCGAAGGTTGCCAACTTGGCTGGGTTTGCTACTGTGATTGTGGACAATCGGGAATCCTATGCAAACGCCGAGCGGTTTCCGGAAGCTGAGACGGTTCATGCTTTGGAATATGACGAAGTATTTCCGAAGCTGGATATTCGCGACACCAGTTACGTAATCATTGTGACCAGAGGGCATAGGGACGATATGCTTGTTCTGCGTTGGGCGGTGAATACTCAGGCCAGGTACATTGCGATGATAGGAAGCCGCCGCAAAGTATTGAGCGTAATTAAAGAGCTGGAGCGAGAAGGATTGCCGCACGGTGCTTTTGAACGGATTCATGCGCCTATGGGTTTTGACATTGGGGCAATTACTCCTGAGGAGATTGCCGTTTCGGTGATTGCGGAAATGATTGCAGTGCGGCGTCAGCCGGAAGCTGCATGGCGGAAATTGTCCAAATCGGTATTTGCTGGAGAGGAAGTCAGGGATTTGGCGAAGTGAATTTGACCGGCGTAATTTTAGCCGCCGGTGCCTCCCGCAGATTAGGACGACCTAAGGCACTATTAACTTTTCGGGGCGAAACGTTTCTGGATAGATTATTAGGACATTTCTTCAGCGTTTGCAGCGAAGTGATTGTGGTGGCTCGACCGGATCAACCCGTGATGGAAACCTCTTGCTCGGGATCATACACTAAGTTCGTTGTGAATCCAGAACCAGAATTGGGAATGTTGAGTTCCTTGCAGTGCGGGCTTCGCGCAATTTCAGCCCAGACTGAAGCAGTAATGTTTTCTCCAGTTGATTACGCTCCAGTGCAACGAGCTACCATCCAGCAAATCGTCCAATCGTTTAATGGAATTTTAACTCTGCCCACATATGAAGGTAAGCGGGGGCATCCATGCATTCTCTCCAGACAATTGACTAAGGAACTATTGGCATTGCCGGTGACGGATTCGGCCAAGACTGTTATCCATGCCCACTTATCAGAAGCGAAATTGGTTGCAGTGAATGATGAACGTACGGTTGAAGATGTGGACGATCTGATTGCTTATCAGCGCTTGCTTGAAACTGAGGGTCATGTCAAAAACTAAGGCCGGCTTATTGGTAATCGCAACCGTATTGGGGCTGGTTGCATACGTTCCCTATTACAAAGGTGCCGATCAATTTCGCTCAACGATTCAGATGCGCCTTGAAGCGGCATTGCATCGAAAAGTCGAAACTGGTCCAGTGCGATTTAGCTTGTGGACGGGACCTGAGGTGACGGTATCGGAAGTAGTAATCCACGATGATCCTACGTACGGCATTGAGCCGTCGGCTTACGTATCTACACTTTCGGTTCGACCGAACCTATGGAAATTGTTTTTGGGAAGGATTGAAATCCAAAGTTTGCGGTTGGATGAACCCAGCTTGAACCTTTCAAGGAGCGGCGAAGGGGATTGGAATTGGAAGGCATTTCTACCGCCGCCGGGTGCAAAGACGGCGCTGGATGCCGCCAGCTTTCCAGAAATTGAGGTCCGCGGCGGAAGGATCAATTTCAAGCTGGCGAATCGCAAATCGGTTTTTTACTTCACGGACGTGGATGGAGAAATTACGCTTTCACCAGATTCCAATGGTGCCTATTCTTTAAGCTTCACAGGTGCTCCTGCGCGTTCCGATAGACCGGCGCAGGGTTTTGGAAAAATCCGCAGCCGAGGGCGCTTTTGGCTTCCGCAAACAGCGGAACCGCAAGTGGACGTGACGATCGACTTAGAGCGCAGTTTTATAGAAGAGATCTTACGCTTGATGACAGGGCGCGACTTCGGACTGCATGCGGTCCTTACTGCGCGGACACGTTTGGCGGGCCCGCTGTCTAAAATCAATTTGACTGGCCGATTGGAATTGGGAGAGATTCCCAGGTGGGCAATTCTTCCGGGTTCAGGCAGCCAATGGGCGATGAATTATAAAGGGGAGATCGACTACCGGATGCAGCAGCTGGCGATCTCAACAGATCCGCCGGAAGCGAATTCTCATCCTGTTGGAATGAAGGTTCGGATGGAAAACTTTTTGGGCCAGCCGCGTTGGGGGTTGCTCGCTAACTTTGCGGCGATTCCGATGCAGCCTTTGCCTGGTCTGGCGCGAGCAGTGGGAATTGATTTGCCCGCAGGATGGCAAATGAAAGGAACAGCCACAGGGGTTGTGGTTCTCTCCTCAAAACACGGATTGAACGGACTCCTTGGCTTGCGGGATGCGAGCATCGCGATGGGTGAGGATAATGAAGCGATTCTTGAACAAGCCTCCCTTTTGTTCGAGAACGGAAAGCTGACGTCTAGGGATTCGCATTTCCAATTGGCCCGGAACCAATCTGTAGTTGTAGATGCAGCTTATAGTTTCGAGCATCCTCAGTGGTCTTATGAGTGGGAAACCAAGGGCTTGGATATTCCAAATACGGAAAAACTGCGTGGCTTGTGTGCGGCGCCGGCAGTTCCTTGGCTTTCCAGTTGGAAGAATGGCACTTGGAGCGGAAAACTATTTCTTCCCTTTGCAGCCGGAGAAGAACAGCAATGGCAGGGGCATGCGGATGTTCGCAACATGCAGGTGAAGATTCCTGATTTGAATGTTCCTGTTCAGTTGAATCAGGCGTCGGTGGATTTTGGACCTGGCCGAACTCGCCTGGTTACTCAGAACGCCTTGGCCGGAACCACGCGATGGAGTGGTGAATTCAGATCCGATGAAAAGCATGGGGTTCTTTCGGTTCGTATTCCTTCCACGAGTGTTACAGGGCTGGAGGCAATGATGGAACCCTTGCTGCAGCGGAAGCGGAGTTTTCTTTCGCGCACCCTGGCATTTGGAAAAGCGAAGGTACCGGATTGGGTTGCTGCGCGTCGAGTGGATGGGAATTTTTCCATCGACGCTTTGAAAACTGGAACGGAAGATTTGGAGGATGTGAAAGGGACGGTGGCATGGCAGGGGACCAAGGTGAAGTTTACGGATTTGCGCCATCGATTGCAGCCAGTGAAGGCGAGGGCGCAGATGGATTTGGCAGGGCCGAATCCTAGTTTGAGGATTGAGAAGTAAGAAGCGGCGCTCGACATTTAAGAGGGGGAAAAAATGGGGACAGGCCGGTCTGGCCGCTCGCTTAGGGTATTCAAGCCAAGAGTAAAGCGCTGTTGCTTGGGCCAGACAAGCCAGTCCCCACTTTTTCGATTTGCCATTATATTGCTGTTGATGGTATTCGCTGGAGATGCCGAAGAGGATCGTAAACCTTCTCCTTCTGGCAAGCTTTTTGCGCACTATACACTGTGCTCTATGCAAAATCCTTGTATTCCCGAAGTGGTCATCACCAACAGGGACGGCGTGGAATCTCGCCGTTTCGAAGTCCGTAGTGCAGAGGGTCCATGTAGGAGTATTCTCGACGTTCAATGGGCTGGGGAGAATATGATTGCGGCGTTATGCCACGGAACTCCTTCGATGAATTACTACTACGAAGTCGAACTTGCATCGGGTAAGGTTGTTCGGGAATACCTCGGTTTAGGTTTTGTGCGATCACCAGATGACTCAAAGGTGGCACATTCTGGCTGGATCACGCATTTTGCTCCGTTGTGGAACAAGAGTGATTCGCTGCAGGACGGGAATACTTTCCTTTATCCTCTCCTGCCAGGAATGAAGCCAGTGGAAGAAACGCCATCAGAGGGGAGACCCAAGGTAGTGAGGAAACGCGGATTAGTCTACGCTGGCGTGCATAGCTTTCGCAGTAAATTGATGTGGTCGGCCGATTCCCTTCGGATTGGTCTAGTCGATTGCATCGTGGATTACCGTCTTCGCGAAGATTCTGCGGCGGCGTTTGCAGAAGGCGGCAAGGAGGAGAATTTGCGCTGTTACGCTGTGGCGGTAGGTCTGGATGGCACATTTCGCAGGACCCTGATTTTGCCCGGAAACTATGGGGATTTTCAATTGAAGTGGATTGACATCCGAACACTTCGGGTAGCTCGCGGGGGTAAATCCTTCGAGGTGAAGATGCCCTAAGTGCCAGTCCCCATTTTTCGCGTTGCCGTGATTTCTTTTATTGAATTGTCAAAGATCTTACGATTAGGGTTGGACTGCTTCTTATCGCGCCCGACGTGCGCTCCCGATTTTCCCGCCGGTGGTTTGCATTACGTGAAGGGCTTGTTGGCTGTTGCATATTGGGCGGTTATTGGAACCTTGTGCAACTGCACATCTTCAATTTGCCATGGCTCGATTGGAACTTCGACTTGTTTGAGTGCTCCTACCAACTGATTCAGCAACGCACCTAATAACTGATCGAGCGGTGAATCGTGGCACTGATTGATTTCGATGTTGATTTGATTCTTCTCTATCTCAACGGGTGCATCGGCGGCGATTAGGATTTGCCGCTGTGCGGTTTCGTATATTGGCGACTGACGGCGGCTGACTTCGCGGATGCGAACGGGGGCTCCGCGGCGCATGCGGCGGAGCGCGGATTTGCGGCCTTCGGTGATGTAGGGACCAGCGTCGAAGGCGAGTACGTTGTTGCACTGCGCAAGCTGACCAAGTTGGCCTTCGGTTACAGGGAGTGGGAACAACGGATGGACTACGGGGTCGATGATGTTGCGTAAAAGACGAGCAGCTTCGATGCGGGCTTCGCCAGTGATTACCAGAATGGGAGCCGCCACATTGGGGAGCAACGCCATGGTCAACCAATTGGCCAGTGGGTTGGCATCGACTTCGGTGAGCCCCATTGATTTGGCCAACAGTTGAGTAATGGTGGCGTTGGAAAACGTCGGAACGGGCAGGGGCAAGTTCAATTCGTGGCGGCGGAAGGTGGCAGGATGCTGGTGGGTACGGGTCCAATTATGACCTGTGATTTCGATGGCTTCGTTTTCGGTTTGGAGATCAAGGTAGATTGTGCCATCGGGCTGAACGGCGATGCGGTTATGGACGGTTGTGCTTTTAACGCCATTGGTTTGAAGGATATTGTCTTGGTGGCGGAGCACATGGGCTAGTCTGAATGGCGAAGGAATTGGGAGAGCATGATCGGCGGCCTGCTTCAGGACCCAACCGCGAAATTGTTCTGAGTAGACGGGAGTGGCAGATCCATCGGGAAGGCTGGCGTAGCATTGGCGACTTGGTGTTAGAAAGAACGAGGCCATGGTGCAGGCGCTGAGGAGCTGTTCGAATGCTGAGGGTTCTGCCGGGTGTTGTCGTGCTTGGTTCATTGAGGTTCTTCTGAAATAAATGTACCCCGGGGTGCGTAGCAATTAGAGAGGCAGTAATTCGCGTCGGCGCGAAATTGATTGATATGTTGGGAGTTGTTGGCGAAAGATATATTTTAATTGAGGGTGACCCAAGATTTCGAGGTATGCCGTTTTACTAACTGACTCCGCCACACCGAGAGAATAGCGTGGTTTTTATGGAAGTATTTGCAGGTGTCAAAGATCATGGGCACAACCATATTTCCTTGATTCCTTTTGGGAAAACAAAACGGGACAAGTGCAACCCTGTTCTCATTGACCGCTTTTTTCGTCCAGAAATCTACCCTTTCGGCTAGATTAGATCTTCCTGTTGGTACGAAGGGAGTGCGGGTACTGATAAACTCTACGCTGCGCGACAAGGCAGGTTTTTGGATGTCCGCTTCGCGATTCAGGACAATCGCGGACCACTGCTCTCAATCCTGCCTCAGCAGAGCTGATGGTTCGAGCCGTCGCGTCTTAGTGGCTGGAATTGCTACTGCCACTGCGGCCACAAGCGCGAGGAGAAAGACCGAGCCTATGATCAACGGCGGACTCGCGTGTTGATCGCTCAGCAAAGGTCGCATCATTGGTGCCATTGCGAGTAACAAAACGGCGCCGCCTCCAAATCCGGCTATTACCGCCAGGATCGGTCCCCTCGAAACGTGCAGCACGACCTCGGTAAATTTGCCACCAAGCGCCAGCCGAATGGCAATCTCACGGATCCGCGTTGCCAGTTCGTGCGACACCACGCCGTAGATTCCCAGGGCACATATCAAGGCCGCCGCGGCAGCGAAGAACATCGTCAGAAAGGTTGTCAGGCGCTCACTGACGAGCAACGCCTCGGTCGCTTGCTCAATCGTGCGGACATTGAATAGCGCGAGAGAAGGATCAACATCGTGAACGGCAACTCTAAGTGCCTGTGAAGCGGCTGCCGATGAACCTGTTCTGCTGAGACGCGCGTGCAGTACGATCGACTGCGGCGGAAAGGCCCATTGACGGTAGGGGAAGAAGACGCATTCCCGATGAGTCCAATTGCGAGGGTCGCTCAAGTTTACATCGCCCACAACACCGACGATCTCAAATGTGGTCTCATTCGGGCTACGCAAATCGGCTGTAAACCTCTTGCCCAACGGGCTGTCATTAGGAAACTCGCGGCGCGCCAGCGACTCACTGATCACAGCCACACGCAATGCGCCCGTCTCGTCGCGTTCGTTGAGCAGTCGACCTCTTCGAAGAGGAATCCGCATGGCCTCCAGATAGCCAGGGCCAACAGCCACGGCCCGAACTGATGGGCCGCTCTCTCTGCCGCGCCCCGCCACCCGGAATCCGGACGACCAGTGATACGGGGATCTCGGTGCGACATTGGCCATCACCACGGACTCGTAGGTTGCCGGGCCTGCGAGATCGTTGAGCCGAGCCTGGAGCTCTCGATAGAACCGAAGCCGGGCCAATTCGTTGTAACCGCTGAGGGCAGGCTCGACTTCAGCCATCAACAATCTCTGGCGGTCAAAGCCGGCATCTTTAACCAACAGACTTCTAAGGTTCAACGTGAATAGTCCTGCCGCACCCAGCAAACCAACCGACAGCGCGACTTGACCGGACAGCAGTAGGCCTCGCATCCGGTTCGCTGAAGGTACCGCTACCGACCCTTTGAGGGCGGAAACCAGATCAATCTTGGTTGCCTGCCACGCCGGCATAAGTCCGAATAGCAAGCAAGTCAGTATCGAAACCGCAAATGTGAATCCCAGGACCGTGAGGTCGAGTGGCACGTCGAGCTGCGACGCCGCACCAGCCAGTGGAAAGCGCGAAGCCAGTATGGGGGCCACGATTGCGGAAGCGATTAGACCGCCCAACCCTCCGGCGAACGCCAAAAGCAGAGCTTCCACGAGCAATTGTCCAACCACCGAACCGCGAGAGCATCCAATGGCCAATCTCGTCGCAAGTTCGCGATTTCGTTCAATTCCACGCGACAGCAGTAGCCCCGCTACATTCAAACACGTCAGACCCAACAGCAGCGCGACCATCCAGCCAAGCGTCGACAACTGGGTCGCCACGGGCTTTGCAAACACTGCCATACCGAGCGGATCAAGCCGCAATCGTCGACCGCGGATGATTTCCCGTTGCGCTGCGCTAAGCGTTATGTCTTCCGGTAGATAGGTTTCCTGAAAGGCGTGGAATCGCGAGTTCATCTCCGCACCAACCGCCGAATTGTCAACGCCTGGCTTTAGGCGGCCAGCGATATACAACCAGGCGTGCAGCGGCTTATCGAGTCCATTCCAGCCCGGAGTCACTTGCGGCTTCATGCCCATGGGAACGAAGATTGATCTTTGGTAAGCCCGGTCAAGCCCGCCAAACCCAGGCGGCGCGACGCCTACTACGCTCCATGCAATTCCGTTCATTCGGATCGTGTGCCCGATTGCTGACTGCGCCCCTCCCAAACGGGTCAACCAATAGACGTAAGACACTACCACAACCGGTGTGTGTTCATCGGCCGGAATGAGCAAACGACCGGCGGCAGGTCTAATGCCGAGCACTTCGAAATAGTTGCCGGAGACTAATTCAGCCGTCGCTCGTTCTGCGACGCCATCTGAGCTGATATTCACAACCGTAGGGAAGGCACAGAGTATGCCGTCGAAGCGCGAGTCATTTCGAACGTGCTCATAGAACGGATAGCTTAGAGCGCGGCCATGAGCACCAGAATCGAACCACACCAACTGCGCCGGTTCGCGCACCGGAATCATTCGCAGGACCGCCGCGTTCACAAGCGAGAACAGCACCGAGCTTGCGCCAATTCCCACCGCAAGCGACAAGACCACGACAAGGCTGAATCCTGGTGCCTTTCGCAGACGCCTCGCCGAGTAGCGAAAGTCTGCGATCAGGTTGCCGAAGTCGTTACTCAGATTCACATTGAGGCTCCTTGCTCTACTTTACCCACGATCAACGGCGTAGTCATCCGTAAATTAGTACCGGCCACTTCTCTGTACCAACCTTGCCATTGTCAGATTTGTTGCACAACGACCCTTTTCGGGACGAACATAGAAGGAATTCCTTCACTCTTAGAAATGTCAATTGGGAGAGGCAAGATCATGAGAGCTTTTAGGGGGACAACCTTTTTAGTTTAGCTATTCAGTTTTGCCAACCAAAACGTCCGGTTTCCTGGTCGAGTCAAATCCTCTTTGAAGAAAGGGGCGGCATCCCAGGAACGAATTACTTCGAAGCCAGCGTGCTTCAATCCTTGCCGCATTTCGGAAGTGCTCCAACAGACCTCCTCAATATGTTCGTGATACCGCTTCCAGGATTTCCCGGTCCTAACAAACCATTCCACATCTGTCCATGCCTTGTTGCTGCCTGGTTTGTGGCCGCCGTGCATTACTAGTGCGACGGGATCTTTTTCAAGGAACCAGGTATTGGCCCAGATTCGCTCAAACGCCAACTGATTGTTGACGTCGAAGAAGAAGTAGCCACCAGGAGACAAAGCCTTGGACACACTTGCCAAAGTTCGTTTCAAGTCCTGCTTGCGGGGAAGGTGGTTTAAGGCGTCGAATTCACAAGTGATCAAATCCACGGGCTGTGGGAGCGTGAAATTGCGCATATCGGATTCAATGACACGAACGGCGAGTTTTTGCTCGCGCGCCTTTTTGCGGGTGATGCGGCACATCTCCGGCGAGAGATCGACGGCGAAAGTACGCATGCCCTTCTTTGCCAGCAGCAGAGCCATTTCACCGGTGCCGCAGCAGAGATCACAAGCGGAAGTCACACCTGGAAGAATGGGACCTAGGATGGTCTTTCGGGCGGCAGTGAAGGGCCTGCGGAACTCAAATAGATGATCGTAGTATTTTGCCAGCCAATGGTAGTTATCTGAAGGCATTCCATTCCCATGTCCAATTAAGACAATGTACCAGAGTTGGAATTCTCTATATGAGATTTACGATTGATGCACCGCGGCATAAGGACTGGCAGACACTCAACAATTGGCGAAACAGGCATCCAATGCGCCCATAGTTGGTAGGAACCGCGGCTTTTAGAAGAGTGGCATAAATCCGATTTGTATGCCCCTATCCGTACTGCCCGTGCTGGACGCCCTCGATACGTCGCGGCACATAAAAATCACCACTACCGTTGCTTCCTTCCGGATCTGGCGGGGTTCGCAGCTACCCATTGCACGAAGCCCGGAGCCTGAGCCTTCATGATGCCTATTTGGCAGAAGGCCAGAGTGCAGCGCAACTGCAACATGAGCAATCAAGGCAATCGAATGCTGGACTGATTGCGAAATTACAGAGGGCGCGCCAAAGCTTCTCTAACTTGCCCTTCGCAGCACGTCCTCAACTGCTTCCGGGTGCTTAGCGATGACAGCCAGCAGCACACGTGTCGGCGCGTCGGGGTTTGACCTGCCCTGTTCCCAGTTCCTCAGAGTGGCCGGAGGGAAGCCGAATTTTGTGGCGAACTGCGATTGGCTGAGGCCCATCTTCAAACGGACTTTACGCACATCAACTTTCGGCACGTGCACGAGCGTCACGCGTGCGTCGCTGTTCTCGCCCTTGCTCCACGCGATGGCTTCCTCCAGTCCTTGGATAATGCTCTCGCCAACGGTTTGTGGTTCCACTGGGCTCGGAGTCTTTTTCACTGCTGGTCTGTATGGTTTTTTCGTGGTCATATGGAACTCCCTACACTTCACTTTGATTAGCTTGTTTTTTGGTAGCTGACAATTAGTATCGGAATGAAGCGCTTCATCGCGTTTCTTTCGGCCATACTGAGATCCTCCACCTGGTTCTTCGCATAAGCAGTCAAGAGAAACACCGGCAAACTCTTGTTGTGGTAGTAATAGATCACTCGCGCACAGCCGCGCTTGCCCCGTCCCTCCGATTAACTTTGCACCCAATTCAGCATGGCATTTGTGCAGATTGCATGAACACGTTGTTCGCGTATAAAATCGGGCAACGCAGATGGGAGCCTTTGAACTTGCTGGTCGATTATGCTCTGTCCCTGGCTACCTATAATCGTTGCGATCTTTCGCGCATGAACAAATCCAGGATCGATTGTGTACTCAACCTCCCCGGATCTCCATTCCGATGTGTGTTCATGTCTGGAATCCATGCTTTCATTATCCCTCTGAGGTATTAGATCCTCGACGATATGCGAAATCATGAGGCATTGAAAGCATGACTTCACCTTTCCAAGTTCCACCAACCCTACCAATGCGATAATAGTTACTTCCCATGGAATCAGGACAGTTCGACCTGAAGAAGACCGTCAACCTGCCACGCACGGACTTCTCAATGAAAGCAAATTTGCCGCTGTTGGAACCGCGGCTTTTAGAAGAGTGGCATAAATCCGATCTGTACGGTGCTATCCGTACTGCCCGTGCTGGACGCCCTCGATACGTCCTGCACGATGGGCCCCCCTATGCCAATGGCGACCTCCACCTGGGCCATGCACTCAACAAAATTCTGAAAGATTTCATCGTCAAATCGAAGACCATGGCTGGCTTTGATTCTCCCTACATCCCCGGTTGGGATTGTCACGGCTTGCCGATCGAAATCAAAGTGGATTCGCAGCTTGGGTCAAAGAAAGCCCAGATGACGCCATCGCAGATCCGCAAGGCTTGCCGCCAGTACGCCCAAAAATACGTCGACTTGCAGCGTAAGGATTTCCAAAGACTGGGTGTTCTTGGCCGTTGGGATGATCCTTACCTTACAATGAGCCCTGGTTATCAGGCGGTCATCGCGCGTGCCTTCATATCCTTCTTTGAAAAAGGCTACGTCTACAAAGGACTGAAGCCGGTGAACTGGTGCATTAGTTGCCGCACTGCTCTGGCCGAAGCGGAAGTGGAATATGACAACCATTCCAGTCCATCGATTTTCGTTCGATTCGCACTCACTTCGCCGCCGGAAAGCATTGATCCAGCACTGGCTGGGCAACAGGTTTATGGATTGATTTGGACCACCACGCCTTGGACCATTCCAGCGAATCTTGCGATTGCATATCATCCAAACTTTCAATATGTTGCCGTTGAAAGTGAAGGTAGTACTTATCTTGTTGCCGAAGGCCTGCTGGAAGAAACCGCCCAGAATTTGGGCTGGGTGGATGCAAAGCAGTTGGCGCGTTTTGAAGGCGCTAAAATCGAAGGTTCCACATTCAGTCATCCCTTTATTGAACGGCAATCAAAGGGCATTCTTGGGATGCACATAACTTTGGAACAAGGTACCGGGGCTGTGCATACTGCTCCTGGCCATGGAGCGGAGGATTACGTTGCGAGTCTGCAATATGGCATCCCAGTTTACTGCCCTGTGGATGGCGCGGGGCGGATGTACCATACCCCTGACGAGCCCGGTGTGTTGCCTGAAGAACTGATCGGTAAGACGGTTTGGGAAGCCAATCCGATTGTGATCGATCTATTGCAGCAGAAGGGCGCGCTGCTTGCCATGAAGAAAATCGACCATAGCTACCCGCATTGCTGGCGCTGTCACAAACCCACCATTTTCCGAGCGACGGAACAATGGTTCATCGGAATGGACCGAAACCAGCTTAGGGAAAAAGCGCTGGAAGCCATCCACAAGGTGAAGTGGATGCCAGCTTGGGGAGAGGATCGTATTTCCAACATGATTGCCAGCCGTCCTGATTGGTGCATTTCCAGGCAACGCCTTTGGGGGGTGCCTATTGTGGCCTTTCATTGCAATCCTTGTGGAGCTTTGATGGAGGACACCGCTCCTATGCATGCGATTGTGGACATGTTTGCAGAAGCCAGCGTTGATCTTTGGTACGAAAAGACCGCGGCTGAATTGCTAGGGCCTGGAGTGAAATGCGCCCAATGCGGTGCCAGTGATTTCCGCAAAGAGAACGATATTTTGGATGTCTGGTTCGATTCTGCTTGTAGTCAGTTGGCTGTGCTAACGCCGGAGAACGACTTGACCTGGCCTTCGGACATGTACCTGGAAGGCGGCGATCAGTATCGGGGTTGGTTCCACAGTTCCCTTTTGGTCGGTGCGGGCCTTAAGGGCGGCGCTCCCTACCGCGCCACGGCAACTCATGGTTGGACTCTGGATGAGCATGGCAAGGCCATGTCCAAGTCGTCTGGGAATGGCATTGAGCCAGACAAGATCATTAAGCAGTTCGGAGCCGATATTCTTCGTTTGTGGGTATCTTCAGTTGAATTCACTGAGGATGTCACATTGTCGGAAACGATTCTGGCCCGGCTTACCGAGGCGTACAGAAAGCTCCGCAATACTTTCCGTTATGCTTTGGGAAATCTGGCTGATTTCGACCCTGCGGTGAACTCCGTACCCTTTGAGAAGATGGAGGAGATTGACCAGTGGATCATGATGCGGGCTGCAGACGTTTTCGCCAAGTGCCGCATTTCTTACGATGAATTCTCTTTCCACAGGGTGTATCAGGCACTTTACAGTTTCGCAGTGATCGACCTCAGTTCGCTTTACTTTGACTTGTCGAAAGACAAGCTCTACACCGCCGCAGCGGATTCCCACATGCGTCGCAGCGCTCAAACGGCGCTGTATCAGGTTACGCATGAGTTCGTCCGAATGATTGCTCCTTTACTTAGCTTTACAGCGGAGGAGGTGTGGAAAAACTTGAAGAAATCTGAAGGCGCAGAATCCAGCATTCACCTAGCCATGTTCCCGGGCGATGGCCCGTCGATTGCGCCCGAAGTAAGGGCTCGATTGGAAGAATGGACCAAGTTGATCGAACTTCGGGAACCGGTTTTGAAAGCCCTGGAAAGTGCAAGGCAAGCCAAGTTGATTGGCGCACCGCTGGAAGCCAAGTTGACTCTGCGAGCCGGTGGCGAACAGTTGAGCCTTTTGCAATCGAAGCAAAACGATTTGGCTGGATTGTTCATTGTTTCGCAGGTGGTTGTGGAACCCGCTGCTGGAGAATTGGCGATTCAGGTTGACCGGGCCGACGGCGTCAAATGCGAACGCTGTTGGAAATACACAATGGATGTTGGCTCCGATGCGGCATTGCCTACTTCCTGCGCAGCATGCGCTGTAGCTGTGCGGCCACTGCTTGAACCGAAGTAACAATGCAGCCAAGACAAATTATCGCCCTTATTGCCCCGTTGATCTTCCTGCTCGATAGGATGAGCAAAGCCATGATTGAAGCTCGTGTCAGTTTTTGGGACAACCACGCGGTGATTCCTGGGTTCTTCAGCATCATCCACACGCAAAACCGTGGAGCAGCTTTTAGCCTGCTGAATGACGCTTCGGACCTAGTGCGCGGGGTAGTGCTGATTGGTATATCTACAATGGTTGCAATTGTTGTGGCCTATATGCTCATCCGTTCCTTGCAACCTGGAGACACACAGAGTAATTTCGTTCGCGTGGCACTTGCGCTGGTGCTGGGTGGAGCTTGCGGAAATCTACATGACCGGATTTTCCACGGCAGTGTTACAGATTTCCTGTTGTTCTATTGGCACGATTATCAGTTTCCAGCATTCAACGTGGCCGATAGTGCCATCTTTATTGGTGCTTGCCTGTTGATCCTGGACATGATGCGTGAGAGCAAGAAGCCTGCAGAACCTGCATTACCTACAAACTAGACCATGTTTCCAAGAATCATAACCGTCGGCGACTTTTTCCTGCCCAGCTACGGTGCTCTGGTGGCGCTGGCATTTATTGTTGCCCTGTGGGTTACCACCAAACTGGCAAAGGAAAAGGGGCTCGATCCAGACACGGTCAGCAACTTGGCGGTCTATTGCGCTTTCGGTGGCATTATCGGCGCGAAGCTCACCATGTATCTGTTCGATTGGAGCCATTATTGGGAACACCCCGACGACATGTTTTCTGTCAGCACATTGCAGGCTGCGGGAGTGTATCAGGGTGGCTTGATTCTGGCGATTGGGGTTGCCTATTGGTATATGAAGAAGCGTGGTCTGCCGTTTCTGCATACGGCCGACCTGTTTACTCCCGGGCTGGCGATCGCCCACGCCATTGGGCGGCTGGGGTGCTTTGCAGCTGGCTGTTGTTATGGCGAAAAATGCAATCTTCCTTGGGCTGTCACCTTCACCGATCCTGAGGCCGCGCGGCGGGTCGGGGTACCCTTAGGAATCCCGCTGCATCCTACACAGCTTTATGAAGCCATGGGGAATTTGGTGCTGTTCGCCATACTTTGGTTGAAATTCCGCAAAGGCTACAAGGCGGGGGAGTTGCTGGGTTACTACTTGATTCTCTATTCCATACTGCGCTTTGGGGTGGAGTTCTTCCGGCACCATGAACAAGCTTTGCCATTTGGGCTGCCGACATCAATCACGCAATGGATTTCTGTTGGCCTGTTCCTACTTGGGGCTTCTATCCTAACCAAAGCGACAACAACAGCCAGCAAAATTCGCTGAAGTTTTCACACCTAATTGCCGATAGCCCAATAGCGGATATCGACATATGAATCGCCGATCCAAACAAGCCGGAAGCACTATGGTTGAGACAGCATTTGTCCTGGTGCCATTTTTCATGCTGCTGCTTGGGATCATCGACGTTTCGTTGACGGTATTCCTTCGCAGCACATTACAGAACGCTGTCAACCAAGGTGTAAAATACGCTGCCAGTGCCCAAGTACTTCCTGGTAAGTGTCATGATGAATCCATTCGTAAAGTTGTGCAGGACAATGCTTTAGGGTTTCTGTCTGGAGCACGGGCAAACACTATCGCTGTGAACTACTATTCAGCGGCCGACTTGTCACAGCCTATTGCCGGGCCAACAGGGAACGAACCTGGGAATGTTGTTGAAGTAGCAGTTAAGGATTATGACTGGAATTTATTGATTCTTAATAGATTTACTAGTGGTTCCAAATTCTCCACCTTTGCTGCCGATCGACTGGAAAATGGTGGTGACAGCTCCGCGGTCCTCTGCCGGTAAGCCGATCATTATGCGCACCCGAACAACACACCAAGGTGGAAATGCGATCCTTGAATTCGCAATGGTTGCTCCAATTTTCGTGGTTATGCTTTTTGGGGTGTTTACCACTGGCATGTCTATCTCTAAATCTCAACAGGTGGCAAGTCTCGCCCGGGAAGCAGGTGGAATGTTCCTACGTTCTGTGGATTTTTCAGTGCCAGCGAATCAGGCAATGTTAATCCGGCAGGCCGGCAGTTTGGGAATGACGGCCGATGGCGGAAACGGAGTAATCTTTCTTTCAGCGATAAAAAGGATTGCAGATAGTGACTGCCTTGCGGCTGGAGTGGAATCACGCAACTGCCCGAACCTTGGGTTCCTGGTGGTGGTGAAACGGCAAGTGGTAGGGAATAGAAGTCTCTATCAAAGTGCTTTTGGAGCCCCAAAACTCATTGAAGCGGATGGCACCCTTCTTGCAGCGAAATACCTTATGGACCCGGCATGCCAGGCTCCAAAATTCGAAGCCTTAGTCTCCCTCGCCAATGGGGAAATTGCCTATTTGGCAGAAGCCTTCTTCCGAACCCCGCAATTGGATATCCCGGGGTACAAGCGTGATTCCACCCTTTACCAGCGGGCAATTTTTTGATGAGGGCCAACCAAAAGGGCATTGCGATCATTGCCACGGCTTTTTCGCTGGTGG
>JAYUSZ010000185.1:0-11587 GCA_043755435.1 Bryobacterales bacterium | reverse complement strand
TAAGGCGCGCAAGGCGCGACGCCTAGAACAACAGACCGACCGCCTTTGAGGCGGCCCAACTCATCAAGCCACCCGCTTCGCGGGGGGTGTCTGACTATCTACTTCCCGGCCGCGTTCATAAAGACAAAAGTTAATAGTTGGAGTTTGGGACTCGTTTTCGTATACTATCGTTTCCACTATACAAATTTTGTCGATTTGTCCCAGATCTGGAAATTCTTTTCTCCGCGTCTCGATTTCATCTAGAATTTGTTGCGGAAACAGATTCATGTGCTGCCTTTCAAGCATGAGTATGCGTCGGCTGGCCTCTGTTGCTATCAATTTCGGAAGCTTGCTCCCTAAAATATTTTCTACAATTTCGCCAAGGTCGTTCCTAACCTGCTGCCGACCTACCTGCAAAATTCCCGGCTCTTCAATGCCTCCTGACAATGTAAGTACCTTGACCGTTAACGTGACGGTAAGTAGTAGTTCCTTTTGAATCCCAGTGATCTCGCAATCATGCTTCGATTCCCCTTCGCAAAGAGTAAGTCGATTCAATTTGATCCAACGATGAATTGATGTTACAACCGCTTCCCGCATCCTCCTGGATATGTTCCTCGATCTTTTCGTAGAAGTATTGTTTAATGTACCGACTGGTACGAATAGCTGAAGTCTACGCCCAGGAACCACTAAAGACGCGTCATTTTGGATTTCTAGAAAAGCCTGGGCAAATAGCGCTATGTCTGCAAGATCGCCGGAGAAAGGTTGAATGATCGTGTGCTCAAGAGCAAGCTTCATCCCATCGCACTTTCTGGTTGCTAAAGCATCAACGCCTTTGTCCTGTATCTTGTCAGGCCATTCAATCTTTGAATCAGCCCAGGACCCTGCCTCATAAGCAGATAGGAACCATCTTATGATTTGGTCTTCTCTACGCGTGGTAGTCGGCATACAACAGAATTATCCAAACCTCTTATCCCACAACCACCGGGACACCCACCACCAGCGGAGCCTCTTGCAACAAATCCAGAAAACCCTGCGTTGCCCGGTTGAACTTCTTCCGCTTCCGGTGAATGATTCCCAACGGCCGGTACAATCCCGGCTCCCTTAGCCTCACCGCCACCAGCCGCCCCTGCCCAATCTCCGCTTCAATCACGCGCATGGGGGCAATGCTCACGCCGCTCCCCAGCACAACCGCTTCTTTGATCATTTGCAAATTATCGAAGTGCATCACCAGATTCACCGTCACCCCGTGCTCACGCAGCCATCGGTCCACCTCTCTCCGAATAGGAAGTTCTTCGTCAAAACCGATGAAATCCACACCATTCAAGGCATCGGGATGCAGTTCCTCGAACTTCGCCAACGGATGATACGGCGTGCAAGCCAATACCATTTCTTCATGCCGCCAAGGAATCACGGCAATTTCCCGAGCCGGTTCGGGATAGCTCACCAGCCCCAAATCCGCCTGATCAGCATCCACAGAGGCATACACTTTTTCAGGTCGAAGATAATCCACGCGCAAATTGGCTTCGGGGAAGCGCCGGGAAAATTCTGTCTCCAGCCGCCACATCTCAGAAAGCCCTACCGAATAAATACTCGCAACTCGAACGGTACCTTCCACTTCGGCCAATAAATGCCCCAACGCAGAATCAAATTCCTCGCGCCTTCGCAGCACATCACGGCAAAGGTCGAAATAAAGGCGTCCAGCTGGAGTCACCGTCAATGGGCGCGTAGTTCTGTCAAGTAATTGAACAGAAAGATCTTTTTCCAATTCCTGAATATGCTGGCTAGCCGCTGATTGACTAATATCATTCAGAGCCGCGCCTTTGCTGACACTTCGCCCTTGACAAATATCTTTATAAAGCTTTAGATGCGCGAAGTTCACTCATGTCAGAATATCATAAGCAACTCTTATGTCAATCGTGTACTATTACAGATTTGTGAATATTGATTATATCGGAAGAACTAATAGTACTATTTTGTAAAAATCTGTTTGACTAATACTTGTAGGGTCCGTTATACTTCACTATCTCCCTATGTGTAACCGGAGGTCTACTTAACCATGAGTTTCAACGCTGAAGAACAGAATGACATCCAGATCGGGCTGCCACCTGCTCAAGGGCTGTACGATCCGCGTAACGAACATGATGCTTGTGGCATTGGCTTTGTTGTAAACATCAAAGGCCACGCATCACACGATATTATCACCAAAGGGATTCAGATCCTGATCAATTTGACGCACCGCGGCGCGTGCGGATGCGATCCGGAAACTGGCGATGGAGCCGGTGTGCTCATCCAGATTCCACATCAGTTCTTTGATAAAGAATGCCGTAAGCTTGGCTTCATCCTTCCCAGCCCCGGCGAATATGGCATTGGCATGTGCTTCCTTCCGGTGGAACATACTGCACGCTTGCTTGCCGAAGGCATCATCGAACGCATCACCCGCGAAGAAGGACTTGAACCGCTTGGATGGCGCGATACACCAATCTATTCTGACGCTATCGGCCGCATAGCTCGCGCCTCCCAGCCTTACATTGAACAGGTGTTCGTTCGCCGGCCAAGTGGCATGGACGAAGATACCTTTGAGCGGAAACTCTATGTGGTTCGCAAGCGTGCCGAAAAAGAAGTGCTTGCTTCCGACCTGCGCGAAAAAGATTTCTTCTACATTCCCTCGTTCTCTTGCCGCACCATCATCTACAAGGGCCTGCTTCTTGCTCCACAGATTGACCAATTCTATAAGGATTTGGCTGATCCCGACACTACTAGTTCCATCTGCATGGTGCATCAGCGCTTTTCCACCAATACTTTCCCCACCTGGCAATTGGCGCACCCGTTCCGCTACTTATGCCACAACGGCGAAATCAACACGGTGAAGGGTAACGCCAACTGGATGGCTGCCCGTCAAGCTGTGCTTGCCTCTCCATTGTGGGGCGACGATATTAAGAAGTTGTACCCCATCATTCAGCCCAACGGCAGTGACTCCGCTACGCTCGATAACGCAGTGGAATTGCTGATGCTTTCCGGCCGTTCGCTGCCGCATGTGATGGCCATGCTGATCCCCGAAGCTTGGGATAACGATCCCACCATGCATCCCGACAAGAAGGCGTTCTACGAATATCACGCTTCTTTGATGGAGCCTTGGGACGGCCCGGCATCTGTTGCATTTACCGATGGACGCATGGTTGGTGCCACGCTCGATCGCAACGGCTTGCGCCCCGCACGTTACACAGTTACAAAGGACGACTTACTCATCATGTCGTCCGAAACCGGCGTGCTCCCATTCAAGCCTGAAGATATCCGCTACAAAGGGCGGCTGCAGCCCGGCAAAATGTTGTTAGTCGATACCGTGGAAGGCCGAATTGTTCCCGATGAGGAAATCAAGGAACGGCTCTACACGCGCCAACCCTACGCGCAATGGATTCGCGACAACCAGATCACGCTGGACAAGTTGCCAGAGCCTCCGCGCGTTTATGTCACCGATCATGAAACGCTGCTGGAACGCCAGCGCGCCTTTGGGTACACCGAAGAGGATGTCCGCTTCCTATTAAAGCCTCTTGGGGAAAAGGGCGAAGAGCCCATTGGCTCGATGGGTACCGATACGCCGCTGGCCTGCCTTTCCGACAAGCCTCAGCCGCTGTTCAATTACTTCAAGCAACTGTTCGCGCAGGTTACTAATCCTGCCATCGATCCGATTCGTGAAGAGTTGGTGATGTCGCTCAACAGTTACATTGGCAACGAACGGAACATTCTTGCCGAAACGCCACAGCATTGTCACACCTTGAAATTGCCCCATCCGATTCTTACCAATCGTGATTTGGAAAAATTGCGCCGCGTTTCAACCGGCGATTTCCTGGCATACACTCTGCCCTCCTTGTTCAATGTTCACGGGGGCGAAAAGGAGTTGGAACGTGGCTTGGATAGCCTGAACAAACGCGCCAGCTGGGCTGTGAAGAGTGGCTATAGCGTTCTGATTCTATCCGACCGCGGAGTGGATAAAGACTCCGCTCCGATCCCTAGTTTGCTGGCCCTCACCTCTGTTCACCATCATTTGATTCGCGAAGGACTGCGCACGCAATGCGCCCTGGTTGTGGAATCCGGTGAGCCACGCGAGGTGATGCACTTAGCCTTGCTCATCGGTTACGGTGCTAGTGCCATCAATCCCTACCTGGCTATTGAATCGCTCGAAGACATGGCCGTCAATGGTCAAATCACTGTCAATTTTGAAACAGCTCTGAAGAATTTCAAGAAGGCTGTGAATAAGGGGTTGCTGAAAGTCTTCTCAAAAATGGGTATCTCCACGCTGCAAAGCTATCGCGGTGCGCAAATTTTTGAAGCCATCGGCCTCAACAAAGATGTGGTGGATAAATACTTCACCGGGACTCCATCGAAGATTGCCGGAGTTGGTCTGGACGTTCTTGCCCGCGAGGCGAAGATGAAGCACGAACATGCTTTCCTGCCTGTAACGGATGCAGACCAGTTACTGGATGCGGGCGGACAATATGCCTACCGGACTCGCGGCGAATATCATTCCTTCAATCCCAATACAGTTACTAAGCTGCAACACGCGGTGCGTCAGGAAAACTTCAAGACGTTCCAGGAATATTCTGCAGCCATCAACAATCAGAATAAGCAGTTGTGCACCATCCGTGGATTGATGCAATTCAAAACGGAGAAGGTGAAGCCTATCCCCATCGATGATGTGGAACCAGCCAAGGAAATTGTGAAGCGCTTTGCCACCGGGGCCATGTCCTACGGATCCATCAGCAAAGAAGCGCATGAAACATTGGCTATCGCCATGAACCGCATGGGTGGCCGTTCCAACACCGGCGAAGGCGGCGAAGACGAAGCACGCTTCCCCATGATGCCCAACGGCGATTCCAAACGTAGTTCCATCAAGCAAGTTGCCAGTGGCCGTTTCGGCGTTACCACCAATTACTTGGTGAACGCCGATGAACTGCAGATCAAAGTTGCTCAAGGTGCAAAGCCCGGTGAAGGCGGCCAACTGCCTGGGCACAAAGTGGATGAAACCATCGCCAGAGTGCGTCATTCCATTCCCGGCGTCGGCTTAATTTCTCCGCCGCCACACCATGACATTTATTCCATTGAGGATCTGGCTCAGCTGATTTACGATCTGAAGAATGCCAATCCCGATGCGCGAATTTCTGTCAAACTTGTCGCTGAAGTTGGCGTAGGTACCGTCGCCGCTGGCGTTGCCAAAGCGCATGCCGATCTTGTAGTGATCGCCGGTGATTCGGGTGGCACAGGCGCAAGCCCACTAACGTCCATCAAGCATGCCGGCGCACCGTGGGAACTCGGCTTGGCTGAAACGCAACAGGTGTTGGTGATGAACGACCTTCGCAGCCGCATCCGCGTGCAGACCGACGGCAAACTACAAACGGGTCGCGACATCGCTGTTGCCTGCCTTCTTGGTGCCGAAGAATTCGCGTTCTCCACAGCTCCACTTATCGCCATGGGTTGCATCATGATGCGTAAGTGCCACCTGAACACTTGTCCTGTTGGCATTGCTACGCAAGACCCCGCGCTGCGTGCCAAGTTTACGGGCACGCCGGAAAACGTCATCAACTTTTTCTTCTACATGGCAGAGGAACTTCGCCAAATCATGGCGTCACTAGGCCTGCGCAAAGTGGACGATATGGTGGGCCGCGTCGATCTTCTAGAAATGAAAGATGTGCTGCATCATTGGAAAGCCCGCGGCATTGATCTTTCCGCCATCTTGTATAACCCTCCCGTGCCTTCTCGCGTTGGACGCCGCTGCACCATTAAGCAAGATCATGGCTTGGCCGAGGCGCTGGATTATAAGCTAATTGACTTTGCACAAGATGCAATTGAAAACGGTACTCCGGTTGAATTCAAATTGCCCATCCGCAATGTTCACCGCACGGTGGGCGCAATGTTAAGCGGAAAAATTGCAAAGAAACATGGGTCTGCTGGTTTGCCGGACGACACGATTAAGATCAACTTTAACGGCACAGCCGGCCAATCGTTCGGCGCGTTTTTAGCCAAAGGCGTCAGCTTAACGCTTGAGGGCGATGCTAACGATTACGTAGGTAAAGGCATGTCGGGTGGAAAAATTGTAGTCTTCCCGCCGCGCACTTCAACCTTTATTCCCGAGGAAAATATCCTCATCGGCAACGTGGTGCTTTACGGTGCCACCAGTGGCGAAGCTTTCTTCAACGGCATGGCTGGTGAGCGTTTTGCAGTCCGCAACTCCGGCGCAACCACGGTGGTGGAAGGTGTTGGGGATCATGGGTGTGAATACATGACCAATGGTTTGGTGATTGTACTTGGCCGCTGTGGCCGGAACTTTGCCGCAGGTATGAGTGGCGGCATTGCTTTCGTCCTGGACGAAACCGGCGAGTTCGTCAACTACAATTGCAACCGCACTGGCGTTGACTTGGAGCGTGTGGAAGATCCAATGGACAATCAAGCACTAAAGAATCTGATCCGTCTGCATTTTGAGGCGACAGGTTCTCCACGTGCCGAATGGATCCTGGACAACTGGCTTTCCATGCTCCCGAAATTCGTGAAAGTATTCCCGCATGAATACAAGCGCGTGATGAATATCCCGAGACTCACTGAACCAATGACTTCAACAATTCGACAACAGGAGTCTCCCAAGCAGGTGATCCATGGGTAAAGTTACAGGGTTTCTGGAATACCAGCGCGAAACACCAACCCGCCGCCCCGTTGCGGAACGGGTGAATGACTACTTCGAGGTGTATCAACCCTTCGACGATGAAAAGGTACGCCTGCAGGGTGGCCGCTGCATGGATTGCGGAATCCCCTTTTGTCACACCGGGTGTCCACTTACTAACATCATTCCCGATTGGAACGATTTTGTCTGGCAAGGCCGTTGGCGTGATGCCATTCGTCAGTTACACGCCACTAACAACTTTCCGGAATTCACTGGACGTATCTGCCCTGCCCCGTGTGAAGCGGCTTGTGTTCTTGGCATCAACGAACCACCTGTTGCTATCAAGACCATCGAACGCAGTATTGTCGATCATGCTTGGGCTGAAGGTTGGATCAAACCAGAGCCACCGCCAGTACGCACCGGGAAGAAAGTTGCAGTCATTGGGAGCGGTCCAGCTGGACTTGCTGCGGCGCAGCAGTTGAATCGCGCCGGACACAAAGTAGTAGTGTTTGAAAAGAACGATCGCGTCGGTGGCTTGCTCCGCTATGGCATTCCCGATTTCAAAATGGAGAAGCATCACATTGACCGCCGCATCCAACAAATGGAAGCTGAGGGTGTGGAATTTCGTGTCAACTCAAATGTGGGCGGGAACATTTCCATTGAAGAGCTTCGCCGTGATTACGAAGCAATTATTCTTTCTGGCGGTGCTGAATGGGCTCGCGATCTGAATGTTCCTGGACGTGAATTGAAGGGTATTCACTACGCTATGGAATTTCTGCCGCAGCAAAACAAACGCGTGGCAGGTGATAAAGTTTCCGCACAAATCATGGCTACGGATAAGCACGTGGTGATCATTGGTGGCGGCGATACCGGGGCGGATTGCCTGGGTACTTCGCATCGGCATAAGGCAGCCAGCGTGAATCAATTTGAGATTATGCCGCAGCCGCCAGACGAACGCGCCCCATCAACACCGTGGCCTTTGTGGCCGCTACAGATGCGCATCGAATCAGCGCACGAAGAAGGCGGCGTAAGGCAATGGTCCTTAGCAACCACAATGTTCACTGGCGATGAGAACGGAAACGTGAAGAAGCTCCATGGTGTCCGCGTTGGCCCAGCACCGAAGTTTGAACCAATTCCGGATAGCGAGTTTGAAATGAATGCCGATCTTGTTCTGCTTGCAATGGGTTTCCTTGGCCCGGTGCGCAATGGCTTGCTGGAGCAGTTAGGTGTTGAGCTGGACCCGCGTGGAAACGTTAAGGCCGATGAAAATTACATGAGCTCCATCCCCGGCGTATTTGCAGCAGGAGACATGCGGCGCGGTCAATCGTTAGTGGTTTGGGCAATTGCAGAAGGACGCAAGGCGGCTAAGGGCGTGGATGCGTGGCTGATGGGTGAAAGCAATTTACCTGGGTGACAGCGAACGCCGAAATGATTGCCATTGCTCTGCATGGGAGCCGGGAGGAATAGGAAATTAAAGCGGAATCCTGGGCCGCCCTTCAGGTCCCGTAGCAATCGCTTCGGTTGCCCATTCCGAAGGTGGCAAACTCAGAAGACGTGGCCTTAGAATCAGCAATGTTTCACCGCGCTCCGCGTTCTTCCCGTTATCACTGAATAGGCGCCCTGCAACTGGAATTTGCAACAAGCCAGGAATGCCGGCGATGGTGTTTGCCTCGCTGGTTGATAGCAGCCCCGCGACCACAGCCCACTCCCCATCCAATAGGCGCACGCGCGAGGTGAACTTCCGGTTGGAGATGATGGGAATGTCGTTAATGCTACTGCCAGACAGTAGTTTGAAGTCCGATTCCAATTCCAACGAAATTTCATCCATGCCATGCACACGAGCCGTGATTTTCAGGTTCAGTCCAAGGTCTTCAAAATTAAAAGTAGGCGGGGGCCGGTAGCTGATCCCATCCCCCACACTGGCACCCGAATCGGGTGTACCAAAATAACCGGACGTGGCAATTGGGTAGCGGTCGCCAATGTGCATTGTGACAGGCATGCCTTCAATCGCCGTCACTTTCATGTTCAACAGAGATTTCCCGGCGGATTGGCTAACGGTTGCAAACAGATCCAAGTTGGAAAGTCCCAGTCCCAGAAGGCTGGTGAAACTGGCAATTTTGTCCAGTCGAAAGACATTTGTCCCCAGCGCCATGATTTGCGTTTTATTAGGCAGACGCATGCCATAGCTGGCATCCAACGATTTGGAAAAGCCCAGGATTTGAATGTCAATTTCCACCATTGGCGTACTGCGCAACATTTGCAAGTACATTTGTTGGGCCGGACGGACTTTCGATATCGGACCACGCAATAAGATAAGCCGTTGTGAGTTGTCAATCAGCATTCGCTGAAGATCCATGGATTGCTGCACAGCGCGCGCCAACTCTGTAAGGTCCTGAACCGTAGTAGTTTGTGGCAAAGATAAGGTCACGACTACATTGGGTTCCAACTCCAATCGTTTTTGGGTGGTGTCTTTAGCCACCATAAGGCGAGTAGGTGTCAAAGGCAATACAAAGCTACCAGTGGCTAGTTCAAGAGCCCGTAAGGTCTCTAAGTAGTCCGCATTGTCCAAGTCGAACCGGATAGCGGCTGCATCCTGCGGGAAGTCCGGATCGAACGTCACCTGATAGTCAAACAACTTTGCCACTTGCTCAAATGCCAATTTCGGAGGTGCGTTGATGTGAATGGGCCGGCGTCCGGTTCTGGGTGTGAGCGTGGGAGGCGGTAACAACTCCCTTGCATCACGCAAGTCTTTTTCCGTGATCCGGCCGAAAATAGTTGGATCAAGAGGGGCATTGAGGTCGATCGCGGGGGGGTGAGTGGCAGAAGGAGCAGCGGCAACCATGGGCATTTCTGCCAGTGCCTTGCCTTTCAAAGCAGATGCCTTGGCCCACAGAGCGGCACCGTCGGCACTAGCTGCAGCTGCTTCAGAATAAAGGAGATAAGCGTCTGTGACGTGCCCTGCTTTCTCCGCAGCCTGAGCCTTTTTGACCAGATCCTTAGCCGCATCAGCCGCCATGGTGGCAGTGCAGACTAGAATCCCGGCGATGAAAAGACGAACCAACCCCACTTAATAGATGACGTTGCCGTAACCTGTTTCGTGGAGTGCAACTTATTGATTTTTGGTGCGGACGAAGGCCAGCTGCAGCGGTGATGCTCCTGTCTCGGGACGAGCAGTTGGTATTGCACCACCGCGTTTCTGATCTAGGTAATTCAAAACCGCAAATATTCCTGTCGACTTCGCCCATGTCGACGCGCATCTCGCTCCGCAGGCAAAACTCACCCGCTGTCGCCAAACCCTGGAACTGATCCAGCCCGGCTGCACCAGCCCCAAGACCTGCCACCGTCGAAGCTATCCACTTAAAACAACTCGCTTATACTGTCTGGCTATTTGTTGGACACTACACTAGCAAAAGAAGCAAGAGCCTCACGCAGACCTCCACCCCGTCACAGCAGCTATGTCATCATTCTGACCCCACACACACGCCGCGTCGGCGAGCGCCGCCGCTGGCCGGACACAAAGCTTTCTGCACATACCGCAAAACCAACCTCGAGGCCAACACTCCGGTCCTTAGTCGAAAGTGAAACTGCTACAGTTAGACAAATGAAAAATGGAAAAATCGCTTTAGTAACTGGAGCGGGAAGTGGCATCGGCCGCGCTTCGGCCTTGGCCCTGCATCACGCTGGTTACGACGTTGTGCTTACTGGGCGTCGCGCCTCCGAACTGCAACGCACCGTGGAAATGGGCGAACCTGATGGTGCCACCCTGCTTGCCATTCCAGCCGACATCAGCCAGCCCGATGCTGTCACCGCACTGTTCGCCAAGATCAAAAATACCTACGGTCGGCTTGACGTCCTATTCAATAACGCCGGCATGGGCGCACCGGCCGTCCCCATGGATGAACTCACGTTTGAGCAGTGGAATACGGTTGTTGGCGTCAACCTCCACGGGGCGTTTCTATGCGCCCAACATGCCATGCGGCTCATGAAAACCCAGCAACCGCACGGTGGCCGAATTATCAACAATGGCTCAATTTCTGCCCAAACTCCGCGCCCAAACTCAGCGCCCTACACGGCAACCAAACACGCTATCACCGGCCTCACAAAATGCATCTCCCTCGATGGCCGTGCCTTCGATATCGCTTGCAGTCAAATCGATATCGGCAACGCAGCAACTGAGATGACCGAACGTATGACTGCCGGTGTGCCGCAAGCCAACGGCACCACCTTGGTGGAGCCGCGCATGGACGTCCGCCATGTAGCTGAGGCTGTAGTCTTCATGGCCAACCTGCCGCTGGCTGCCAATGTGCAGTTCATGACTGTGATGGCCACTAAAATGCCCTATATTGGCCGTGGATAATTTGCGCCCCAAATGAACAAACTAAATTGGAAGCTATTGAAGCGTTCCCTTGCGTTCGCCAAACCTTATTGGTTTTCTGAAGAAAAGACCCAAGCTCGCTGGTTATTGCTTCTCCTTGGATTGCTGCTGATCGGCGACACTCAGTTCAACGTTTTCTTCAATCAACAATCTGGCGAAGTTGCTTCCGCCTTAGCGGCACAGGATGGGCCCCGCTTCTGGCATTCCACCCGTACCTTCTTCGGTCTGTTGCTGGTGGCGGTGCCCATTTATGCCTACTACTATTACGTGCGCGATAGGCTGGCGCTGAACTGGCGGCGCTGGCTTACGAATCATTTACTCGGCCGCTACTTAAAGAATCGTGCCTTTTACCATCTTCTCGCAAAACCAGAGATAGACAACCCTGACCAACGGATCTCCGAAGATATCTCCTCTTTTACCCAGCAGTCGGTGAACTTCTTGCTCCTGTTCGCAAGCGCCTTCATGCAACTGGTTGCTTTCGGCAGCGTGTTGTGGTCAATTTCGAAAAACCTTGTATTCTTCCTCATCTTCTATGCCGCAGTAGGTACACTCGTAACATTTGGAGTGTTCGGTGAAAAACTAGT
>JAYUSZ010000184.1:0-11654 GCA_043755435.1 Bryobacterales bacterium | reverse complement strand
GCAGTGCTGGATATGGAGAGAAGTTCCGCCAATTGAATGTTGGGAATCTTGGAGTTGGTGATGCGTGGGATGTGCTGTCTGGAATCGATTCGCTGGTGGCAAAAGGTTGGGTGGATGAGAAACGAATTGGGTGCATGGGTTGGAGCCAAGGTGGATACATATCGGCGTTCTTGACAACTTCATCGAATCGCTTTGCCGCAATTTCTGTGGGCGCGGGAATATCCAACTGGTCCACTTACTACTACAACACCGACATTACTCCGTTCACGATTCAGTATCTGGGTGCGGATCCGGCTGCCGATCCACAGGTTTACTTGAAGACCTCGCCAATGACTTACATAAAACAAGCTAAGACTCCGACTCTGATCCAGCATGGTGAGTTGGATAAAAGGGTGCCGATTGCCAATGGTTATGAGTTGCGTCAAGGCTTGGAGGATCGCAAAGTGCCGGTAGAGATGATTGTATACAAGGGTTACGGCCATGGGATCACTAAGCCAAAGTCAATGAAGGCAGTGATGGAACATAACCTGGCTTGGTTCAATCATTACCTTTGGGACGACGCCAAGCCTAACTTTGCAACGCTTGGAGTGAAGGCGAAAGAAGACAAATAGTGCAGGATTAACGACCGTTTTGAAGATCTTCCAGGGAAACCATGCCTGGCCTTGCGGAAACGGCTTGAATGGAATTACGGCGCGCTTCAATGCGCTTTGCATCTTTGGAACGGCCAAGTTTCTTTAGCAGACTAGCTTGCCCGGTAAGAGTGGGAATAAGTTGAGGGTGAGTTAGCCCGAGTGATTTTTCTAAAATATCAAGGCTACGTGTGTACAATTCCAGAGCACGGGCACTGGCACCTTGACGTACCTCAAGTTCGGCAATGTTACTAAGGATGACGCCGATTTGGTGGTGTTCCTCGCCAGCAAGCTTCCTGATCGTCGCAAGGGAACGATCGTAATGCTGTCTGGCTTTGGTCAGATCACCAGTTGCGGCGAGTGTATTCCCCAGCAAGTTCAGGACTGACGCAACACGGAAGGATTCAGATCCAAGGGTGACTTCAAAGAGGGATAGCGCCTCGGTTAATTGCTCCACGGCTTCGGGAAGCCGCTTCTGAAGTCGCAGCAGCTCTCCTAAATTCGCAATGGGAGCAGCCACAACACCCGTGGCCTTGCCAGGTTGTTGACGATACAGGCTGATACTACGCCGCCAACACTTCTCCGCCTCCTTGAATTGTCTTAGACGATACGAAACCAAACCTTGATTATTGAGAATCAATGCTAGCAAATTCACTTCGGTTTCACCGGGCACCAGGGTGTAATAGAATTCATTGCCTTTAGGAGTATTCGCGAAACTCTTCCCTATGGTTGCTTGCGCATTAATGGCGCGTTTGAATATGGCCTCTGCTTCCCGATCCCTGCCTAGGGCGTATTGTACTTGTCCAAGCGTGTTAAGGATAAGAGCCAAGGTTAGCGGATGGTTTTGCAAGGGAAGCGCGACAGCACTTCGCAGGAACTGTTCAGCTTCGCTTTGCCGATTTAGAAAGTGCAACAGAGACGCCAAACTCTGATAAGAAATGGCAATTCCAACGGGGTCCTCTTTCGAGGACTGAAGGATTGAGAGTACACGGCGATGCAAAGGCTCTGCCTCTTTGTAGAGGTGGAGTTCGCGCAGAATCAAAGCTCGGTTGTGGAGGCACTTTGCAAGTATTAAGGGATCCCCAGCTAACTCTGCATGTTCCAGTGCTTTGCGGGAAACTTGATCCACCGCTGGCGCTGCTTGCTTAGCTCTGAGTTCAATAATCTGGCGGCTTAGATCTGTTGCTAAAGCGGCATGATCGACGAATTGGGCGGGTAGGGCTGCAGTAAATAGGAGCGATAGAACTATGGAGCGCATTGGGATTGTTCCGTTCAATCCACAAAGCGTGACTTTCCAAAAATGTCCGCAAAGAATTCAACTGGGGGTTGCGCACCGCACCAAGAGGCGCTGTGATGGAAGTATATGGCCTTGATCTTGTTTGAACGCGAAGGCACCATCGCCACAATTACGTTGAACCATCCAGAGAAGCGAAATGCACTATCGGTGCAGTTCATGCGGGAGCTGATTGAGCGTTTGGAGCAGACAGGCCGGGACGCAACCATTCACGTCGTGATCCTGGCAGCCCATGGACCGGTGTTCAGTGCCGGTCACGATCTTAGTGAAATGACTAGCCGCACCGTGGAGGAATATCGCGAATTATTTGCCGTGTGCTCTCAATTGATGATTACGATTCAATCCATACCGCAACCGGTGATCGCGCAAGTGCAAGGGCCCGCCACTGCGGCAGGTTGCCAACTAGTGGCCACTTGTGACTTGGCAATGGCCGCCGATACGGCATGGTTCGCCACGCCAGGTGTGAAGATCGGCCTATTCTGCACCACACCCATGGTTGCTTTAACCCGAGCCATAGGTCGCAAGCAAGCCATGCGGATGCTACTAACCGGCGAACCTGTGGATGCGGTTACAGCGTCGCAATGGGGACTAATCAATGAAGCAGTGCCGGGACTAGAGCTGGCTCTACGCACTCGTAAACTAGCCCATACAATTTCCAGCGCGAGCAGTACTACGGTAAGCCTTGGGAAGCGTGCATTCTATGCGCAGATTGATTTAAACCAACAGGCTGCCTATGACGCCGCCAGTGAAGTGATGGCTCTGAATGCTATGGACACTGATGCACAAGAGGGCATTGCTGCGTTTCTTGAAAAACGAAAACCCACATGGAAAGGAAGATGACTTGAAAGGAAGATGACTTCACTTTTCCACGCCTCGCAGATATGCATCATCACCCTTACGCCAATCTTCGCGAATTGGGGAAAATAGATCGAAGACTGTTGAATCTTCCAGTGCAAATACGCGGTGGGGCAAATGCGGGACAATTTCCATCACCTGCCCCGCATCCACGATGAACTCATGACCGCCTTCAAATTCAAATCGCAACTTGCCGGTGAGCACCATGGACATCTGCTCGTTCAAGTGGCTGTGCCAGGGCACTTCAGCCCCTTTCAATAAAGTCAAGTTTGCCACTGTTATGTGAGTCCCGTGAATTACGCGGCGCGCAAACTTCGGGTTCATCTGTTCTTCGGGAATATTTTGCCATTCATGGAGCTTCATAGTCGTTGACGGGAATTGTATCATTAAGGGTGCCGCATCTTTTACGTCAATATCAACTCCTGAGCGATATTGGAAGGAATCTATGAAGGGTATTGTTCTGGCGGGTGGAACCGGAAGCCGTTTGTTCCCGCTGACTAAGATAACCAACAAGCATTTGCTCCCGATTTACGACAAGCCAATGATCTACTACCCCATCCAAGCATTAGTGGATGCGGGTATTCGTGACATTCTCGTGGTCACCGGGGGCCGCAATGCTGGCGATTTTTTGCGGTTGCTAGCCAATGGCAAAGAGTTCGGCTTGTCTCACCTGGACTTTACGTATCAGGAAGGAGAGGGCGGCATTGCCGAGGCTCTTGGCCTTGCGGAGCACTTCGCCGATGGTGGTAAAGTGGCCGTGGTTCTGGGTGATAACATCATTGAGGGCTCCGTTAAGGAAGCTGTGGACGACTTCCGCAAGCAGGAATGCGGTGCAAAGATTCTGCTGAAAGAAGTGCCGGACGCCAGTCGTTTCGGAGTGGCTGAGTTGGACGGAGGCAAGATTATCGGCATTGAAGAAAAGCCCAAGAATCCGAAATCGAACCTGGCCGTTACGGGCATCTATATGTACGATGGCTCTGTGTTTGAAAAGATCAAAGTACTGAAGCCTAGCGGCCGTGGTGAGTTGGAAATTACGGATGTCAACAATGCTTACATTCGCGAAGGTACAATGACATTTTCCTATTTGGAAGGCTGGTGGACAGACGCCGGTACTTTCAATTCCCTTCTGCGTGCGACTAATTTAGTAGCCAATTCCAGCAAGCGGCTCCATCAGTCGGAGGAGGATTAATGGAAACTGCGGCTCCCGTTGAAATCCTGACGCCTACCAGCGAGAAAGGCATTGGCCGCGTGATTCTTGCGCCTGATTCGCCCGATCTTATTCCTGGCGTGATCGCAAGGCCATTTTCGCTTTGGCCTGACGATCGTGGTTATTTCCTGGAAGTGGGACGCCTTGGAAAAGGCTTAATCGCTGGGTTTCCGACCGATTCCACACAAATTTCTGCAGCTCTTAGTTATCCGGGTAGCATTAAGGCATTCCATTTTCATAAGTATCAAACCGATTGTTGGGTACCGGTGCAAGGCATGCTGCAAGTAGCCCTGGTTGATCTTCGGCCAGATTCGCCAACCTTCGGCCTGAAGAACACTTTATACCTGGGCACGCTTCGTCCCTGGCAATTGATTATTCCTCCGGGTGTGGGCCATGGATACAAAGTGATTAGTGATTGTCCTGCCATGCTGGTTTATCTGACCGACAAGACTTACGATCCTAAAGACGAAGGCCGTATCGCTTACAACGACCCGGGCATTGATTACGATTGGGAACTACAGCACAAATGAAAATTCTAGTTACGGGCGGGGCTGGATTTATCGGCTCCGCTTTCGTTCGACTCTTGAGCGCAAAAGAGCCTGAAGCGTACATCCTAAATTTTGATAAGTTGACCTACGCTGGCAACCTGGAGAACTTGCTGCCAGTGGCAGGTAACGAGCAGTACAGTTTTGTTCGCGGTGACATTTGTGATGCCTCGGAAGTGGAAGCCGCCTTCGCTGAATTCGTTCCAGATGCCGTGGTGCACTTCGCTGCTGAATCGCATGTGGACCGCAGCATCTTATCCCCTGCCCCAGTGATTCAGACTAATTTCAACGGCACTTTCACGTTGCTTGAAGCCGCACGTAAATTCAAGACAGCCCGCTTTGTTCACGTGTCTACGGATGAAGTGTATGGCAGCATTGCTGAACCGCACGATGCTGATGAGGACTATCCTCTGCGCACCAGCAGCCCGTATTCGGCATCGAAAGGGGCATCGGATTTATTGGCGCTTTCCTACTTCACAACCTATAAGATGAATGTTTCGGTGACTCGTGCTTCCAACAACTATGGGCCTTATCAGTTTCCTGAAAAACTTATCCCGTTAATGATTGCCAACGCTCTTGAAGATAAGCCCCTGCCCGTCTACGGAGATGGCATGCAGATTCGCGATTGGCTTTATGTTGACGACCACTGTACGGCAATTCAAAGCGTGTTGCACAAGGGCCGCGCTGGTGAAATCTACAATGTTGGCGGTAGCCGTGCGCTTCCAAATCTGGAAGTGGTGCATAAGATTCTTGCCGCCACCGGCAAGCCTGATTCTTTGATCCGATATGTGACTGACCGTCCTGGCCACGACCGTCGCTACGCCATAACCACGACAAAGCTGGAGACTGAAACCGGCTGGCAAGCTGCCATGGATTTTGAAAAAGGTTTGGCGGCCACCGTGGATTGGTACAAGGCGAACCAACCCTGGGTGGCCCGTGTACGCTCGGGCGAATATCAGAATTATTATCAGCAGAACTACGGCGCGCGATAAGGCTTTCTGCCTCCTCAGGCTGGATAGTTAGGAAGTTGACATCGCGTTGTCCGTGGCTCCACCGGCTTCGTCATCGAAAGCAGTGCGTCTGCCACAATCATATCGTTTCCCTCGAATTGCCGATCACAGTTGCTGCGCCACTCCACGGTTTGCCGCAGTCGGCTGCGGGCGAAAGGATGGCGGTCAAGCAGAAGGGCAAGCATCGTTTCATTTTGCAGCAATGATAAACTCAAGGCTATGACACGGCGATCAATTCTCACGGCTTCGGCCAGCACGCTGGCTGCATCACAAATATCGCAACGCCTCAACGCGGCGGACACGGCCACAGGCATGAAAGGCCGTATCAACCATTCAGTCTGCAAATGGTGTTATCCCAAGACCTCGCTGGAAGACCTTTGCAAATCGGCCAAAGACATTGGGCTAAATTCTATCGAACTGCTTGGCCCTGCCGATTGGCCAGTGCTGAAGCAATACAACCTGACTTGCGCGATGGCATCGAACCCGGTCATTGATGGACTGGGCGGTATTAGCAAAGCATTCAACCGGCTTGAGCATCACGATAAACTGATCAGGGCCTACGAGGAGATCCTGCCCCAGGCGGCCGCAGCGGGTCTGCAAAACGTCATCTGCTTTTCCGGCAATCGCGACGGCATGAGCGATGAACAGGGAATGGACAATTGTGCCGTGGGCTTGAAGCGGCTGATGGCCGTCTGCGAGAAACACAAAGTGACCTTGGTGATGGAGCTTTTGAATTCGAAAGTGAACCACAAAGATTACATGTGCGACCACTCCATGTGGGGTGTGGAGCTTTGTAAGAAAATCGGGTCTGAGCGATTCAAGCTGCTGTACGACATCTACCATATGCAGATTATGGAAGGCGACGTTATTGCCACAATCAAGAAGTACAACCCTTATTTTGCCCACTATCATACGGGTGGCGTCCCCGGACGCGCGGAGATAGATGATTCACAGGAGCTTTACTATCCGGCCATTATGAAGGCAATTGTGGATACGGGATTCAAAGGCTTTGTGGCGCAAGAGTTTGTGCCGAAGCGTGAGGACAAACTTGGCTCCTTGAAACAGGGCGTGAAGATTTGCGACGTGTAGATTCCTGATCGCTTTCCTAAAAAAGGCGCGCACTGGAAATGCCGTTGCGCGCCTTTTCATTTTCCGGCTTGCGGGGTTTTAGGCCAGTTCAAGTTCTATCTTTTTCTTTTCCAAGTCAATTGCCGTGATTTTGAAATTCCGGATTTGACCGGATCGCAACGCATTCGGATCGCCTTTCACTTCCGGCGTTCCTTTGCCTTCCTTCCAGCGCGACTTCAGCATGGCGGACAGGGAATTAATATCCACCGGGCCAGCTTCGGCCTTCTTTTCTTCCACGGGAACGGCTGGCGTCAGTTTGCAATCGCCCATCACTCCGTCGCCCAGTTCGATTTTTGCACGCGTCGGGGAAGCATCAACAACTCGGCCCGTTACCTTATCGCCAGCTTTATGTTCAGCAATGTACTCATCGGCGCGGGTTGGTTCCAGTTGTTTCAAACCCAAACGAATGCGGCGTTCGGTGTTGTCCAACTTCAATACTTTTGCCTTTACCACTTGGCCAACATGCAAAGCATCTTTGGGATGATCCAGCCGTTTTTCGTTGGCTATGTCGCCAATGTGAATCATGCCCTCAATGCCATCGCCAAGATCGGCAAAAGCACCAAACTTTTGAAGACTGGTAATGGTGGCGTCGACGATTGTACCCTCGGGATACTTAGCGGGAACATCTGCCCAGGGGTCGCCAAGAGCCTGCTTCAAGCCAAGCGAAATGCGCTTGTCCTCTTCTTTAACTCCAAGAACAACCACTTCCACCTGCTCGCCGACCTTTAGCAAATCGGAAGCAGCGCGAACTTTCTTGGTCCACGACATTTCGGAAATGTGGATCAGCCCATCAACACCAGGCTCCAATTCCACGAACGCGCCGAAATCTGCAAGACGAACTACTTTGCCCGTAATCCGCGCACCAACAACAAGTCGTGCAAGAGTGGTGGTCCAAGGGTCGGGAATTAACTGTTTCAAACCCAATGAAATTTTCCGCGTGTTGGGGTTGATCTTTAAAATTTTGACTTTGATTTGTTCGCCGATGTTCACCACATCCACCGGCTTGCCAATACGCTGCCAGCTCATGTCAGTGATGTGCAACAATCCATCCACACCGCCCAGGTCAACAAATGCGCCGAACTCGGTCATGCTGCGCACAGTGCCATCCACTGTCTCGCCTTCCTTCATTCGTTCAAAGGCGGCCTTTTTCGCTTCCGCAGCTTCTTCTTCCAAAATGGCGCGGCGGTCAACCACCACGTCTTCTTTTTCTGTGTCCAATTTGGTGATGCGGCAAGTAATGTCCTGGCCCAGCATCTTCACAAACTCAGCCTGATCGCGCACGCCGCTGCGGCTAGCTGGCAGGAACGCGCGACTTCCGATATCTACCGTGAGCCCGCCTTTGACAATGCCAGTGACCTTGCCCACGATGTTTCGCTTTTCATCGAATGCAGCTTGGAGGGCGCTCCAGTCTTTGGCGCGAATGATCTTCAGCGGAGTGAGAGCGAAATAACCGAGGTCATTAATGCCTTCGGCATTTACCTCGATAACATCGCCGAGCTTCGCCACATCGCCGCCAGCTTCCTGGTAAAGGCTAAGGGGCAATGCGCCTTCCGTCTTGCGACCGATGTCCAGAATAATGTTGTCGTCTTTGATCGACACCACCGTTCCTTTAATCGCCTCGGACTTGGTTTCAGTTGCAGCCGGAGCTTCGGCCTTTTGTTGCTGTTCGAACTCCGACAAAATGGCGGCGAACGAGGGCTCTTCAGCGGAGCCTGTTGCTTCCACGGGAGTCATATCGGGAGAATTTCCTTGAGTCATGGGGACAAATACACTTTTGAAGGTTAAGGCTTTATTCTCTCATACTTGCATTGTGGCTGTGGTGAGGTTCTGTCTTAGACGAAAAAAGGGGAAGACACTTCTTCCCCTTCTTAATTGCAAGTGGTGGGACTTAATTAAACGTAGCGGAGAGTGACAGTAGTCGATGCTGATGCACCTGTACGGTCTGTTACCGTTAATTTCAGTTGATACGTCCCTCGTTGGCTGAACTGAACAACCGGTGCTGCGGTGGTTGCTTGAAGAATCGCCGCTACAGGGTAGCCAGGTGAGTTCTCCTTGGAATAAGTTACATTACGATGGGTGATCCGCTGAGACTGATTTGGTTGCTGCCAGTCTCAAATGTATTGCAGTGCCTGGACCAGTAACGAAGGCAGTAACACCAGCAGGGGCAAGCGGTGGCATTATCATGAACTCGAACTGGAATAGATTTCGACTGTTGGTTAGGATATGGCAGATCATCCAATGCACATCTGTCTGGCCGGGCACTTCCACACGAGTGAAGTTGTAGACTCTAGCGCCGCGATCGTCAACAGGTCCCTCAAAGGGTTTGCAATCGCCCTTCGCTGATAAGCACCCCGGATATTTATCGGTCAGGGGCTTGTCAATCCGCATGAAATGAGTGTCGCCGGAAACCAGCACCACTTCACCTGCGAAATTATTGGTTTCTGTGCGCAGCGCGGTCACGAAGTCGCTATAACCGGAATGCGTGCTACCGGTGATCGGGTCAAGGAAAAACTCGAAGATGTTTGCTTGAACGAAAAGCATCACACCCAAGGAGCGCGTGTCTCTGGCTGTTTGGAAAACCTTCGCCAACCATGCCAAATTCGCCGCATTGCGCGCCGTGTATTCTATATCGTTGTCATAGAATTTGTTTGGATTGCCTTGCGTTTTTTTGTACTCCAGGTTGTTGTTGCTGCCGGGAAGGTGGATCGTCGCAAAGACGACGGGGGCTTTGACTAACATCGCATTCTCAACGAAGACCAAAGACTTCGGATCATCCCTTTGGCGCTGCAACGCGATGGGGCGGCGGCCCAGGCTTAGGTTGCTGGCAAAATAGGTTTTACGCACTAAATCCAACGGCCTAACGGATCGTATGCGCCATTGCTGGTCCGCACACAATCGGTCCATTCGTTGTCGCCCGGAGTGTAGATCAGAGCTTTGTCAAAGCTGTTGAACCAATTCAAAGTTTTCACGTAGTGTGAATCGTCACAACGGCTGGAGCCGGACTTGGTGTCGCCAATGTGAAAAGTGAAGTCTACATTCTGCCGGTTGATGTCGGCGATAACACGCTCGAAAGGAGCTTCGGATGCAGCACCGTAGGGCATGTCACCGATTAGGGCTATGTCAAATGCGGTTTGGGCTGTAAGCGTGAGGGGAATGCAACACGCCAGGATTTGGAGTAATTTAGGGGGGTACATGGAATGTATGTGTACCAGATGGCGAGCAAGTGAGTAGCAATCGTCAACCTGGAACTTACTATGTCATGTTGAGGCAAGACAGCTGTTCAGTCCACTGACCAGCTATAAGGTCAGAATGTGATCCACCAATCCGGCATTTGCCCCACGGATTGCGCGCCATGCAACGCCACCGTCCAAAGTCGCCAATCGGCCACGTTTGCGGAAAGCAAGTCCAGCAAGATAAACGTCCGTTGTTTGGCGAGCCCCTGTCAAAATGGAAAGATCAAATATCGCTTTATCAGTCAAGCTAACCTCGTCTTCCCAAAATGTGTGTGTGGCGGGGAAGCCAGATTTGAACTGCGCCAGAGAACTTGCCGCCATGGCGGGAGTCAACTGCAGATTGGGATAGCTCCTGTGCGAAACGATACGAATAAATCCGTTCTCCGTAATAGGACACGTGGCCCATCCTTTTGCAACGGCAACGGTCCTAAACCAAGTTACAGCCAAGGCATGATGCTGGTGGGCAGAATCGAGGAGGCTCACCAGTACATTCACATCCAATAGGCTGATGCTCATTCGTCATCCAATAAATTGCGAACCATCTCATTCGTAATTGCAATGGCACCTGGTGCATGAGTCCAAATGGGGATACCATCCCTTAGTTCAACAACAGGAGACACCTCTGGAGTCAACCCTCGCCTTGCCAAATCGGAAAGCGCCCGGCCGATACCTTGGTTCTTCAGTCTAGCGATTTCTCTGGCGGCTTGCATCACATCATCATCAATCTCCACTGTGGTCCGCATGTTGTCATCATAGCATCTAGATCGGCTAACCGGAAGTCCCTTCACCGCGCTAACATTGCTGTTGTGGACCAACCCATTCAGTCATCGCAACGGCCAGGCGTTTGGATGGTCCGGCGTGACGATATCGTTTGGCTGGCGCTATTCGGACTGATGGCCTGGGCCACGCCGCACAATAATGTTGAGGCACTGCTGGGCATTGCACTCTTTGCAATTTCTCAATTGATTGAGGCCCGTATCCCTTGGTTTTCTACGCAAAATGGCGTGCTTGCCAGCATTGCCGTGAAAATTCTTCTGGGCTGGTTCCTAATTGGCTGGACCGATGGCATTAACAGCACGTACTATCCCATCCTACTTGCTCCCGTGATTGCCGCCGCAACGCGTTTGGGTTGGATTGGCACCTCCACCGTGACACTGGCCGCGTGCGGCACTTATCTCTACTTCCTCCGCTATATCGATTTTTCCATTCAGTCCGTAGCCTGGAACGAACTTGCTCTGCGACTCTGCTTCTTGCCTGTGGCTGGTTACCTGACTTACATCCTGGCTGAAACGAATCGTGAGGGAGCGCGGATGGCTCGCTCAGTAGCGGGCCAGTTGGAAGTAGCCAATCGAAGCCTGCAAGAAGCAGAGGCTGCAGTGCGCCGTTCCGATAGGCTCGCAGCTCTCGGACAGTTGACCGCCGGGTTAGCCCACGAACTTCGTAACCCGCTAGGCACCATTCGCGCTTCCTCTGAAATGCTACGCAAGTCGCTTACAGGGAATGAAAACGAGGTGACTGCAGAAATGGCCGGCTTCATACAAACCGAAGTAGACCGCGCCAATTCCTTAGTAACACGCTTCCTGGAATTCGCCAGACCGCTTCCGTTGCGGCGAGCATCCGTTTCCCTGGCCGAGATGCTGGACCGTGCTATTTCGCAATTTGAGCATGCCGCTCCACGACCGGATGTTTCCATCTACAAGAACTACTCACCCGAAATTCCACCGCTGGAAATTGATACCGAATGGATGGAGCG
>JAYUSZ010000183.1:0-11695 GCA_043755435.1 Bryobacterales bacterium | reverse complement strand
ACAGCGGGTTTGTAAAGAAGTACGGATTCCGGTACTGGCGCTTGGCGGTGTGGATGAAGGAAACGCTCTGCAGTGCAAGCAGGCGGGCGCTGCTGGAGTTGCAGCAATTAGTATGTTTCAACGAGAACGATGATGACGAGACTTTGTTTTGCAGTTTTATTCTTGAGCTTAACCTACGCGCAGCAACCGGAATGGCGTACTGCGGAATGGGAAGGACGACAGGTGCGCGGGCAAGTGATAGATGGCGATTTCGTGGTGGAAGGCGACATAGTACTTGGACGCTTCAGTGATTTTGAGCCACAAGCGGTAAGTGCCAAAGCGCCGGTGCGAGCATCGTCTGTTCTGCCTTTTACCAGTTCCCGTTGGCCTGGCGGAGTGGTTCCGTTTATCGTGGACGACAATGTTCCCAATCAGGGCCGTATCGATCAGGCTGTGGCACATTGGAATGAAAAGACCAGTATTCGATTAATTCCAAGGACTACGGAAGTGAATTATGTTCGATTCCGGCAGAACAACAACATCTCAACCTGCAATTCCAGCCTGGGGATGGTGGGGGGGCAACAGATCATCAATATATCTGACAATGGGTGTGCGCAAGGTTCGGTGATGCATGAAATCGGTCATGCTGTGGGATTCTGGCATACGCAATCAAGACAGGATCGCGATGGAAATGTTCGAGTGCTTCTGGAAAATATTGACAGTTCTGAGTGGAGCCAATTTTCCCAGCAGTTTACCAGAGGAGTGGACGTTGGCCCTTACCCATACGAATCGATTATGCATTATAGCGTCCGCGGTTTCGCCATCGGTGCACTGCCGGCTATTGAAACGATTCCGGCGGGGATTCCAATTGGACAACGGGTGGGTTTATCGGCGAGCGACATTGATACTGTGCAGCGGATTTACGGAAGGGCGGTGCAATGCTGCGTAATCGCAAGCAATCCAGATGGTCAGGAATTAATTGTGGACGGGGTGAAGGTCACCGCGCCGGTAACTTTCAATTGGCCGGAGGGATCCACCCATACATTGACGGCTGAGACTGTGTCTACTGCGACTGGGCGAAATCTATTTGCACGGTGGAGTGACTTCGGCGCTCAGAGTCATACGATTCGGGTATCGAAAGAAGTGACTGTCTACACTGCACACTTCAGTGCTCAAATTAAAGATCCATTTACGGCAGCGGCTGGAGGGAGGGTTTTGGTAACTCCGGAATCAGCGGATGGCTTTTATGCAGTGGGCGGATCTTACGCGGTTCAAGCGGTACCTGATGCGGGATTTGGGCAAACCAATTGGACTGGCTTTGGATTGTTTCCTGTGTTTGGCGATGCGCCGAACCCATTGGTTGGAGTGCTTTCGACGAATGCTTATAGTTACCGGGCGCAGTTTTCGCGATCACCAGTAACGAGAATTGAAACCAGACCCACTGCCTTGGAAGTGACTGTAGATGATTCAGCGAGATTAGCTCCACGGGCAATAGTATGGACTCCTGGTTCCAGCCACACGTTGAAAATCGACAAGCCGGTGCAAACCCTGAATGGGGGCACGACCCGTTGCACTTTTGATAGCTGGACGATTGGTGGCGGAGCTTCGCGAACTGTGATTGCGTCGGCATCCAGCCAGACGATTACAGCGAACTTCAATGTTAGTTTTCAAGTGAATGTTACTGCTGGCACTGGCGGGTCGGCCAATATTGTTTCGGGGGCCAGTGGTGCGTATTATGATGCCAGTTCGGTGATCCGATTATCGGCTCTGCCGCGCGCCGGGTTTGTTTTTACAGGCTGGAGCGGGGATGCCAGCGGGGACAATCCGAACTTACCGGTGACGGTTACGGGACCGATGAATATTACGGCCAACTTTGCACAGCCTGGAGTGATCTCTATTGTGAATGGGGCCAGCTTTGTTACTGGCGCTGTTGCGCCGGGAGAAATTGTAACTTTGTTCGGATATCAGATTGGACCTGAGAACTTAACTGGTGCCCGTTTGAATGCGCAAGGGTTGGTGGACACAACGCTTGCAAATACACAGGTGCTTTTTGACGGGCGTGCTGCGCCGCTGGTTTATGTAAGCAGCGGACAGATCGCGGCAATTGTGCCGTATGCTGTGGCCGGTCGGAATGTTACCCAAGTGCAGGTGAATAGCGGAGGACGTCTTACTAATTTAACGACGTTGGCGGTTACCAGTGCTTCTCCTGCGTTTTTCACTTCTGCTTCGAGCGGGCGAGGGCCGGGGGCGATTTTGAACGAAAATGGGTCGCTAAATTCGGCTAGTAATCCGGCAGCCCGCGGTTCCATTGTGGTTCTATTTGCCACTGGAGAAGGAGCTACGAATCCGGCGGGCATTGATGGTAAACCAACCGCCGTGCCATTGCCCAAGCCAGTGCTGCCTGTTGAAGTGCGGATTGGTGATCAGGTGGCAACGCTGGAGTATGCAGGTGGGGCTCCTGGTCTGGTGGCTGGATTATTGCAATTGAATGTCCGTGTTCCAACGAATATTGTGGGACCCGAAGTACCGGTCACATTGCAAATAGGAACGGGAGCCAGTCCGCGCTCCGTTACGGTGTTCATCCGGTAGATGGTAAGTAAGAATGTGCTGATCGCAGGCGGTGGCATTGTTGGACTGGCGACCGCGTACAAGCTGGCCCAGGCAGGCGTTCGTCCGATTGTTCTTGAAAAAGAAGCACGTGTAGGCGCGCACCAGACGGGACACAACAGCGGTGTACTACATGCGGGGCTCTACTATAAACCCGGCTCTCTTAAAGCGCGGCTTGCGGTGACGGGTATCCGCGAAATGGTTCGGTTCTGCCAGGAAAATTCTATTGCCCATGATATTTGCGGCAAGTTGGTTGTGGCAACCGATCAGAGCGAATTGGGAAGACTGGACGAGTTGTACGACCGGGGCTTGGCTAACGGATTGACCGGGCTGAAGAAAATGGGTCCCGAGGAAATGCGCGAAATTGAGCCCAATGTTGCAGGACTGCGGGCGGTGCGGGTTCCAGAGGAAGGCATTGTCGATTACAAGAGAGTGGTGGAAGTGTTGGTGGAAAAGATTCGTGCGCTTGGCGGGGAAGTTCATACCGGCGCTGGGGTTGTGAGTCTTCGAAGGGAGCAGGAGAATTGGATTGCAGTAACTCCCGCTGGAGATTTTTCAGGGAGCTTCCTAATTAATTGCGCTGGTCTGCAATGTGACCGCGTTAGCGAAATGGCGGGAGAACAGCGCAAGGCCCGGATTGTGCCGTTTCGCGGTGAATACTACATGATCCGGCCGGAACGGCAGTCCTTAGTGAAGCATTTGATCTACCCTGTGCCTGATCCGAAGTTTCCATTCCTGGGCGTGCACTTTACTCGAATGATTCATGGTGGGGTGGAAGCTGGACCGAACGCGGTTTTGGCCTTGAAACGGGAAGGGTACAAGAAGACGGATTTCAATTTGCGGGATGCACTGGATGCTCTGCTGTTCCCAGGATTATGGAAGTTCATGGTGCAATATCCATCCATGTGCTGGTGGGAAATACGGCGGTCCTTCAGTAAGAAACTATTTTGCGGGTCACTGCAGCGATTGGTTCCGTCGATTCAACCTGAGGATCTGTCACCTGGTGGGGCTGGTGTACGGGCGCAGGCGCTGACTCAATCCGGTGAAATAGTGCAGGATTTTCTGTTTGTGGAAGGGGACAACGCACTCCACGTACTGAATGCACCCAGCCCTGGGGCAACGGCTTCGCTGGCGATTGGCGCTGAGATCGCAGCTAGTTCAATCCTTAAGCAGCGTGGCCAACTGCGTAGTTAGTTGCAGCACTGCTGGTCCCAAGGTGACGAGCAATACAGAAGGAAAAATAAGGAAAAAGACAGGGAAAACCAGTTTCACCCCAACTTTGCGGGCGGCTTCGCGGGCTTGTTGCCGGATTCGAATTCGCAAATAGCGGACATGGGTTCGGAGTGCACCGGCAAGACCGGTGCCGAAGCGATCGCAATCGAGAAGGATTTGAGCGAAGCGCTTTACCTCGGGTTCTTTGTTTCGAAGGCCAAGATTGCGGAATGCTTCAGCACGCCCAATGGAGGTGCTCATCTCCATTTGGATCCAGGAAAACTCTTGAGCAATATCGGGGAAGCCATTGCTCAGTTCGCGGCTTGAATCTACCAGTGCGGAATCGATGGATTGGCCCGCCTCCAGACTCAAAATTAGCAGATCGAGGGCGGGGGGAAGGCCGGAACGGAGACGAATTGCGCGGCGACTTGCCATCCATTCCAGGATCGGTTCAGGGACAAGATAGCCGACTCCGGCGAAAGCAATCGCACTAATGATAACAGCGTCCATTCCCCGGCCACATGCCATTCCATAGGCGGCGGCTAGAAGGGCCAGCAAACAAGCGGACGTGGCTTTGATTCCGTTAAAGGTATTAATGGTGTTGGGATGATGAAACCCTGCATATTCCAGCTGCTTTTCAATCCTTGTGGTCTTCTTTGCTTCCTTGGGGATTGCTTGTCCAACACGGGTGACGGTGTCCTGGAGCAGTTCCTTAGCTGTATTTCGCTCGGAAGGAGATTCGTCGGCGGGTTGCCGGGAAGTAATCCACAATCCAGCGAGAACAACACCCGTGAGTACGCAGAAGAAGAAGGCGGCTATGAGAGGTAAGTGCATGGTTGGTTCAGACCTTGATGGCCACAATTCTCTTAATGGTGAAGTGGCCTAAAACCAAGCACACGATGGCCCCGGCAATCAGTGAGGGACCAAGCGGGTGTACGGTCAAAATCTCCAAATAGCCAGGGCTGGAATAGTACATCGTGATGGCAATGCCGATGGGTAAAATCGTCAGAACTGCTCCGGTAAGCCGGCCATGAGCGGCAATCGCTTTCACGTCTCCGCGCAAGGAAATAGAATCGCGAATGGTTTCGGCGAGGCGCTCCAAAACCTCCGTTAGTTTACCGCCAGTACGATTTTGCAACAGGACGGCAGCCACGAACAGGCGAATCTCAAGCAATGGAATGCGATCGGCAAAACCAGTAAGAACGGTATTCCAACTGGATCCCAATTTGTATTCATCCACGATGCGCTTAACTTCCGCACCGAGGGGTTGGGGAGCTTCCTGTGCCAGAATTTCGAGTGCGCCAGCAAATGCATGTCCAGCCCGCAATGCACGAGCCATGGAATCGAGCGCGTCTGGAAACTGCTGTTCAAATTTTTCAAAGCGGCGACGCCGCTGATTGAGAACGAAAAGATATGGGATGAAAGCGCCAGCGCCGAATGCAACTAAGGAAGTTCCAGGGGGTAGCCAAGGCAATTCCGAGACCAAAGCGGCCAGGATGATGCCAGTGAGCATCATGGTTGCCGTGACGCGGCCCACTGACCATTTCAGACCGGATTCGGTGAGAGTATGTTTTAGAGAGTCAACAACGTCTAAGTGCTTTAGCAGCCTTTCCCAAAAAGAAATAGAACTGAGCACTTCTTCTTTCAGCAACACCGGCAAATCACTAGGGAAAGCCGAGGCAGCTGGCGCAGGGGCCATGCCTCGATCCTGCCAGTAAGCAGCAATTACGACTGCCACACTGACAACCAGAAATACGCCGATGAAGACGAGAAGTGCGGGCAGGACGGTCATGGTTTTATGGTTTGCGGCTGAGCGCTATGGTTTGCGCTGTTGGCTGCCATCGCGGAGTTACAATAATCACCAGTTCCCGATTGTCCTTGTTTTTCCACTGTTGACTGAAGAGCTTTTCAACCAAATTTTGAACTTGATTCCTGGCCGTCCAGCCGGTGATTGCTATGCCTTCAGGCGAATCCAAATTCAACTCAGACACAACACGGCGGCTTTCGATTTCCTGGCCTTGCGGGATGATCACTTCGGGCTGAACGCGCAAACGCAAGGATTTCCCGTTTGCAGTCGGCTGCAAGTGAAGGAAAAGCCCATAAGATACGCCAGGCGAAGGATTCCAGGAATTTCCTGGATGGGCGGAGATTTGGCGGTCGTTGGTAGTTGCGTAGTAGTTGGTGGATAGAAGCTCAATTTGCTTTGCTTCGGTTAATTGCCTGAGAATCAATTCCGAGTTACTACCGGAGCGGAATGCGCTCACGGTAAGTTGACTGTTGGTTCCAGGTGTGGCGAGTTTGCTTGAAAGCAATTCCAGCCCTTTTTCATTTGTGCTCAGGACCGAAACTTGAAAATCGACACGGCTTTGTTGCGCAGGTACAGCCTGGGACGTTGTTGCTGAAGATGCAACTACGGTGGGAACGGCAGCGAGTACCGCCGGACCACCCTGAAGGTTGGTTTCCTGAAGCACACGGTTCAATTCAATGGCTGATCGGCCATTGATGTCTTTATCCGATGGATTGCGTAACAGTAATCGCAACTTGGCAGTTGCATCTGCTAAAGCTACACGATCCGCTTCGGCCGGAGTTACAACAAGACTAAGTATACTGACAAGCGAACCGGGCACATTCGTTGCGGGATTACTGATGGCCAACACTTCTACGTTTTCAAGAATGGTGCGTAAGGCGTTAGTGGAGGAGACCATTTGCACATCAACTTTGTGGCCAGGACGCAGAAAAGGCATCAACCCCGAGGATTCTTGAATACGTACGGAGACTGCACGCATCCCTTTGGGCACCATCGGTGAGACATTCTTTGCGCTGGCGGAGATTTTGGATTCCGTGATGGGTTCGTTTTGGCTTACGTTGGAAAGTAGCGGCTTACCGATGATTTGTTCGGGATGAGTGAATGCGTCGCTAAGAGGTTCTGAACCCTGCCAACGGGAGATTTTGAGGTCAGTCGCTTCCAGCAATTTGCCACGGGAAAGATCCTTGCTGGCTACAAGAATGGTTTGATTTGCAATGGCGGTTGTTGCGCTTTTGAGCTCGCCAACGAACAGTCCATAGAAGACTCCGGTGGCCAAAATGGCGACTACAAATGCGATTCCCAAAAGGGGTACGAGTTTCCGTTTCAGTTCGGGCATAGATCCATCCTCAGTAGAGCATGAGTGGCTTTCTGCCCAAATCAGCCAAAAACCTTAGTACTTGCTTAGGATTGGCCTTAGCAAGCTGGTTTTGTTTAGAAGCGCAGCCGTACTCCCAACTGAACATTTCGGGAGAAGTTCAATTGTTGCACTGGCAATACTCCGAATTGCGCATCGGTGGGGTTGGTTGAAGCGGGATCACCCCGCAATGGCGTGTTGGTGGCATTGAAAGCTTCCGCCCGGAATTCGCCGGACCAGCGTTCATTAATCGCAAATTTCTTGGATAGCATCAGATCCAATTGCGGGGCGGTATGGCCACGAAGCGAATGGAAGCGGGCCGGGAGCACTGTATATTCGAAGGGCCGCAATTGACGCCAACACTGGCTGGTCTTCGAACGGTCATTGAAGAACCATGTTGTTTCGGTGCGCGGTGGAGCCAGAGGATCGCCGCAAAGAAATTCCCAACTTCGCCATGATGCGAGGGGCACGCCGGATTGGTAAATCAGATTCGCATTTGCCGTCCAACCACCTACTAACATCTGACCAGCTTTCGGGAGACTGGGGAGGAAATGACGGCCCTTGCCAAAAGGTAAATCCCAGATACCGGCGAAAGAGAAGTTGTGGGAACGGTCGTCAGCTGTCACTTGGCTAAAGTTAGGTCTCCACAAGTAACTGAAGGCATCGTACCAGGAACGTTCCATTTGTTTGGACCATGTGTAGCCCATTACCCAAGTCAAAGCTCCGACCGAAGTTCGGTTGCCAAAAGCCCGTTTTTCAAAGCGCACCTGCAGTCCGTGATACCAAACGCGGCCCCAGGGTTGAATGTTGTTGGTGACCCCAGCGAAATGGGGAATTTGACGAAGCAGGTCGCGCCGTTGAATTGTGGCGGCAGTTCCAAAACTGGAGGCTGCAGGTAAAATTCCGAACCAGGGATTGGCGAGAGCCTGCTGATAAAACGCGGAGTTGGTTTGGGCGGCATCCCAGTTGGCTTGATTCATTTCGCCAATCTGAAAGCCGACGGGTTCCTTGACAGTAGTGCTGCCGACATAAGATGCCTCAAGCACCATGTTTCCCGGCAACTCCCGTTCCAGTGCAAAGGACCACTGGAAGGTACGAGGAATCAGCCGCCGTCGAGGGTCGAAACTGATACCGTTGCCAAGATTCGTTGCAATCCCCAATTGGCTTCCAAACGGACGAATCACGCCATCTGGAAAGGGAGCTTCCAGCGAATACCCGCCAGTCAAACTAGCCGACCGGGGAGTTTTTCCTCCATCCACTGAGGTTTGATAGTCAGTGTTGATAGAGAAACCGTTTGTAAGTCCATTCTGAGTCGCAGTGCGATGAAAGATGCCAATACCGGCACGAAGCACGGTTTTGGGCATGAAGTTATAGGCAATGCCCAAGCGCGGCTGCCAGTTACTCCAATCGAAGTTATAGATCCTGCGGGAGCGGCCACCGACACCTGCGAAGGTGAGACCGCCGACGATTGCTGAAGGAGCCAACGGGTAATTCGGAGTTGCTGCGGCGAGCTGTTGCCAGCGGCTCACTGCTTGCCCGGAAAAGGCTTGGGCTGTTGAGTAATCGTAGTCACCGTTTACCCGGTTGTGAGTTTCAACAAACGGAAATTGCACGTCCCAACGGAGGCCCAAGTTCAAAGTCAATTTGTTGTTGATTTTCCAATCATCTTGAAAGAATCCAGCTACATAAGGTTCTCGCCGGAAGTAGGTGTCGTTGTAAGCAATGAAGCCGCCGCTCAGGTTACCAAGCAATATGTCGGCGACTCCGTTACCATCCAGCGTATCGACGCGGACACCACGGTATTGGCGGCTCCAGATGTTATCGAAGCTAAGTTCGGCTCCAGCGCGCCCAGCACTTCTATTGTGGCGCAGCAGCATGGCCCACTCGCCACCCCATTTGAGCGAGTGCCGGCCGCGAAGTTCGCTGACGTTGGCTTGGGCGTTGGCTTGCTGGCGCGAGGATTCATTAATAAACTGGTTGCCAAAGAGGTTTGTGTAGCCACTAATGTTGACGCGAGGTGTAAGCCTTGTTGGGAACGTATCGACCGTTGGCAGAGACTTGATGCCGATTTTGTCGTATGTGAAGTTGTAGTCTGAAACATCAGGGAAATTTTCTTTGAATCGATTAAAGCTCGCCTGGAAATGGAAGAGCCGAGTTGGCGTCAGAGTAAGGTCGTAGCTGGCGACATAGTTCATGTCTCGACGAACGGTACCTGGCATGTTGCCGTTTTGGGCGGGTGCATCAAAGCCATTTGAATTACGGAATTCGGAACCGTCTTGAAAAGTAAACAAGAAATATAAGCGGTTATTGGAGTTTAGGATTTTGTCGTACCGCACCATTGGTTGCTCATAGCGGTAGCGTCCCAGATTGTCGCCGCGAACGTAGTTTTGAGCCAGTGCCTGCGGAGTGAAATTTGGAGACGGGTAATACGAAAGGATGGCGCGTCCAATAGGACTCTGTCTGCTGGCCGGGATAATATTGCCGGGGAAAGGCGAGCGAACGAACAGGGCTCCTGCACGGCACTGCGGCGCAACTGCAGCCAACGAGCAATCCTGCGAAGTGAGGGGATCGTAAACCCGAATTGGCTGATTGAAGCCACTGGGGTTGAAGTTAAAGTTGCCGCTGCGGATTTCGTTAGGTGGAACAGTTGTCACCGAGGGGAAAGGAGTGCGCTCCTGCCAGCCTTCAAACGAAAAGAAGACGAAGTCTTTGTCTTTGCGAATGGGGCCCCCAAGAATGCCGCCGTATTGATGTTGATTGCGGAATCCGCGTTTGGCTCCGGCGGCATTGTTCTGCCGCGTGTTCGCATCCAGAATACGATTCCGCCAGAAATCAAATACTGTACCGTGCCAATTGTTTGTACCTGCTCGAAGAGTAGTGCTGACAGTGCCTCCACCAGTGCGGCCGTATTGGGAATCATAGGTGTTCACCATCACTTTCATTTCCTGTACGGCTTCCACATTTGGGGAAACGTTGAATGTGCCGTTGGTAGAAATTGGCGCTCCATTCAGAAGAAACTGGTTGGTTCCAGTGCGGCCACCATTCATGGTAAAGCTGCCGTTCACGTCCCAGCCTCGCGTACCGGAAAAACCTGAAGATCCAAAAGTTCTCTGCGTAAACATTACGCCGGGGGAAAGACGCATTAGCATGTAAGCCTGGCGGCCATTGAGTGGAATTTCCTGCATCTTGATTGGATCAAACACAAGCCCGCGCGAGGCAGTTGTAGTTTGGATCAATTCCTGTTCCCCGACCACTGTCACTTCCTGCATCATCTGCCCCACTTCCAGCTTGAGTGGCAAGTTTAGTTTTTGGGCTGTTTGAAGGACAATGCCGGAATTGATCACCGTCTTAAATCCATTGGCGTTTACGGTCACTGTGTATTCAGCAGGATCAAGACCAATCAAGGTATAGAACCCTCCGATGTTGGTGACGGTCTCACGCGGAACATTGGTGTCAGCCTTGACAGCTCTTACAATTGCACCGGGAATGGGTGCGCCTGACGGATCCGTTACAGTTCCAAGAAGGGTGGCCCGGTACTCCTGCGCGGAGACAGAAAACACTAATAGCGAGCAGCCATGAATAAGGCTTATAAGGCTTTTCATATAATTCCCTCAGTAGAAATGATGAGACTCAAGAAACTGATTGTCAAGCCTCGCTGCTCCCAACTGTTGTTAGTATGTGAAATGTCCGTTTGAATTCACACATGAAGTGTCCGCATGAGGTGCGGCGGGTAAAACTGGTGAGTGAGTAACCCCAAGCAGTACGCTGCGGCCTAAACGGAGGGGATGATGAGACGGTGGCGGGACCATTATTCGCGGCAATTAGTGCGGTTGTTTGGTTCTGTGCTGGTCACCTATACGACGCTTTCCCCATTAAATGGTTCATGGCTGGGCGTCAAGAGCAGTTGCTTCGGTCCATTGAGGTGATACCATGGTCGGGTTTGACTCGGACACCCGCACTCTTCCTAGTAATCGCGCTTTCCTCTTGTGCGCATAAGACGCCCCTTGAACCGGCCCCCAGTTGGGCTTACCCAACGAATCCTCCGGCGCAGGGCCCACCACCAACTTTGCCTTCCGGAAAGTTGCATTTGGATGGAACAAAGGTAGCCTTCACTTGGCCGGAACTCAAGAACCTTTTCGATGCGCCGGACTGGCATCCTGAAGATCATCCTCCACTTCCGGATGTCGTCGCCCACGGTCGCCGTCCTGAAGTCCGTGCTTGCGCCTATTGCCATTTGCCAACCGGCAATGGGCGGCCTGAGAATGCGCGGCTTGCCGGACTGCCCTATAACTATTTCGTGGCTCAGATGAAGGCCTTTCGCGAAGGCAAACGGGCCTCATCCGTTGGCGGCAGGGCACCCACGCAAAACATGACCCTCACGGCAAAAGCGATCCAGGACGACGAGAATGCCGCAGCTGCGAAATATTTTTCCGCACTTCCACCGCAAACCTTCGTAAAGGTCGTTGAGTCCACTCTCATACCGAAAGCCACAATCACCGCCTGGCTCTTCAAGTTCGATGAGAAGGCCGGCTCCGAAGAACTTGGCCAGCGGATCATTGAAGGCCCTGAGGATTTTGAACGATTCGAGATGCGGGATCCCGCTGCAAAGTATCTCGCCTATGTACCGATTGGGAGCATTGGCTTAGGAAAGGAACTAGCCGAAAACTGGGGCTTCCGCAGGTCTCTCGAATGCGCAAGCTGTCACGGACTTGGATATAAGGGCAAAGATGACATTC
>JAYUSZ010000182.1:0-4635 GCA_043755435.1 Bryobacterales bacterium | reverse complement strand
CAACTGGCCTACATAAAACTGCCAATGAAATCCCTCCGCGTTCCACGGATGCGCTTCCGGATTCGCCAGCACGGCAAAGGTGTAGAGAACCCCGACGGCTTTGGCGATCGCGTAGACGGAGAACCACAAGAGCTCTCGCCGGGAGCGATCTCCTAGCCATACGATCAACGTGAGCCCACCGCACAGCAAAAACGCGGCGGCGAAGGGGAGCGCTGTCGACTGGGTTTTGAAGCTTTCGTTGAGTTGTGCTTCGCCCGGACGCAGCGGAGCCGCATTCGTCGAGGTGAGGACCCACGGGCCCTGATCGGTTTGAATCCACTGCGACGGGGAGCTGAGCTGACGCTTGACCCGGATGGCAATCACAAGCGTTTGGGCGCCGTCTGGCAGGACTGCGGCGGGAACCGGAAACGTTAGCGGCCGAGGGAGACGAAGCTGGTCGTAGGTGGCAAAGCTCCCCGAACTCCCGATCGCTTGCCCGTTGCCGTAGATTTCGAAAACGTCTCGGAGGGCACCCACTGTAATGGCGAGTTGGCCGCCGACCGTTGCGGGAGGAAGGCTGACCCGTCGTCGAAGCCAGGTGACGCCGAGGAGCCGTCTCCGGGCGCCACCGGGCAAGGCCGTCTTCTCCCAGCCGCTATCATCGAAATCGGCCAAGGCGTAGCGCGGGTCGTCCGCGTCCAGCGTGCGCCATTCGCCGCTCAGGTCGATCCATAGCGCATTTTGCGCCGGGGCCGGGATGGCGGCCGCCAAGAAGAGGACGAAGAAGAGTCTCATCATGCGTTCCTCCGTACTGTCACCACGGTAATGTCGTCGGTCTGGCCCCAGGCCTTCGCGGCATCGGCGATCTCTTGCGCGGACTGCATGCTGACCTCGCGCGTGCGCTCAAATCCGAAGAGCTCGCGCTGGGCGTTTTCAGCTTCCACCACGCCATCGGAGACGAACGTGAACCGTCTTCCGCGGACAACCAACTCGTCGTACGCCACATCAGCCATAATCCCCAGCGGCAGCCCGGCTTCCACCTCCACCTCGCGGCCATCACAATACGGCGAAGGATGCCCGGCATTCGCAATCGTCACCGTCCCATCCACATCGAAGCGCGCGCAGCAGCAGGTAACAAAGCCGCCGCCGGTGTGGCCCGTCAGTCCTTCATTCAATGCGGCAAGAATCGCGACGGGTGAGGTGGACTTCTCATTCCGCAGAATGCCGACCGCTACCGACACCAGCATTGCCGCCTTGAGTCCCTTGCCGCTGACGTCACCCAAGGCGACAAGCAGCGCGCCATCCTTATCCAGGCGGGTCCAATAGAAATCGCCACCCACCACTTGCGCCGGTTCGTAGACGGCCTCGGAGTGGAACGCAGCCGTTGCCGCATCAGACTGAGGCAGCAGATATTGCTGCACCACACGCGCCGCTTCAAGCTCACCGGCTAACCGCTGTTTTTCGCGCCGGTCCGTCCCGAGACTGACAATAATCAGTACAGTGAGAATTGCCGCGAACAAGGCTGTGGTCATCGACTGAACACTCCACATATAGCCGAGCATGGGGAGAAATACAGGAAAGAATCCGCCGCCGCCAGAATTCAAGCGAGCAATCGCGAGCAGGGCCAGCGTACCGGCCGTTAGATGACGGATCCACGGTTGACGCAAACCTCCATTTCGCCACCAGCCGAAAAGTAGCACCAAAACCGCTGCTGCGTTAAGAGCACGTTGGGTGGGTCTTGCCTCGGCGAATCCCAGGAACAGTGTCCCGCAGCCAATTGCCCAGAAGATGGGCCGGAACCAGCGGATGTTCAGCCCCATCGAAACGAAACACAACTCAAGCAGGGCCACCTCTCCTAGACGGCTCAACAAATTGAAGGAGAATGGACCTGCGTCATGCCTCAGAAAGTGAACGTTCTGCCAGTCGAAGTGGGATCGAAGGGCTACCAGCAGACCCAACCAGAGTGGTTCCGTTCTTCCCCGCGCCGTCAACCAGAGCAAACCGAGCAGTAAGGAGAAGACGAAGAGGATGGAAGACATAATCAGGCCCGGAGCGAAGGTGATGAGCTGTCGGCTGAGCACGTCGAAATTCAAGTTGATATTGGCGTGTGCGATATCCGTGATCTGATAGGAGCCGCCACCAAAAATGGTCAAGGTCTGCGTGCCAAATTTGAAGTCGCGAGTTCGAATGGAAATTGTCAGTCGAGATGAGCTGCCCACGGCCTCCGCAGGAATAAGGTGAATTCGCGAACGGGCAGGATGAACGGAATGATCGTCATTGAACGGGCTGGTTTGACCAACCAGAGCACCGTTGATGTAGACCTCATAGATCGGACGCACTGGCCCCAGAGTGAGGGCGAGTTGTGTTTTGTCAGCCCAACCCGGGAGGTCTACGGAACGGCGCAGCCAGAAGACTCCCGCCTTCGGCTCCTGCTGCCAAGGGAGAGTAACGGTGCTCCAACTTCGATCATCGAAATCCGGCAGGGCGTAGGCGGGGTTGTCGTCGGCGCTCTGGCGCCATTCGCCGGTCAGGTCGATGAAGAGAGCTTGCTCAGCGTTCAGAAAGACCGAGCAAACAAGGAGGATCCAAAGTTGTTTCATGTATACCTTTTAACCGTAACTACCGTAATGTCGTCGGTCTGGCCCCAGGCCTTGGCGGCTTCGGCAATTTCCTGCGCAGGCTTGCAGCTAATCTCACGCGTGCGGTCGAAGCCGAACAGTTCGCGCCGGGCATTCTCCGCTTCAACGACGCCGTCAGATACGAACGTTAGAAATTCACCAGCACTAAGCTGCATCAGAGCTTCCTCGTAGGTAACGCCATTGAGCACACCCAGCGGCAAGCCCGCCTCCACCTGCACTTCACGACCTTGAAAGTAAGGGGCGATGTGTCCGGCATTGGCCGCGACCACCGTGCCATCTGGTTCCACGCGCAGACAACATGCAGTAACGAAACCCTGTTGCGAGTCCCGCGTGATGGCTTCATTCAGCAAAGACAGAATCTCCCCAGGCTTGCGCTCCGAACGCTTTTGCAGAGCCCCGATGATCATGGTCACCATCATCGCGGCCTTCAGTCCTTTACCACTCACATCACCCACCATCACCAGCAGCGCTCCATCTGCATCCGCGCGTGTCCAATAGAAATCACCACCGACTTCTTGGGCGGGTTCGTAAACGGCTTCGACGCTGCAATGTTCCGTACCCGCCGGTTGCACAAGTAGCAATTGCTGCACCACGCGAGCGGCTCCCAGTTCCGCCTCCAGCCGCTGCTTTTCCTGACGATCCAGGCCCAACTTACGCATCAGGATCAAGCTCATGATGGTAGCCAGAATTACGATGAGAGTGTCATAGAGGTGAAATACATAGCCGCCTACTTGGCGATAAAGGGGAAGAAACCGGAAGTAACCCACTCGCTGCGTATGAAGGAACGCAGTGGCGGCAGTCGATCCGGCCAGCAACACCTCGCTTGATAGCCAACCATCTCGCCACCAAGTTCGCCAAATGGAATGGGCGCAGAGCAGGATGACACCCACATTCAGTAATTGGCTTACCAAGGTTGGCACGCCGTTCAGAATGTGGACAACCACCATGAGGATCGGCATGACTCCGACAACTGCATACGGCGATTTCCTTCTATAATCAAGCAGCCTCAACGCAAACCACGCCAATAGGGTCGCTCCTAAACCAACAAGCGACATGTTGACATTCCTGGAGTGCGAAGCATCGAGAATCACGGTGAGTGATTCATAAAGTCGGCTGGCCATTTCAAGAAGCAGGAACGCGACTAGAATCAGCAACTGCTTCTGCTCGTGGTCGGTGAACCAGGCAAACAGCAGAACCAGCGCCAACAGCAATTCAAGGCTGCACGTGGCGAAACTGAGGGCAACCAAACGCTCCCGCTTCAGCATCACCTTGGCAGCAACATCCGATGGCGCGTTCTCCATGTAGGTCAACAGGTATGGGCCTTCGTCTGCTACTGCGCGCAACTGGCGAGGAAACGGAGGCGATCCAAATCTTTGATCCAAACGCAATGCGATGGTTACTGGCCTTTCGCCGATTACCAGTCCGGCTGGAACGGGAAAAGTGTGTGGACGGGCCATTCTGCGCGCGGCACCTGCACTACCGATCTTTGTTCCGTTCACATACACTTCACAAACATCAGCAAGAATGCCCAGCGTAATGGCCAGCTGCGAGGTATCCGTTCCCTCCGGCAAATCGATCTGACGCCGCAGCCAGCTATGGCCCACTGGCGGCATCGTCTTGGTTGGCAACGTGAGTCGATCCCACCCGCTGTCATCAAAGCCTGATTGCGCGAAAGCTGGATCGTCACCCGACGTGTTTCGCCACTCACCGCGAAGGTCAAGCCAAAGCGGATTCTGCGCCCAAGCGCTGGTCAAGGCGAGTAAGAAACCTATGCTTTTGATTCTCAAAATAGTTGCCTTCCGGGGAATAGTGATCATCTACAATGCCATAGTTCATAGCGCACATGCCAGAACTCTACGGCCATGTTTTTTAAGGCCTTATCCTCAAAGCGCCCGAATTCGCACACTGCTACCCAATGGATCATGCCCGGACCTTTGTGCAATCCGTTGGCCAGTTCGAAATTAAGGATAAATAGGGATATTACTGGCCGCTTGGGGCCATCGATGAAAGGTCTTGG
>JAYUSZ010000181.1:0-68188 GCA_043755435.1 Bryobacterales bacterium | reverse complement strand
CTGTCACCGCCAAATCATAGTGACGACCCACGAATCGAACTTACTTGACCAAGATCTACTTCGCAGGGATGAAATCTGGTTCGCTGAGAAGGATCAAGAAGGATCGACGAGACTATATTCCTTAGTGGATTTCAAAGTTCGCAATGACCTTGAAATCCGCAAACACTATTTACAAGGACGATTCGGGGCAATACCTTTTTTCGGAGACATCGACAGCTTACTTACGGAAAAAAGCAAGACAGAATGAGTTTTTTTCAGCTCAAGCCACGCCCTCTGAAAAGGGATGTGGATACTTTACGTGATACGCGCCTATTCATCGTAGCCTGCGACGACACGTATGCGCCGAAACAGTATTTTGAGTTTTTTCAAAATACGAGAGTACAAGTGCATATCATTCAAACCGTCGATGGATCCTCGGCTGCCGAACATGTATTGGATAGGCTACTGGTTACTCCCATGAAGAAGATGATGAGCGATGGTTATTGCTGGACACTGATCATTGCATCAAGAAATGAACATTTGGCCAGCTTCACTTCGACCCTCCAACAAGCAAGGCAAAAAGGCATAAACGTCGCTCTCAGCAAACCCTGCTTTGAACTTTGGTTGTTGCTACACCACGTTGACGAGTCTCACGTCGGTGCGCTGCGACACGCAAGAGATACCGAGGAAAAATTGCGGGAACTTCTCGGCCAATACAACAAAACTAAGCTCAAGAAAGAACACTTTTCGTCCGAATCAATAATCGCAGCATGTGAGCGTGCAGAGAGGCTTGACTCAACGGTGACCGGCGGCGAAATACCAAACGGTAACACGACTCGCGTCTACCAACTCTGGAAAGCAATCAACGGCAAACCCTAATCGCAAAAAACGGCCGCCCCCTTGCGGGAAGCGGCCGTCTTCAACCCACAAACTAGCTACTACTTAGTAATCCATACCAGGGCCGTGATCACCACCGCCGCCAGCCGGAGCAGCCTTCTTCTCTGGAATCTCGCAGATCATTGCTTCAGTCGTCAGCATCAATGCTGAAATCGAAGAAGCGTTCTGCAAAGCAGTCCGTGTCACCTTGGTAGGATCGATGACGCCAGCCTTTACCAGATCCTCATAAACACCCGTAGCCGCGTTGAAACCATACATCGGGTTTTTTTCAGCACGGATCTTTTCGACGATGATTGCGCCTTCATGACCGGCATTACCGGAAATTTGACGGCAGGGCTCTTCGCAAGCGCGGCGGATGATGTCAATACCAATCTGCTCATCACCAGTCATCTTGACGTCTTTCAGAGCCATAGCGGCACGCAGCAGAGCCACGCCACCACCAGGAACAATCCCTTCTTCCACAGCAGCGCGGGTTGCATGCAGAGCATCTTCCACGCGAGCCTTCTTTTCCTTCATTTCGGTTTCCGTCGCCGCGCCAACCTTGATCACTGCAACGCCGCCAGCGAGTTTCGCCAAGCGTTCCTGCAGCTTCTCACGGTCGTAGTCGGAGGTGGTTTCTTCAATCTGTGCGCGCAACTGTTTGATGCGGCCTTCGATTGTCTTCTGCTCACCTGCACCGTCAATGATTGTGGTGTTGTCTTTGTCAACAGTGATGCGCTTGGCCTTGCCCAAGTCTTCCAGGCGTACGCCTTCCAACTTGATGCCGGTCTCTTCCATCAATGCCTTGCCACCAGTCAGGATGCCGATGTCTTCCAGCATCGCCTTGCGGCGATCACCGAAACCAGGAGCCTTCACGGCGCAAACATTCAACGTGCCGCGCAGCTTGTTCACAACCAGAGTAGCCAGTGCTTCGCCTTCCACTTCTTCGGCGATGATCAGCAATGGGCGTCCAGAACGGGCAATCTGCTCAAGCAACGGCAGAAGATCCTTCATGTTGGTGATCTTCTTTTCGTGGATCAGAATGTAGGGCTCTTCAAGAACAGCTTCCATGCGGTCTGGATCGCTGATGAAGTAAGGAGACAGATAGCCGCGGTCGAACTGCATGCCTTCGACGGTGTTCAGTTCGGTGGTCATGGTCTTGGCTTCTTCAACCGTGATCACGCCGTCCTTACCAACTTTCTTCATAGCTTCAGCAATGATGTTGCCGATGGTGGCATCGCCATTTGCGGAAATGGTTCCCACTTGAGCAATGCGTTCGTCGTTGGCAACCTTGGTGCTCATCTTCTGCACTTCAGCTACTACGATTTCAACAGCCTTTTCAATACCGCGCTTCAGAGCCATTGGATTCGCACCAGCGGCCACTGACTTTACGCCTTCACGGAAAATGGACTGTGCAAGAATCGTTGCCGTCGTTGTGCCGTCGCCGGCCACATCAGACGTTTTTGAGGCCACTTCGCGCACCATTTGGGCGCCCATGTTCTCAAGAGGATCCTTCAGTTCTACTTCCTTGGCAACCGTTACACCGTCCTTGGTGATGGTCGGTCCGCCGAACTTCTTCTCCAGTACAACGTTGCGGCCCTTGGGGCCAAGCGTGACTTTCACGCAATCTGCAAGTTGGTTTACTCCACGCAAAATCGCTTGACGGGAATTTTCGCTGTATACAATTTGTTTAGCTGGCATTGTTAGGTCTCCTGTATTCCCAAACTTCTAACTACTTCTTCTTCTTTGTTGGTTCGATCACAGCGAGAACTTCGTCTTCGCGCATGATCAAGTATTCCTGGCCGTCGACCTTAATGTCGCTGCCGGAGTACTTACCGAATAGGATCTTGTCGCCGACTTCTACGTCGAGCGGGATCAATTTGCCATCATCGGAGCGCTTGCCCTTGCCGACGGCAACCACTTCCGCTTCCTGCGGCTTTTCTTTCGCACTGTCGGGGATAATAATCCCGTTCAGAACCTGTTCTGCCTGATCATCAAGGCGCTTGACCACAATACGGTCGTGTAACGGACGGATATTCATACCTGTTAAACCTCCAAGGGTGATTGAGGAACTCGTGGACAATCTTCAGAGTCAAAGCGCGACTAGGCGCGCAACGTCTCTTGGGTATATTATTAGCACACTCTGGGGAGGAGTGACAAGAGTTTCTTTTAAGTTGTTGTTTACATGTGTTTTACAGTTTATTAATATTTGTTAATGAATTCGCCTTCCAAAGGGCGCTGAAAATAGATCGAACCCGCAGATGTTTGCATCTGGATTCTGAATAAGGTTTATTCTGGAATAAGGCTCCCTTGAATTCTATTCGGTATCGATTGTTCACCGCATCCGCTCTTGCGGTCTCCTCCTTAGTTGCGCATAAGTTGCGGAGCTTCCTTACGCTGCTCGGCGTAATTATCGGCGTTGCCTCTGTTGTTCTGGTTGGAACTGCTATTGACGGGTTGGGAAATTATGCTGAGGAAAGCACGTCGAAAGCTTTCGGCAGCGAAACCTATTTAGTGGCGCAAATTACAAATGTAGGCCGCATGACTCGCAAGGAGCGCGCGGATAAACTACGAAAGAACCGTCAACTTCGCAATGAAGACTTAGACTATCTTATTACCGCAACAGGCGATGAGGTCCTATACAGCCCTTACCGCAATCAACCAGACGACGTGAAGCACGGCAATCAAACCATGGAAGCGGCCAGCGTCCTTGGAGTGGCAGCGAACATTGCTGAAATTCGCGATTTGGTGGTGGTGGAAGGACGCTTCTTTACCGAACAGGAAGAGCAGGCCCGGCAGCAGGTAGCAGTGATTGGCCAGGACGTTGTAGCTGAGCTTTTTCCTTCGGTGGTTCCAGTGGGGCAAATGTTCACCATGCGCGGATTCGTCTTCACGGTGGTTGGAGTCCAGGAAAAGCTGGGGTCTGCCGATGGGCGCTCTCAGGATAATTCTGTTTACATCCCTGCACCGGTATTCAATCGGATTTATGGGCCGCCGAAAAGCCTGTCCATTTTTGCCAGACCGAAGGCGAAGTCTGGATTGAGCTTGGCAGAATCGTTGGACCTGTCACGAGTTGCGCTGCGTACGCGATTCAAGGCTAAACCAAACGCCGATGATCCTTTCGATACATTGACCCCGGACGCTATTCGCGCCTTTGTGGATTCGATCCTCGGATTAGTAAAGGCGATTGTGATTCCAGTTATAGCTATCTCACTAGTGGTGGGCGGCATTGTAGTGATGAACATCATGTTAGTAAGTGTCACGGAACGAACCAGGGAAATTGGGTTACGGAAGGCGCTAGGCGCACGCCGCGGTGACATCATGCTGCAGTTTCTGATTGAGTCCGTAATGATGTCGGCCATGGGTGGCTTAATGGGGCTTGGATTAGGGGCCGCGACGGCCTACGCCTTGTCGTTTGCGCTAGGCGTGAAATTGGGAGTTTCAGTGATCTACGTTGTCTTGGCAATCGTTGTTTCCTCAGTGGTAGGCATGGTGTCAGGGTGGTATCCGGCCAGTAGGGCAGCGAAGTTGAATCCGGTGGAGGCTTTGCAGTCCGAATGAGAATCCCTATTCAAGAAAACGTACGAATTGCACTGATTGCAGTGTGGACAAACCGCTTCCGCTCCATGCTGACAATCCTGGGCATTGTAATTGGAATTACAACGGTGGTTACAGTATCAAGCTTACTTACTGGGCTGCGCAAAGGCGTAGTTACTTTCTTCGAGGAATTTGGAACAAACAACATATTCTTGAGCACCTTCAACGGCGATCCTAACGGGCGTCCCAATCCTAAGGAAGCAAAGCGGCGGCCCATGAAGCCGGAGTATGCGGAGATGATCAAGCGGCTGGCGCCATCGATTGAGGAAACATCAGTAAGTATGTTTATTCCGCCGATTATTGGGCGGCAGGCAATGATCGCCAAGGTCCCCGGTTATGAATCAGACTCCGTTTCTATGATGGGGCTTTCGGCGTCGGGCTGGTTGACGCAACCCAAGAATTTGAAATGGGGCCGTGTGTTTACACAAGAGGAAGATACTCGCGGAGCGCGCGTCGGTGTAATTGGTCCCAAACTGTCCGAGGCACTTTTCCCAGGGGTGAATCCGGTTGGGCTAACTTTGAATGTTTCCGGTGCGGATTTCGTTGTGATCGGAGTTACCGAAGAAGCCAAAGGCGGGTTTTTCGGCGAGAACGGCTTGGATCGAATGGTGACCATTCCCTTACAGACGGCGCGGATGCGTTACCCGGGGATGATTGATCGATTCCAAATAACAGCCAAGGCGCGACAGGGGCAGAAAGAAGATGCGTTTGAAGAAGTGAAAGCAGTGATGCGCCGGGCACGGAAAGTGGAAACGGCGAATCCCGATGATTTTGTGATCTCCACGCCCGATCAAATTGTGGCGCGCTTCAACAGCTTGACGGCGATGATTGTGCTTGTCTCAACTGCGCTTTCAGGACTGGGATTGTTAGTCGGCGGCATCGGCGTGATGAACATCATGCTGGTTAGCGTGACGGAACGCACTCGGGAAATCGGCGTGCGGAAAGCATTAGGGGCAAGGAAAACGGACATCATCTTCCAGTTTCTGATGGAGGCCGTTACGTTAACCGGACTGGGTGGTGTACTGGGGATTATTATCGCTGTGGCCATTACTCTGTTGATTGGTAAGTTAGTAACCTCGCTTCCGTCAGAAGTGCCCCCCTTCGCATTGGTATTGGGCTTTGCTGTTTCCGTTGCAGTGGGGTTGTTCTTTGGAGTTTGGCCTGCCTACAAAGCCGCTCAACTGGACCCAGTGGAAGCACTGCGCTACGAATAAGCACTGCTGAAAGCGGACTCAATTATTTGTCAGCATAACCCACCCTCACAGACTTCAACGCGTCTTCACCTGCATGGTGAATGCCCACTACTACTGCTGGTATGTCACTTCCTTACGGCCGCCTCTGTAAGTGCATGAATCTACAAAGGCGCGACCGTAAAGGAGTGCAGTCGCCAATAGAAGCTGGATTTCACGATTATGGCTTCTAACAGCCGTTTTTGGGTTGGTTGATAAATTCTTTCTGCGTTCTGGCGCTTCAGGCCTGGGAATCACGTCCACGCGCCGGGATAAACCGGCATGTAGTCCAAGACCCCAAAAACTCGATTCACACCACAAAAAGATCCTATAACTCTTTCATTCAAAACACATTGTCCTATTTCCAAACCTTCCCCCGCCAACCCAACTGTTAAATTACAGACATGAAAATAGCAATCGGAGCGACTCATACCAAACAACTGGCCACGTTCCCACAAAACTTCTTAAAGTCACCCGTAAGCTCAATCACAAAAATCAGCTCCTCTGGCGCAGAGCCCACTAGTTTATAGGTTGCGTCTTTGGGTTTGTCAAGCTAGCGCAGGATTCATTGCTTCAATCCCGCGCGCCAATCGGTTAGCACGGTAATTTCGTCTGAGCCTCTTCCATTCAACAATGGAACTCGCACCAGAAACTTCTGGCCATCCGGTGCGGCGGTAAAGGGAGCGGTTGTCAATTCCCCTCTGACAAGGAAAAGAGGCTCAGGTGGGCCGAACAAAAGCGTGTTGTCACGAGGAGTTACAGTCAAGGCCGTCAGCATTCCATTGGTTGACCGGTAGTAAATCTCTTTCCCATCGCCGCGCCCACGATGGATAACTTCCTCCAGCGGTTGAAACCTGCAACCGATTGGCGGCATCGGGGAAGCTTTGTACAAAGACCACGTAACCGTCATTCCCTTGGACGTGCAATGCCAGCCATTTCCCGTCAGGAGAAAACCGGAATCCGGCTGAAGGTTCCAGCGGCGCGGGAACCGGATGTTTTCCATCCACGCTGTAGAATTGTCCTCGATTCGCGACTAAGTACTTTCCGTCTGGTTATATAAAAAAACCTCACGGTGCTCTGGAGGGGAGGACCGTGAGGGGTTCGCGCGAAGTGGACCCGTCTCGATCCCTCCGCAAACTCAAAAGTCGACTAAAATCTAATTCGCGTGGGCCATCGTCGCCTTCGGCTCTGCCACTGGAATTGGCGCTGGATTGAACTTAACGGACACCAGTTTCGAGACCCCAGGCTCTTCCATGGTCACGCCATACATCGTCTGCGCCGCTTCCATGGTGCGCTTGGCGTGTGTGATTACAATGAACTGCGTATCGCCAGCCATCTCTTTTAACAGCTTGGCAAGGCGGGCCGTGTTGGCTTCATCAAGCGGCGCATCCACTTCGTCCAGAATGCAGAACGGGCTGGGCTGGTACTTGAAGATGGCCATTAACAGCGCCATTGCTGTCAGCGATTTCTCACCGCCCGATAGCAACAACACATTTTGCAGCCGCTTTCCGGGAGGCGAGGCCACCATTTCAATGCCGCTTTCCCCAACGTTTGATTCGTCGGTCAGCCGCATTTCACCAGTGCCACCACCAAACAACGTCTTGAACATTTCGCGGAAGTTGATGTTGATGTGCTCAAAGGCTTCCTGGAATCGTTTCCGCGATTCCACATCGATTTCCTGAATTGCCTTTTCCGTGTCGCGAATGGAATCCAGCAAATCCTGCCGCTGCGTGTTCAGGAAGTCGTAACGCTGCTGTGCTTCGTTGTACTCTTCCAACGCCTGTGGATTCACGGCACCCAAGGCTTCAATGCGCCCACGCACTTCCATATATTGCGTCTCGGCTGCGGTCAGCGCGTCTTCGTCCAACTCGTTTGGCTCCGCTTCCATTAGTTCCTGAGGCGAACAGTTCAGTTCCTTGCGGCCCGTTTCTTCCAAATGCTTCAGGTCCGATTGCAACCGCACCAGTTCGAGTTCAATGCGCGACTTATTCTCATGCGCCTGTTCCAAACCAGACCGCCGCTGCTTCAACGCTTCATCCAATGCGGCCAGACCAGCACGCATCTTTTCGTCTTCAGCTGCTAGGGTGGTCACTTCGGTTTGCGTTTGGGTAACTTGCTCTGCCAGCCGCTGCGCCAGTGCATCCAATTCAATGTTGTCGGCCAACAGGCGTGCACGATTTACGCCCAGGCGTTCCATTTCCTGGCTGAGCTCTTGCTTGCGGCGATTCGCATCGCGCTGTTGCCCATCCACGCGGTCGCGCACTTGTGTTTCGGAACGACGGCGTTCGTCCAGCGAAGCCAATTCCACACGCAGCACCGAATGCTCTTCTACAACACGAGAGACGCCACTTTGCAATTCGGAAAGTAGCGCGCGCGCCGCTTCCAATGCCAGTTCCTGCGCTTGCCGGCCTTGTTCCCGCTGAGTAATCGCTGCGTGGTTTGATTCCCGCTGCGCCAAGGCGCGTTCCGATTCCCGGGCCAAGCGTTCCAACTCAAGGCGAGCCACCGAAAGCCGTTGATTGGTGCGTGCCAGCTCCTCGCTTAACTTACGAGTCTCATGATCCAGTGCCAGCGCCTCCTTTTCTTCCTTCTGCTGGGTTTGACGAAGTGCTTCCAGATCCTCACTCAGGCGGTGGATCTCAACTTCCAGTTCCTCAATCTGCGTCGCTGTGCCTTCCATTTGCCGGTTGCGGCTGGCCCACAATCCCGACACTTCGCGAAGTTCACGCTTCAGGCCCAAAGGTCCGCTGCCGGTTTTGCGTCCACCGCTAACAGCATGACCGTGATAGCAGATGCCATCAGGTAGCAGGAAATACAAGTCAGGATATTGAAGAGCAAGCCGCTGTGCTGAAGCGCGGTCAGTGGCCAAATAGCAGCGCGAAAGGCGGGGCAACAGTTCAGCCGGAGCCTTGGTCAACCCGTTGGTCATCTTCAACACTTCGCTTAACCGGCACTGCAAACCCGTTTCCGGACCAATGGCCGGTTCCCGCGCAGGTGCTGATGCAAACCCGCTGCCCGGTTCAGGATGGACCAGGAATGTTGCGCGGCCATCGAGGTCGCCACGCATCAGGTCAATCCCTTTTTCGGCTTCGTTCCAATGATGAACTACAACGTATTCCAGTTCTTCATGCAGAAATTCTTCGGCGGCTTTTTCGTACTGAGGATCCACTTCCACGAAATCGGCCAGCACACCGGCGGGCTTCAGCTCTTGCGCCTGCCCGCGCTCTACTGCCGTGAATAAGCGCTTCACTGATTCGGTAGTGTAGGCTCGATGTGAAAGAATCTCTGCCAGCGAATCCTTGCGCGCTTTCAAGCGGGAAACTTCGTTGCGGAATTGATCCAACTGGCGGCGCGATTCCATCATCATCTGCTTGCGTTCGCCCAGTGTGGATTCCACACCCTTACGCCGGTCCAACAAGGATTCCAGCTCCATCTGACGGGACGCAACGCGGTCGTTCATTTCCTTGCGTGCGCCGTCAATGCGCTGTAATTCGCCGCTGCAAAGTTCCTCTTCCTTTTGAGCCCGAGTACGATCACGCTCTGTAGAAGCAAGATACTCATCCACTTGCGCCAGTTGATTGCGCAAGGTTGAGGATTCACCCAGCAATCGAAGCACTTCGCGGCGAGCCGTTTCAATGGCACCTTCTCTGCCGCGCAAATCCTGTTCCAACCGGGCACGCTCTTCGTTTTTCAGTCCCAGCCGCTGGCGTGCCGATTCGGTTTCCGTTTCCAGCTGCTGCAAGCTCTGTTCATTCTGTAACGCTTCTTCCGCCAAGCGGGCCAAGCGCATTTCCACCGATTGCGATTCCGCTTCACCCTGCCCAAGGCGCTGCTCAATAGAGCCAATCTGCTGGGCTTGGGTTTGAATACGGCCACTGGTGCGTTCCGTCTCGACGCGATATTCAGAAAGCAGTTTGCGCTTTTCAGTAAGCTGCTGTTCCAGTTTGTAGAACTCTTCTTGAAGGGTTCCCTGTTCCTTCTCTTTCACCTGGACATCAGAAACCAGTTCCGTAAGTGCTGCGGTGGCGGTTTGCAGGCTGGATGATGCTTTGGTGGCTTCGCGATCCAATGTTTTGAACTTGCCGGCCAACAAACGGCGGAGGTGGGCAACCATTTCGGTCTTCAGTTCTTCCCAACGCTTGGCTTTGGCTGCTTGGCGCTTCAACGAATTCACCTGCCGGCCCACTTCTTCCAGAATGTCGAACACACGCGACAGATTCGCCTTGGCCCCTTCCAACTTCGCCTCAGCCAAACGGCGCTTGGTTTTGAAGCGAGTGACACCGGCTGCTTCTTCAATCACTGCGCGGCGATCGTGCGGACGGCTGCTAAGAATCTGGCCAATGCGGCCCTGCTCAATAATTGCGTAAGATTCCGGTCCAAGGCCAGAACCCATAAAGATGTCTTGAATGTCTCGTAGACGCGCAGTTTTGCCGTCCACAAGGTATTCGCTTTCGCCAGAGCGGAACAAGCGGCGCGTGATGACCACATCGCGTTTCTTGTCCGATTTATCCGATGGGATGTTGCCGGTGGGAGCTGCGGCCACAACGTCTGCCCCGGGTGCAAGTTCCAGCACTTCAATTTGTTGAGGTGCAGGTTCAATGCGGGGGTCGGTTAAAGTCAATGTGACTGAAGCCATCCCCATAGGTTTGCGATCCCGCGTTCCCGCGAAAATCACGTCTTCCATGCGCGCACCACGCAGGCTTTTGGCGGATTGCTCGCCAAGTGCCCAGCTGATGGCATCGCTAAGGTTCGACTTTCCGCAGCCGTTGGGGCCAACTACTGCGGCAACTCCAGAACCATGGAAGCGCATTTCAGTGCGGTCTGCAAACGATTTGAAACCCTGGATTTCTATCTTTTTCAGTTTGAGCAAGGCTTAAGCCCTCTTCTTGTTTTAAATTTGTGATTCCGGTCTGAATTCTCTTAAGACGAGAGAGTTTCAGCCGCTCGGGGGATGAGGTAATAGTAAACCGGCCTAAGGCAAAAAGCAAGCACGTGAACCACATCTTCTAGTGGTCTTTTTGAAATAGATACAACATGTTGCGGGGATAAGGCGAAATTCCTTTGTTTGGAATCTGTTACAGGATTGTAGCAAAGCATTGGACGAGAGGTTTGGTGCAAGTTGAAGGAAACTTAGGACTGGCGGGTGTAATTGCCTTGGAAGATGCGGGGTCAGGGTAGTTACCACCGTCCCGGATCTATCCTCCCGGATCTATCTTCCCGGATCTATCTCCAGTGAGAACCAGGGTCATTGTTCTGCGGCGTAGGAGTGCGAATGTGAGTTTGGATCGCCGACGGGAAAGTCGCCCATCTACAGTCTCGCCGGTATGGGTAATCGCTGGTGGATCCGGTACACTGGCACTGGGTGGCAAAATTGGATTCGAGCACGTACCGGCCCGGTGGGTCACGCTGGCTGCTGGTGGCGGGCTTTGGCGGCATGGCACTATTGATGGCGCTTGCTGGCATCTATGCAATTGCCGCCATCCGGCAGGTGCAGGAAAATGACGTCAGCATTTACGGCGGATTCCTGCAACGCAACATAGCGTTGGAACGGATTCGCTGGTCGATTGTTCTTTCGGCGGTATATGCACGGGATTATCTGGTGGATCCTGATCCGCAGAATGCTGCTGACCACTTACAAAATCTCCTAAAAACCAAGGCTGAAATTGATGTGGCCCTGCAATATCTTCATGGAGCTGTGCCTGAAGCGGAGCGGGCACTGCAGGTGAGCATTTCGGAATATTGGAATGGGCTATTGCCGGTGTTTGATTGGACACCGCTGGAAAGACGTCAATACGGTTATGAATTTTTGGCGAGACGATTGCTTCCGCAGCGAGCGCGATTGTTGAGTGTGGCTGAATCTGTTGGTGTGTTGAATGGCCAGCAGTTGGAGGCAGGCCGAGTGCAATCGGAACGGCTGTTTGAAGCGTTCACGCGGCGCATGTTCTGGATCCTTGGGGCAACGCTTTGCTTGGCGCTATTCCTGGGCACCTGGACGAGTCGCAACATTCTTAGCCTGGAGCAAGATCTTGGGCGAAGGTATCAGGAAATTCAGGCAGGGCAGGAGAATTTGGAAGCGTTGTCCAGGCGGTTAGTAGATGCGCAGGAGGAAGAGCGGCGGAACATTTCGCGCGAATTGCACGATGAAGTGGGGCAAACACTCTCGGCGCTGTTAGTGGAATTGGGGAACGTAGCGGCTGAGGTTCCTGCGGATCAGCAGGTTTTGGCGGTGCGGCTGCAATCGGCGCGTAAGTTGGGAGAGAGCAGTGTGAATGCAGTCCGTAACATGTCGTTACTATTGCGCCCTTCCATGCTGGATGACTTTGGTTTAGTGCCGGCGTTGCATTGGCAGGCTCGGGAAATGAGTAGGCGGACGGGGATGAACGTAACTGTTGAGGCTGAAGACTTACCGGATACTTTGCCGGATGAACATAAGACTTGTATCTATAGGTTGGTGCAGGAAGCACTGAATAATGCGGCGAAGCATTCGGCCGCTACGAACGTGAAGATCCATGTGGAGGAGCAGCCTGAACGGCTCCGGGTGAAGATTGAAGACAATGGGAAAGGGTTCGATACCAGCAAGACTCGGGGGCTGGGTCTGATTGGGATGGAGGAGCGAGTGCGGCACTTGAAAGGGATTCTGCGGGTGGATTCGATTGTAGGTCAGGGCACTGATATTGCTGTGGAGCTGCCACTTTGACGAAAATTCGCATCTTACTGGCGGATGACCATACAGTGATCCGTCTGGGTTTGAAGTTACTGCTGGAGCGGCAGGCGGATTTCGAGGTTGTGGGGGAAGCCGAGGATGGCAGAAAGGCGATTCAACTAGCGGAATCGTTGCAGCCCGATGCGATTGTGATGGACGTGGCGATGCCGAATTTGAATGGCATTGAGGCGACGCGGCAGATTACAACGGCGCTGCCGAAGGTGGCGGTGGTAGTGCTGAGCATGCACTCCGATGAGAGTTACGTGATGCGGGCATTGAAGGCCGGGGCAAAGGGGTATTTACTGAAGGATTCTGCAGAGGCGGATCTGATTCAGGCGATTCGGACTGTGGTTACCGGGAAGTCGTACTTTAGTGCGGCGGTGAGTAAGATGTTGCTGGAGGATTATGTACAGAACTTGCGGCAGCGGGGGATAGAGGATAGTTACGACTTACTAACTCCACGGGAGCGGGAAGTGCTGCAATTGGCGGCGGAAGGTAAGTCGAATAAAGAATCAGCGGCGTTGTTGAATTTGAGTGCGTATACAGTGGAAACGCATCGCACGAATTTGATGCAGAAGTTGGGATTGCATTCGGTGCCGGAGTTGATTTTGTATGCAGTGAGGAAAGGGATTATTGGGTGAGGGGAATAAAAAGGCGGGCAGAGTTCTTAAACTCTGCCCGCCTTTTGATTTACTGCTACCGAATTAGAATCTAAACCGCAACGACATAATCGCCCGGCGTGCCTGCACCTGCGCACCTTGGATGGTTCCAAAGGCTGCGTTGGTTTGTGCGCCAGTCGCGAAGTTGTAATTCAGACCTGTGTTCGGGTTGTTAGGATTGAAATGGTTCAAAGTGTTAAAGGTCTCCACTCTGAATTCCATGCCATAACGATCTTCCCGGCCGAACTTGAAGTTCTTGGCCAAGGACATGTCGAGGTTGAACGCTCCAGGACCATACCGCAGAGTTGGAGGCGTGTTGCCAATGCCCAGCGAATCGATGGCTGGTAGTGTGAAGTTTGCCCTGTTGAAAGGAACTTGCAAGCGGGGATCTTCCGTTGCTGAAGGGAACTGCCCTTCAGGCAGATAGACGTTGCTTCCCATCTGGCAGCGGAAAGGAATGCCACCGGTTGGTGTTCCTGTCCAATAACCAATGGGTGCGTTCTGTGCCCCACAGCCGATGGTATAGGGACTGCCGGAGAAGATGGCACCGTTGCCGTTCACCTTCCAACTGTCACCAATAAACTTGGCTATGCCGTTTTTCCACATGTTGCTAAGCTTCGGCAATTCGTAGCCCATGTTGAAGTTTACTGCGTGTGGACGGTTCACGGTGTTTTTGGTTAACTTCGTATCCACCCATTGGGCCCCCTGGCCAGTGTCATAAATAAGCGTGTGCGACCAGGTATAGTTGGCGTTCCATTGCAGATTGCCAAAACGTCGATTCAATTGAACCTGCAATGCGTTATAGGAACTTGTGTCTTTGTAAGTCCAGATCGGAATCGCGCCGAAGCCAACATATCCCACTTGTGATCGGATCAAGTTCGTGGAATAGAATCCAGTGCTGGTTGGATCACGGAACCTTGGGTTCGGTCCATCCTTGGGGTTCCAGGTGGTCAGCGGTCGCACAGCGTTGAAATCGATACCTTGGCCATAACCATGGCGCAACGCATTGCCCACGTAGGAGACATCCATAATCATCCCCTTGCCTAGATCATGCTGAATGCCGAAACTCCAGTTGTAAGTTGTCTGGACCTTCTCATCCTGTCCTCCACCAACCACGTTTTGAGGCGTGAAGAATGGTTGAGCGTTGGCAAGATTTGAGAAGTTGGTGTAGAGAATCACTGGTGCCTGGAAATTAGGAGGAGCGGCCAACGGGCCTGTTCCAGCACCTAAAGCTCCAATGAAATCCACGGTCCAATTACGGCCCACGGAAATGCCTGCACCGCCACGAACCGCAGTTTTGCCGTTTCCAAAAACATCGTAGGCGAAGCCAGCCCGAGGTCCATATTGAATCGGCGGAACTTTGAAGAAGTGGGTGTCATACTGCTTGATGCCCGAAAACGGTAGACCAGTGTAGGAAGCAGTGTCGAACGTACCCTGCCGGACGTAAGGGAACGTGGCACCTGTGGCTGGGTTAATGGCGGCACGCTGGCCATTGATCAAGGTTGGGAAAATGAGTTGGCCAGACTTGCTGGCGCTGTATTCTTCCTTGCTGAACAAACCAAGAGTTCCACCTGAGGAGTGCAAATCGCCGACCCTATACATCCGCAAGCCGTAATCAAGAGTTAAGCGGCGGGTGGCTCTCCAAGTGTCTTGCAGGAACCATTCCACTTGAGTGTAGTGGGCGTGATTCACTTGCTTCTTGTTATCGTCTCCGTAGGCGAAGATGCTGCCCAGCAACGCATTTGAGTATGGGTAATTTGTGTCGAAGGAAGACGATCTATCGGAACCGAAATAGTAAGTTCCGCCTGTGTTGTAGACCGAATAAACACTGACGTTACGAGCCATCCGCTCAACATAGATGCCTGCCTTTACGTTGTGCGAACCTTTAACCCAAGTGATTTTGTTCTGGATGGATTGGACCAGATCGGTGCCCACGAATGGCCAACGGGAATCGTGACCGAAATTTGGGGCTGCCGAAATACCTTGGCCCGAAGATTGTGCTGCGAAACCGGAGGGGAGTCCGAAATTCACCTGAGGAAGGATGTTTAGGATGTTGCTGGATGGGAAGATGCGAGGCAGTGTAAGTGGTTTGCCGCTTGAGTCTTTCAACGGGAGTAGGTTGTCCGCATATGTTCTGGTTCCGCCCACGGATTTGTTTCCGCTAGCATCGTCCAGCGGATTCACACCCTGTTTACCTCGATTCAAACCATAGCTGAATTCGTTGATCATGGTTGGCGATATGGTGTAGATCAGCGTTCCAACTGCACCAGCAGCCTGAACGTGATAGCTGTGCGGGAACTGGCCCCAATTGCCGCCGGAAGGGCCAACAGTGCCTGCATAGCCGTCTACAGCCTGATAATCATTCAGCAATCGGACAAATGTTTGCAACTTGGAACTGATGTTGTAATCCACACGTAGAACCTTGCCTACGTTGGGGCGCGATTGCGGCAAGATATTGCGGAAGTTAAAGCCGCGGTTGCCAGTTGGATCAAGTGACAAGCCTTGTGGATCGGGCAACGGGAAAAGGTTCAACATGGCTTGGCCTTGTGGGCTGATGCGGCTGGCTGGGATGATGTTTCCAGGGAAAACGGCTTGCGTTAGCGGATCGAAGATTGGGACTTGAATGCCAGCGGTTGTAACTGTTCTGGAGAAGTCACCAGCACGCTCCAGTGCGGAGGGCATCGTATATGTATTGTTGATGGTGTTCTTATTGCGCAGTTGATCCCATGAGAAAAAGAAGAACAGCTTCTGCCGATCCTTATTAAACCTTGTGCCTGGAATGAGCAGTGGGCCACCAAATGTTCCGCCAGGATTCTGATAGCGGTACTTCTGTATTTGGACTTTGTTCTTGTTGTTGAAGAACTCGTTCGCGTTGAACATTTCATGCCGCATGTAATAGTAGGCGGTTCCATGAAATTGTGGTGTGCCGCCTTTAATGGTAAATGTCAACTGGCCGCCGGTGCGTCCGCCGTACTCCGCCGTATAGTTAGAAACCAGTAGCTTCACTTCGCCGATGGCATCGATACTGGGTGACATGTAGCCGGGATTCAGGTTGCCGGAATCCTGACTGGCTACGCCGTCCAGATTCAAAATTATTTGACCATTTCGGCCGCCGTTTACTGCGGGGATGCCGCCGCCGGACCAGCCACGGAAATCGTTACCGGCCAGCGTTTGCACGCCAGGCAAGGTCATTACTAGAGAGAGAGGGTTGCGTCCACGTGTAGGAGTGTCTTCAATTTGCCGAAGCCCAATGGAGATGGCGCGGTCGGAACTATCCGTCGCAACACGAACTGCCGATGCCTCTACGGCGATGGATGTTGTGATGTCGCCAACTTCCAACTTGATCGCGTTGAGATCGACGCGCTCCTGTGTATTCACACGGATGTTTTTCTGTTCATAGCTCTTGAACCCTGGGTGAGAAACCTTAAGGTTGTAAACAGCCGGGAAGAGCCCGATGAAAGCGAACGATCCATTAGCCGCCGTTTCGTAGCTGATGACAGCCTGAGAATTATCATTGGTTAATTTAATGGTGGCACCGCTGACAACGGCACCGGTGGAATCGGCAACCACGCCATATATCTGGCCGGTTACGGATTGAGCGTTAGCTAATGGCAGCACTGCCAATAAAGAAAGCACAGTGGCAAGCAAACTTTGCCTGTTCATAAAATCTCCCATCATCCGCAAGTTAGGACCTGTGGATGCTCAAATTCAAATAGTGTTGGAATGATATCGCTTGGGGTGGGGCTGAGTCAAGCGCTCAAGTACCCAAGACATGCTGTCATCAAGTGGAAATGGCCAACTCAAAGATTGGCCATTTCTAACTTAACTCTGCGCGACTGCAATCTTGATCAGAAAGAAAACCGCAAAGCAAACTGAATTTGCCGCGCCGGAATAGCTGGGTATGCGTAGCTGGTAATTGTGCCGTAATTTGTATTGGAAACGTTCGCGTTTGGAGCACCCCAATTAGTCGTGTTGAACAAATTGAAAAACTCCGCACGGAACTCAAGCTTCATGTTTTCACTTTTTGGTATTGAAAAAGCCTTGTGAGCACCGCCATCAAATTGAAAGATTGATTCGCTACGACCCACATTGCGGCCCAACGTGCCGAATGGTTGGGAAGGGTCGTTTGGATTCTGCACGTTCGGTGCAATCACCGCGGCCGGGTTCAGGTAGCGTTGCGCAGTTCCTTCTGGGGCGTAGACGTTTCCGCCTACATAGTTGGGCCTGTAAGTTGGTGCTCCAGATACTTGGAATTGGCTGGGCGCCGAATAACTGATGTTGATGGGCTGGCCGCTCTGTGCAATATGGATACCACTGAGGCGCCAGCCACCGAGGATTGCATCCATGAATCCGTTAGTGCTGCTACCGAAGCGGCGGCCTTTGCCATAAGGGAGTTCATAAACGAATGAGGTGGTGTTATTGAGAGGTTGGTTGTAACTTCCTTGCCCCTTTTCACTGGGAAGATTGCGGTAATTGATTCGCGAATTATCACCGTTGAATGTCTCCAGATGGCCACCAGCGTTATCAATCGCCTTCGACCACGTGAAACTGTTTAGTAAGTAGAACCCGTTCGAATAGCGCTTCTCTATTTTGGCTTGCAGTGAGTTGTAATTGGCAAAGCCTCCGCCGAAAGACACCTGAATAAAATCGAAGCCTTGAATGGGGCGGCGCGAAATGAGTGAAGCATTTTCGCCTATTGCATTTGGCCGCGCCTGATTGAAGTCTCCTAAAATCATCAGCCCTCTAGACCGATTACCCACATAAGCAACATCCAGCACCAGGTTACTAGCAAGCTCGCGCTGGACTGTGAAGTGGTAACTTTGCACGTCGCTGGAGCGATAGTCAGATGGAGTGTAGTTAGTGCGTGTAAGTGCTGTGGAAAAACTGGAAGGATCCACCAGACCGGTTGGATAGCCTTGCTGAGTTGTACGGAAGCAGTTGCGGAATTGTTGAGCAGCGCAAGCAGGTAAGGTTGGTAACTGGTTGATGGTCAGGTTGACAATGCTGGGTCCGTTGTAACCCAAGAGGTTCTCTCCGCCCAGGCGATTGAAATGGACGTAACTCAATCCATAGCCCGCGCGAATTGCCGTCTTGCTATTGAACTGGTAAGCCATGCCGAAACGAGGACCAAAGTTGTTGCGGTCAGGGTTGACCAAGGCACGATCGTAAAGGCCGCCTGCTTTGGCTTGGATAAGGGTTTTGGTAGCCGGATCGAAGTTCGCCAAACGGTTGGTTGCCTCGTATTGAGGAGTGGCGAATTCGTAGCGTACGCCCAGGTTTAGGGTAAGTTTGGCGTTCACCTTGAAGTCGTCCTGCAGATAGCCGAAGTGCATACGCTGACGGTAATTGAGGACCACTGCGTTGTTGAGGCTGTATGCGGAACGAGCGCCAAACATGAAATCGGCCAAGTTATACAGGTTGGTCGCAGGCGATGTAGTTGGGCGAGAGAACTGGCCGGCGTAATCGTCCTGGCCATATTGCGGATTGAAATCCAAAATATCTGTGTTGATTGCTTGATACTCGTAGCCAGCTTTCAACGAATGACGGCGGAGCACCTTGGAGTAATTCACTTTTGGATTAATAGTCGTTGGATTCTGGAATTGCGGGTTTGAGCTTTGACGTCCGAAGGCCGTGAACCCAGTTACTCCCTGCCTGGTCAGACCACCACCAATTTCTGGCTTATCGGGCAGACCAGGGATTCCGTACTCCTCCAGCATGTTCTTCCGTTCACCGCCCAACGCGCTCTTCCCACCTTCAAAGGTGGAGACGGCAATTCGAAAATCTATCAAGGAAGTTGGCGAAACGTTATAGTTAAAACCCACCGCTGTTTGCTGATTCAGCACCCGGACGAACCCGTTGGCATCACCGCCGGAAGGACCAGGAATCACGCTGTTCTCCACACGATTCAACAGACGATGACTATAGCGGCCAAAGGCGTTCAGTTTCGATGAAACATAATAGTCGAAGCGTACATCGCCTTTATCGTCCTGCCATGTTGTTGGCGTGAGAAAATCCCAATTGTTAGAAGGAAGCGCACCAGTATTGGTGTTGCGAATTGCAGCGGGAAGGTCACCCAACACGCGCTTGGCAAACGGAGTAATCACGTTGGCCGGAATTACGCCATCGGAGTAAACATCGCCTGTGAATGGGTTGCGCACTGGAACACCAATGCGGCCTACGCGCTGATCGGCCGAAGGCAGGCTTGCAAATTGCAAAGTGCGATCGACTCGCCGGAAGCCTTCGTAATCGCCGAAGATGAACATCTTGTCCTTCTTAATAGGGCCGCCAAGTGCGCCGCCAAACTGGTTCTGCACTAAAGTTGGCTTGCCAGTACTCGGTTTGAAGAAGCCCACTGCGTTCAACTTGGTGTTTCGCAAATACTCCCAAACTGAACCATGGAACTGATTCGTTCCGCTGCGAACAGAGGCGTTGATAACGGCACCACCAGCACGGCCATACTCCGCTGAAAAGTTGTTGGTTTGCACCTTAAATTCCTGTACTGCGTCTGGAGTCAACTGCACCACTTGGTTGGAAAAACCTTGGTTCGATGTGCCGTAGGCGTTGTTGTCCACACCATCAACCATGAAATTGTTTAAGGAACTACGCAGGCCGTTCACGTTGAAAGACGCATCGCGGTTGGCGATATTCGATTTTCTAACGCCAGGCGAGAGCAGTGCCAGATCAGCGTATGCGCGACCGTTCAACGGCAGATTGATGATCGCCTCGCGGGTGATCACTTGGCCGCGGTCACTTGAATCTGTTTCAAGCAGATTCGCAGAACCAGTCACGGTGACACTCTCTGTTACATTGCCAACTTCCAGTGTGAGATCCACACGTTGACGAGCATTCACAACAAGGGTGAATACTTCGGAACTGACTTTCTTGAATCCTTGCATTTCGGCGCTAACTCTATAAGTACCAATGCGGAGGTTTAGGAAGAGAAAATTACCCGAGGGGTCCGAACTGGCGACTTGCTTGACGCCGGTTTGAGTATTCTCGAGGGTGACCTTGGCGGAAGGGACTTGTGAACCCGAAGGATCTTTCACAGTGCCTAGAATCGTCGAGGTATCGTACTGGGCTAGACACAACATGGGAATGGCCAATAAGACCAGAAGCGAGTGTTTCATACCAGCTAGTTTAGCGCCGGTTCATTTCAGTTGTATAAGAAACCGAGGAAGATCGAAAAATGTTTACTTCGCAGAAACGCAAAAAGGGAGCTGCTTTGTAAACCTCGTTATGGCTGGAAATCTGCTGTTTTTTTCTCTCAAAACTGGCCACGCGCGAGCCCCGCCTTTCGACTTGGAAGTGCCGAAGTTGGCGATTGTGCCATCGTGCTTAACCCAATTGGAAAGGATCCGTGCACCACAGGCCAAATTCTTTTCCGCTTTCTCCAAGTCTGATGCCTTCTGCACGCTGCACCCATAACGAGGTGCCATTGCGGTGGCAAATGAAATCTGCAGCAAACCCCGGCTGATTGCTGGACTTTCAAACTTGTCCCCAAACTTTTCAACATGCCGGATTGTTGGATTAAAGCCGCTCTCTGGACGAGCGATGGCTGACAGCAAGCCAACCCAAAACTTTCTCCGGTCCGACGCAGCAAGGGTATGATAATTTGGGCAGAATTTAGTTACATCAGACGGTGTTGTTGCGGGAAGTCCCACTTCGGTCACCGCGTCTTCAGTTGCTTTCGTCCACGAACCTGTATTGTTCCGGCCTGCCCAGGCAGCGTAGTCGACGGCAAATGACGGGGCCGCAGACAACAACAGTGTGCATATGAAGCGCAAGAAATGATTCTATCGTGAAACGACGATGAGCGTCAGACGATGCTCACTTCTTAAAAGGGAAGCGGAAAATCGACGTTCCCGCCTGAGAGAATTACTCCAACTCGACCAATGCCCGCTGGCAATTTGTTGAATAGGACAGCAGCGGCTGGTACAGCGCCACTTGGCTCAACAAGGATCTTCATGCGCTCCAGCAGGAATTTCATAGCCGCAAGAATCTCTTCCTCTGTTACCAGAAGAATTTCTTCTACATGTTCTTGAATGATAGGAAAAGTAAGTTTTCCTGGAGCAGGAGCACGCAAGCCATCGGCAACAGTTTCTGGTGCAGGGATAGTAACAATGGAACCCTTTTGGAGGGAAAGCCAAGTGTCGTTGGCAAGCGCAGGTTCAGCTCCGAATACTCGCAATCGTGGGTTCGCCGCTTTCACCGCAATCGCTGTCCCGCTTAGCAAGCCACCTCCGCCAACTGGAGTTATCACTGCGTCAAGATTACTGACTTGTTCCAGTAATTCTGCCGCAGCGGTTCCTTGTCCGGCCATGATTAATGGATGATCAAAAGGAGGCACTGTTTCACCACCTGTTTCTTGCGATACCTTTGCAGCTAATGCTTCGCGGTCCTCAAGGAACCGGTTATATCGAACAATCCGCGCCCCCCTGGCTGCGGTAGCGTCAGCCTTTGCCTTGGGTGCATCTTCGGGCATCACTACTGTGGCGTGGGTTCCTGCTAGCAGTGCGGCAATCGCTACTGCTTGTGCATGATTGCCTGAGGAAAATGCAACAACCCCGCGAGACAGTTTATCCTTGGGAATTGAATTTATAAAGTTTGAAGCTCCACGGATTTTGAAGGCTCCGCCAAGTTGAAAATTCTCGCATTTAAAGAAAACTTGCACACCCGCTTTCACGTTGAAGCTACTGCAAGTGAGCACAGGTGTGACTTTGGCGATTCCCGCAATACGCTGCCGTGCTGCCTGAATGTCCGTATTCGTCAACATTGCTTAGTGAAGTGTTTCGGTATATGTGCCGGTCGCCGTATCGACTAAAATCGAATAGTCGCTGGTTGATACCGACTCTCCCCAAATCACGCGGTAGACCGGCTGCCCATGTTCTGGGGTCAAGCTGACTTCGTATGTAACTGGGACATTTGGATGCTTCTTCATGTAGTCCGCGGATTTGCCTGCGGCCACTTTGTATGCATCCGTTGAGTCATGCATTAAAGCTTGCATTAGGAATGGCTTTTCCCGGCCACGCGGACCTCGCCAATTTTCCTCAAGACCGCCGAAAACCCCTTCATGCAAGTTCCCCTCTGCTTCAATCACAGAATAAGTAAAACTCTTCAACTTCCCTTTTGACGGTGAGACCAAGGACACAGCCCAAGCCCAGCATTTCCCTTCCTTGCACATGTGCTTGTCATCGATATCAATACTTTTTATCTTCAGCACCTGTAGATCGGTACCCCAGGAACGGGCGTTACCGAAAACGGCGTAAAAGGCCTTCAACGCTGAAACAGGTTCAGGGACCTTTTTGGGCTTTTCGACCTTTTTAGGCTCTTCCCCGCAACTTGTAAGAAGAACAAACAGGCCCACAGCCAAGAATAAAATTAGTTTGGAATACATGATTCTTAGGTTCAGTCTAGTCTAGCAGATGATTGAAACCCCGATGGTACACTCATCTACGAAGAAATTCGTTGACACTACGAAGAGCTTCGTATATGCTGGCAAGGTGAAGCTACCAAAACCTACCGCTGGCGAACTGGAAATCCTCGCAGTCCTATGGCGCATAGGACCGGCCACAGTTCGCAGTGTCCACGATCAGCTTGACCAGAGCACCGGCTATACAACTGTTCTTAAGCTGATGCAAATCATGTCTGAAAAGGGACTGCTGCAGCGAGACGAATCAGAAAGGGCCCATGTTTACAGGCCGCGCGCCGCGCGTATTCAAACACAAGGACAACTGATGAAGGATCTTTTGGAGAAGGCGTTTGAAAACTCAGCTGCTCAAATGGTGCAGCAGGCATTGGCCGCGCGGAAAGCGTCGCCGAAGGAATTGGCGGAGATTCGTGAAATCTTGAATCGTTTCGAAAAGGAGAATCTAAAATGACAATGGAAACACTTGCTTGGACACTAATCCACTTTGTTTGGCAAGCCCCAATTTTGGCGGGACTTCTTGCCTTAGTGCTGGCGATGCTCGACAACCGCACAACGAAGTTACGCTATGCGCTTGCGTGCGCAACACTTCTTTTCTTGTCAATCGTGCCCCTGCTCACATATGCAAGAATCGCAGCCAGCCCAAGCACCACGCCTGCAACTGTCGAGCACTGGGTAGATTTGCTGCCAAGCGGCAACATAGAATCGCCTGTCAATAGCACCTCCCTTTTGCTTGAATGGGTACCCTGGTTTTGGATGATTGGGGTCTCGCTGTTCTCTCTACGGCTCGTTGCCGGAGCCATAGCCATCCATCGTCTTAAATCTGGTGGCAGAGAGGTGGTGGATCGTTGGCAAAGTGTATCAGCGCGTATCGGCGTTCGCCGCCGAGTACGTTTTCTTGAGTCAGCCCGAGTTAGTGTTCCGACGGTTATCGGCTGGCTGAAGCCTGTAATTTTGCTCCCCTTGGGTTCGCTAACCAGCACTCCGCCGAATCACATAGAAGCAGTGATTGCCCACGAACTGGCGCATATTGCTCGTCATGACTATCTGGTCAATTGGTTCCAGTTGCTGATTGAAACCACGCTGTTCTATCATCCGGCAGTATGGTGGATCTCTTCCGTGATTCGCCTTGAACGGGAGCATTGCTGTGACGATTTAGCAGTAGCCATTCACGGGGAACGCGCCCAATACGTCAAAGCTCTGTTGAGCTTTGAAGAATACCGACACGGAGAACTGGCAACCTTGGGGGCGAATGGTAGCGACCTTACCAGCCGTGTTCGTCGCTTGCTGGAACCACCTCGCCGCAATGGCCATCCTCTTGCCGCGCTTGTTGTGCTGGCTTTGGCCATTGGCACTCTCTTTCTATCGCCTGGAGTCCGGGCTCAATCTCAATCAACCTCAGGGCCATATCAAAAATGGTTGAACGAAGACGTGGTCTACATCATTGAGCCCGCAGAACGCCAACAATTCCTCTCACTAAAGGCTGACGCCGAGTACGAAAAATTCATTGAGCAGTTTTGGCTTCGTCGTGATCCCAGTCCCGGCACTATGGAGAATGAGTATAAAGAAGAACACTATCGTCGCATTTTCTATTCCAACGAACGTTTCGGCGAAGCTGGTACAAGTGGGTGGCGGACAGACCGTGGACGGATTTACATTCAATTGGGTCCATCGGACGAGAAAGAAGTATATAGGAATAATTCAGAGAAATGGCGCTATATCAAGTTGGATCGAATCATCGAGTTCAACCCCAGCGGTCGACTGGTTGAAAAGTAAACTAACTCCAGGTCTATGTAGGATTCCTGTGCAATCCTACATGGACATGATTTCTAAACTGTCCGGCCCGCAGATCCTCTCAAGCTCCGCCTTGAATTCCTTATCCGCTCTCACCTTGGTATGCAAGTCCATCATCACCGAAAAATCTTTGGACTTGTCTATTTTCAATCGAACCTCGGCCCCACCGGGCTTACGGCTAAATAGATCCGCAAGTTTGGGGGCTATCGTTTCGTCTTCGCCGCCTGCGCCATTCACTCGTACGCGGATGGAAATCATACTCGGAAGATTAACTCGGGCGTTTTCCAGAGCTATAACATCCTTAATGCTTATCTTGGAAAGAGCACCCTCTTCAGGCATCACCACTCCACGCACCAGCATTGCTTTATCTTCAAAGAGTGAGCCCATCACCGATTCAAAGGAGGAAGCAAACACCATTGCTTCCAGCGCACCCTTATGATCTTCCAGCAACATAGACGCCCACCGTTTGCCATCCTTATTCCGCCGCCGGTTGATGCCAGTAAGGATGCAGCACATTGCCACTTCCGTACCTTTCGCCAAGCCTTCCAATTGATCCGTTTCGTGTGTGCGCAACTCCCGGACCTTATCCATATATTGGTCTAGCGGATGACCAGTAACATAGAAACCGATCATTTCTTTCTCGCCGCCTAGCATCTCAAATGAATTCCAGTCAGGAACATCGGGCAGCTTCTCTGGCGTTTCTGACTCAGCAGCAAACATATCGCCAAACAGGCCGGTTTGGCCGCTTTCGCGATCCTTCTGCGACCGGGTACCGTGCTCAATCGCCCGATCTAATATGGCCCACTGCTGCGCACGATTTCCTTCCAGTGCGTCCATCGCCCCAGCCTTGATCAGGCTTTCAATCGCTCGTTTGTTCAAAGCCCCTAAACTCACTTTGTCGCAGAATTCAAATAGTGAAGTGAACTTGCCCACTTCATTGCGAGCCTTGATGATTGCTTCCACCGCGCCTTGGCCCAAATTCTTAATCGCGCCAAGCCCGAAGCGAATCGCTGGACCATCTGGAGTGAAGTTGAAATCGGAAGAGTTCACATCAGGCGGTTTTACGATGATGCCCATATCGCGGCATTCGTTAATGTACTTCACAACTTTCGCCGTGTTGCCTGTTTCCGAGGTCAGCAGAGCCGACATGAATTCAACTGGGTAATGTGCTTTTAGGTAGGCCGTTACATAGGCCATGTAAGCATAAGCCGCTGAGTGCGACTTGTTGAATCCATAGCCGGCAAACTGCGCCATTAGGTCGAAAATCTTTTCCGACTTCTTCGCGTTGTGGCCGTTTGCATTAGCACCGATGAGGAAACGGACCTTCTGCTTCTCCATTTCGTCGGCATTCTTCTTGCCCATGGCGCGGCGCAGAATGTCGGCGTCCCCAAGTGAATAACCCGCCAATACGTTCGAGATCTGCATCACTTGTTCCTGATACACAATCACACCGTAGGTTTCATTCAGCAGCGGTTCCAACTGCGGAAGATCGTAAACAATCGCCTTCTTGCCCAACTTGCGGGCAATGAAATCGTCAATCATTCCACCTTGAATTGGACCAGGGCGGTACAGTGCGTTCAGTGCGCACAAATCTTCAATTCGTTCCGGCTGATAGCGGCGCAGAATGTCCCGCATGCCGGGAGATTCAAACTGGAAAACGCCTGAGGTAAAGCCTTTGCTGAAGATCCCGTAAGTCTTCTCGTCATCCAACGGAAAATCTTCAATCTGAAAAAGCTGTCCAGTAGTTTTTTCAATCAGCTTCAACGCATCGGCAACGATGGAAAGCGTTGTCAAACCCAGGAAGTCGAACTTCAGAAGGGACAATTTATCAAGCCCGTTCATATCATACTGGGTTACAACTTCGTCTTTGTTTGTCTTGTACAGCGGAACAATTTCGCGCAGAGGCTGCGGCGAAATTACCACTCCAGCAGCATGCACCGATGCATTGCGCGACATGCCTTCCAGCTTCAGTGCTACGTTCAGAACCTCACGCACACGGGGGTCGCGTTTGGCTTCCGTTTCAAACCCTGGTTCTTGCGCAAACGCATCCTTCAGCTTGATGTTCAAAGTGGGTGGAACCATCTTGGTCAGCTTGTCCACTTCGGCAAAGGTCATGTCCAGCACGCGGCCAACGTCTTTCAATGCAGCCTTGGAACTCAATGTTCCAAAGGTGATAATTTGCGCTACCTGTTCACGCCCGTACTTTTCTGTGACGTATTGAATCACTTCACCGCGGCCGCGCGGGCAGAAGTCCGTATCCACATCAGGCATACTGATGCGTTCCGGATTCAGGAACCGCTCAAACAGCAGACCATACTGCAACGGGTCTATATCAGTGATTTCCATTGCATAGCTAACCAGTGATCCCGCTGCGGAGCCACGTCCAGGACCAACAGGAATGCTGCGTGATTTAGCAAAGCGAATAAAGTCCCAAACAATTAAGAAGTAGCCAGAGAACTTCATCTTCTGAATCATCTGGATTTCCCGATCCAAACGATCAGCGTATGCGCCTAAGGGTTCGCGGAGTGTACCTCGCGCAGCCATGGCTTCCAGGCGCGGACGCCGTTTTTCAAATCCTTGACGGCAGGCGTATTCGAAGTAGGAATCAATGTTATGTTCGGGCGGAACATCGAAGCGAGGGAATGGATCCTTCACCTTTTCCATCTTCACTTGGCAGCGTTGGGCGATCTCCCAAGTGGAATCGAGGGCCTGCGGATAGTCCCCGAAAATCGCTTCCATCTCCTTCCGGGTTTTCATATAAAATTCCGGATGATCGAAGCGCATACGATTTGGGTCAGTAATCGTTTTGCCGGTGGAGATGCACATCAAAATTTCGTGGGCACGGGCATCGTCTTTGCGCAGGTAATGCGCGTCGTTGGTGGCCACCAGCGGCACGCCCATTTCCTTAGCCAGGCGATTCACCAGCGGCACCAGACGCTTATCCTGCTCCATACCGTGATCCTGAATTTCCAGGAAAAAATTGTCTTTGCCGTAGATGTCGCGATACTGGTAAGCCAGTTCCTGACCCTGCTTGTACTTATCGGCGAGTAGCGCTTCATTGACGTCACCACGAAGACACGCCGACATGGCGATGATGCCCTTTGAGTATTGCGCCAGCAGGTCTTTGTCTACTCGCGGCTTGTAATAGAAGCCTTCCAAATAACCGGTTGATACCAACTTCAGAAGGTTCTTGTAACCCTCCTGATTTTCAGCAAGCAGAACCAGATGGTTGTAGCGGTCGGAATCGTCGCGCGTCTTGTACGATTTCGAATTGACGTAAACTTCGCAGCCGATTACGGGATGAACGCCCTTAGCTTTGGCTGTGTTGTAGAACTCCACGGCCCCGAACAAGTTGCCATGGTCCGTCATTGCGACCGCAGGCATTTTCTGCTCGGCTGCAAGATCCATCAGTTGAGAGATTTCGCAAGCTCCGTCAAGCAGAGAATAATCGGTATGACAGTGCAGGTGAACAAAAGGAGCGTCGGACATGGCCAGAAGTCCAGTATAAGGCTTCCTTGGCTACTCCATCATCTAAAAAATACTTGTCCGGCAAGTGATTGAGTTCCAAGCCATAAGTAACATAAGTAACAGAATGATTGGTCTTAATGTCTGATAATGAAGTATGAGACAATTCAGGGTTTTACTAGGGGCAAGCTTGCTTGCCATTTTCTCCCATATCGCCTTTGGGCAAGCTTCGGCCATCAACGGCCAGATCACAGGGACAATAACCGATGCCACTGGTGCACCAATTGCCAGTGCCAAGGTTACTGCCGACAACATCAACACAGGATTCACGCAGACTACCGAAACTGAATCCAGCGGCTTGTACCGATTTAGCATATTGCCGCTTGGGCGTTACAACGTGCGCGTAGAGTCTCCCGGTTTTGCCCCAGTGAAACGGACAGGGATTGAACTGAATGCTGGAGCTACGGCTACTCAGGACATTATGCTGGACGTAAAAGGTGTCACAACCGAAGTGGTTGTTTCCGCATCGTCCGCAGTGATTGACCCAAGCCGAACGGATACAGGGCGCAGTCTTTCCAGCTTCGTCATTGCGAATTTGCCCCTGGTATCGCGCAATCCGTTCAACTTCATCCTGCAACAACCAAACGTTACTGGCCGCGGTAATACCGAATTCGGCGTGCCTCGTAAAGTGAACGCCAATGGCTTCAACGGGCGCATTAATTACCAATTGGATGGGTCGAACAACACCCAAAGTGATCGCGCTGGGATTCGCTTGCTCCCTGTTTCTAATGAATGGATTGACGAGGTGCAGACTATCAGCAATGGATTTGCGCCAGAATTCGGAAATACAGTCGGCAGCGTGTTCAACACCATTACTAAGTCCGGTTCAAATGAGTTGCATGGTTCCGGAGCTTATATTTTCCGCCGAACTCCTTTCAGTGCACGGCCCGCCCTGCTTGCGTTCAACAGGCCGACTCCAGATGTGAATGTAAATGCATTTAACGCCAGTGCTGGTGGACGCATTGTAAAAGACAAGTTGTTCTTCTTTGGTTCCTACGAAAAAGTTGTCCGTGATTTGCCGCAGCCCGTAACCGTCACACCGGCCATTGTTTCCCAACTTGGACTTCCAGCGAACTATGCGAATGCTATCCCCTTTAAGCAGAATGTGACATTCTTCCTGGCAAAAGCTGATTGGCAGATCAACACGAGCAACCGCCTTACGCTTCGCTACAACGGCCATCGTAACGATTCCCCTTATAACAATGGCGGCGGACTTACGCTGGTATCCCAAACCTATAACTTCGTTGATCGGTCCCATGCTGGCGGCATTCAATTGATCTCTTCCATTTCCTCAAACGCGGTGAACGAACTACGAATTCAAATTCCAAACCGCACACAAGCACAGAACACTTTTGAAGCCAATGTGGCCGGGCCAACGCTGGCCATTTCGGGGGTTGCTAACTTCGGTAACTCGCCTAATGTGGGGTTCCTTTATGAGGAACAAACTCCGGAGATCAACGAAAATTTCAGTTACAACCGGGATCGCCATTCCTTCAAGGTGGGCACATCCATCCGTTGGATTCGCGATATCCAAACGCAGCAAACCAGCGCTACTTATACCTTCCCAACAATTGCTGCCTATCTTGCTGCCGTTTCAGGTGCCACACCAAAAGGCTACGCTTCTTTTGCACAAACTATTGGAAATCCTTCAATAAAGTACAATTCCCGATTCGCCGGATTCTACGGCCAGGACACGTGGAAGCCCCGTAAAAACGTAACGTTGACTTATGGATTGCGCTACGACGTGTTTAGTCCTCCTGCGGCTAACGCCTCTTCCCCTTTCAGTTTCTCGAAGAGTTTCCGAACTGATAAGAATAACTTCGCCCCAAGGTTAGGGGCATCCGTCGGATTGGGTAAATGGGTACTGCGAGCCAGTGGCGGAGTATTCTATGATCCATTCCAAACAGACCAGTACCGCAAGTCGATTCTTCAGAATGGATCGCCTATTTTCTTCTCCATCAATGTGGGTCCCACATCGCCATTCGCTCCAGCATTCCCTAACGTTTTTAGCGCCGCGCCAACTGGATTCGTTCTTGCCCCTCAGGACATCCTGACTGTTTCACCGGACTTCGCCAACTTGTATTCGATGAACGGGAACGCCTCAATTTCACGTGATTTTGGGAAGGACTCGGGTATTACGGCCACCTATCTTTACACCCGCGGCAACCGGCTTCCGGTATGGCGGAACATTAACTTGATTGCTAGCGGCTCCTCTTTGGCCGATGGCCGCACTATTTTTGGTGCGAGCCGGATCAACCCTGCATTCAACAATATTATTGTTGCGGAATCAGTGGGCCGATCGAATTACAATGGCTTCAACTTGCGATATGACAAGCGCTTTTCGCGCGGCTTGGATGCCTTCGCCACTTGGACCTGGTCGCATTCTATTGATGATGCCCCAGAGCAGAACAACATTGATTCCGGTGGCAACTTTCTATCGGATGTGAACAACCGTCGCAGGGATCGTGGCAACTCACTTACTGACCGCCGCCATGCATTCAATGGGAACCTTGTGTGGAACACAACCACCAACTTATCGTTAAAGCCACTCAATTATGTGTTGAGCAACAATCGCGTTGCACTGTTGTTTAATGCGCAAAGCGGTGAGAACTTCAACATGGCAGGCAACCGAATCTTGAATGGCGACACATCTGCAGGGGCTGCATTCCAGCGTCCTCTGTATGTGGGGCGAAATACAATTGTGGCCCCGGCGACTTATGAGTTGAATGTCCGGTACTCGCGAATCTTCCCAATTGGAGAGCGCTTGAAGCCGGAGTTTTTCTTTGAGTCCACAAATATTCTGAACCACACGAATGTTACTGGGCTGAACGTCACAAACACGTTAGACGCCGCAGGGAATGTTCTGACGCCGATGACCAAAGCCTTTACCTCAGCGTTGGATCAACGACTGGTTCAGTTTGGCTTGAAGCTTACCTTCTAGCTTTTTTCTTGAGGATGAATTCGGCGAGTGCGCAATACGCGCTTCAACTAAGCTTTGAGCTTGGCGACTCTGCGTGTCCCGTAGTTGCCCTAGATCAGATCAAGTAAATCGCCAAGTTCGTGCGGCCGGTTGGCGGTGATTGCTCAATCCGCCGCAGACGCCAGTATGTAATGATTATATGAATTTCAGCCTTAAGAGCTTATTCGGCACTCTTGCCGCATCTTGAAGGCCCGCTGGGTCTTGTCTTTGGGAGAGCAGTGCAGCGCTAGGTAAGAAGAGGAGAAAGCATGGCAAAGAAGGTTGCTAGATCGAAAACAGGAAAACGGAAGACTCCTAAGTTTCAGGGTAGGATCGTTAACTATCCTGCGGAAAGTTTGACCGCCTTTGCTGATGTGAAAATCCCGCGTCCGGTCCTATTCCCAAAGTCCATGACAGATGTCGCGACGGCCGTTGCGCTCTCTCAGAACGAAAAGTTATTCGTTAGAAGCGGAATGCAAGCTCAAGCAGTGACCGACCGGGTTGACCCCGTTGGTGGAGTTGTCCTCAACCTCGCGGATTTGAATGTTCTCGACGTTACGAAGGGAGTAATTAATGCTGAGGCCGGAACAACAACCGGCGAGATGACGAAACTGTTAACTAAACATGGCCTGGCTCTTCCACTTGCGGATAACCCACAGCGCAGCATTGCCGCATCCGTAATTCACGAAGGACCATCTTGCCTGATGCGCACTCTTGGCCCCCTTTCCGGCTACGTCTCGAAGCTCAGCGTCGTGACTCCAGTAGGCAAGCCAGTGACCCGTTCAGGAGCATCCGCCTTGCCACGGTCACGCGCGAACTCGGACATAATCACCAGGATTGCCTTCAAGCCTGCATCGGGCGAGAGTTTGTTAATGTTCAGACGGTCGTTCCCTTATCCTGGCAAGGATCAGTTTGCACTTCTTGCTAAAGCACTTTTCCTGAACACCAAAATTCCCGCACATTCCGATCTTGTTCTTGATGCTTTCTCGGCAAGGCACGGCCTTTCCGTGATTCGGATTACAGCAACCTGCTCCACTGCGGAAGACAAGGCAGCTTTGGAAGCCCTGGTGGCCAACGCCCTGGGTGGGTTGCCTAAGGAGTTTGAAGGCAACATTATTGCGGAGAATTACTATGGTTCCAGAGTCATCAAATCCATTGTGGATGCTGGGTTCGCCGTACCGGAGGATCCAGGCATTGACACGCATGAGCTGCACCAAATTGTTGCGGCGGACACGGATCGCAACGAAGCCTTAAATGGCGTCACCGGACAAATCCATAGCAAGCTCGCCTTCAGCGAAAGCCGCCATGGCATGCTCGATAAGGACCGCAGCTTATTCATTCGAATCCAATTGAATCGTGAAAACAGCCTTGAACTCAGTAGCTCTATATATACGCCGCGGGCTGTCCAAACTTCTTTTTCTCATGGGTTGGAATCGCTCTCCCCGTTGACCCGCGCTACTGCTCCGGCCCTCAAAAGCGTGGGTCTATTTGCAGCAGTTGCGCCCCGAATTCCTGGCTTTCGCGGCGATGTCTTCATCCCATCGGATAGGACGTTCAAACAGCGCGCGAAGCAGTACGCCACATCTTCGTACCCAACGGCCCAGATGACGCCATTCATGGTTGCCTACCCTCTTGATGCGGCCGACATTCAGGCGGCGATTCAGTTTGCACGGGGACAGGGAAAACGCGTTGTAGCGCGCAGCGGAGGTCACCAATACACCGGCAAGTCATCCGGCGATAATTCGACCATCGTACTGTCGCTCGATGCATTTAATCACTTCCGTGACATTTCCGGCAACATCGTTGAGGTGGGTCCGGGCGTCGGATTAACCACGCTGGCAGCCGGGTTCAAAGGTCGGGGGATTACGATCCCACATGGCGAGTGTCCATTAGTTTGCGTTGGTGGGCACGCGCAAACTGGAGGCTTCGGCCATTTCCTGCGTGGCTTTGGATTGGCTCTGGATTACGTAACCGCTTTCACCATCATTCTGGCTGACGGGAGCATCCGTACTGTTCAACGCCCAGCCGGCGCACCCACGCCAGGCAATCTTGACGAGGAACTCTTCTGGGGTGTACTGGGCGGGAACGCCGGATCCTTTGGCATTGTCATCAACTATCGTATTGAGTGCATCAAGGACAGCGACCATCGCGAGTCCTACGGCTATGCTGCGACTCGAAGGTATGAATTCAATCGCTATAGGAGCCTCATGAAAGAGGTTCAAGCGTGGACAAAACAAGTCGTAGCTGGGACGCTTCGGACTGGCATCGATTTCACAATGACCGTTGAATCGAGTTCTGCATTCTTCCTTCCCCCTCTTCTTCTGGTTGAACTCGTGAATTCAAATTTGGCAGGCGAGCCTGTGGATGGTGGCCAGCCATTCCAATCCATTATTCAGATTGCTGATGCGAACGCAGGCTTTCCTTGGGGCATTTTAACCACTGAAGGCAGGCAACCGCTTTCCACCTTGGCCGATTCCTTCGTGCGTCGTCCACCTTCAACAACATGGGACGGGCGTGAATTTAAGTATCCGTACAAGAAGCGAGTCAACTGCACCATGAGTGCTTTGACTGACAAATTTGTCGATCAGTTTGTCGGTTTAGTGGAAGAGGTTGTCAATGACACTGACGGCGTTTACCTGGTCTTTCAGATGATGATTGGAGGAGGTAATTACAAGAATTCGGCTAGACGGCTGAGCACTTCGATTCCGCAAAGGGAGTTTGTTTTCAGTTTTGTTTTCGACCTTTTCTATGACGATGGGTTTGAGCAAACGGCGGAGGACCTGCAACAGCGGATGCAACTGTTGGTTGATATTGAATTCAGCCCAGGACAGGAGAAGCGGCTTTTCTGGGGCTCTTTTGGTGACACTGACATGACCAAACAGTCCGTAATCGACTTATATTATGACAACCACAATAATTACACCCGCCTCAAAGCGCTGAAAGCTAGAATTGATCCTCGGGACACTTTTCATACACAGTTTACCGTCCAGTTGTAATTGCGTTGAAGATCAGAACCGAAACTTAAGCGACATGGCCATGCGGCGTGCAACATGCTGCGCACCAGTAATCTGCCCGAAGTTCGCATTCGTCTGTACGCCTGTGCCGAAATTGAATGTTAATCCCGCATTCGGATTACTTGGATTGAAGTGGTTGAACGTATTAAATGCTTCGGCACGGAACTCAAGCGTTTTGCGTTCCGCCACTTTGAAATTCTTCGACAATGACAAATCAAGATTTTCCATTCCGGGTCCGTATGTTAGAGTTGGCGGAGTGTTTCCAAACCCCAGTGAATCAATGGGGGGGAGGCTAAAGCTTGCCGCATTCAGCGGATAGTATAAGCGCTGATCAATGGTGCCAGGTGCTTTGCCTTCGTCTGTGCGCCACAAACTTCCATTCATCTGGCAGCGGAAAGGAATGCCCCCTGTGGGTGTCCCCGTCCAGTAGCCGATAGGCGGAGCTGTTGCGGTGCATCCGACGGTGAACGGAGTGCCGCTAAAGAACGCACCAACTCCATTGAATCGCCACCCATCAAGTGCGCCTTTGGTGAACCAGTTTGACCACAACTTACTTCCCTTGGGAATGTCATATCCGAAATTCAGGTTCACCGCATGCGGTCGATTCACCACATTCTTGGTCAAGTTATCGGGGATCCATTGTTGGCGGCTAAATATGATGGTCTTCGACCAGGTGTAATTCACGCTGAACTGATAACGCTTATTGAAGCGTTTGTTCACCTGCGCCTGTAACGAATTATAAGAAGATTCTCCCGCGCTGGTGTAAGTGCTGATTGACCCATATCCTTCATACTTTTGTAACCCACGAATCAAATTAACACCATAGAAAGCGCCCGTACCATTATTGGCACTGGTGGGATCAAGGTAGGTTTTGTTTGGGCCGCCTTGGGGAGTCCAAGTCGTTAGTGGAGGTACTGAATTCGCGTCATTCGCAGTGCCAAATCCATGATGGAAAACGTTCGCCACATAAGAGACATCCAGAATCACTCCCTTGCGAAGGTCTTGTTGAATTCCAAAACTCCAATTGTAAGTGGTGGGGTTCTTATAATCCTGCGACCCGCCAGTAACGTTCTGCGCACCATAGAAGCCTTGAGTAGTAAGAAGATTGTCGAAGGTGGTGTTGTAGTAGATTGGAGCACGAAAGGCAGGTGGGGCAGCCATTGGGCCTACGCCGGAAGCAGTCGCTCCAATCGTATCGACGCCATAAGCCCTGCCATAGAAAATGCCAAACCCACCGCGAATAGCCGTTTTACCTTTCCCAAACACGTCCCAAGCAAAGCCCAGACGCGGACCGTATTGAACTGGAGGAGTGTGGAAGAATTTATCCTTGTACTGATTGATGCCCGAGTAAGGCAACCCATCAGCGGGATAAGATGCCGGATCGAACGACGTTGCCCGAGCGAACAAATAGGTGGCTTTTGTTTGAGGATTGATTGCAACCTTCTGACCATTTACTAGGGCTGGAAACAACAGCTGTCCGGATTTTTTCTTATCGTAGGAATCGCCGTTGAACAAACCTAAAGTCGCTCCTTGAGAGTATGTCGGCTGCAGCACTTGAAATCGAATTCCGAGATCGAAAGTTAGGCGCCGCGTGGCTTTCCATGTGTCCTGGAAAAACCATTCCACTTGGTTATATCGGGCATGATTGATCAGCTTTCCATTGTCCTCACCATAGGCTTGAACGGTTCCCAACATCAAATTTGAGTAGGCGTAGCCTGTATCATTTGGATTCGCGGTATCGGATCCAAACCAATAAGAACCAGCGGCATTGTAAGTAGAATAAACACTTACGTTCCTGGAATTGCGTTCAAAATAGAAGCCTGCTTTTACTGTGTGTCTCTTCTTGATCCAAGTAATATTGTCTGTGATGTTCGTCAACTGATCGGTGCCATGGAACGGCCAGCGGCTATCGAATGTGAAACTGGGCGGAGCGGTTACAGCTTGCCCGGCCGATTGGGGGCTATTGGTGGTGAAGCGGATATTTGGAATGATGTTCAAGTAGTTCGCATTGAAAAATTGCGGCAACTTCACCTGCTTTCCATCTGGCCCTGTCAGTGCAGATAGATCATTGATGGCTTTAAATTTTTCAAGGTCTGCAGCATAGGTACTCTGTGTTCCACGGTTAATTCCAACAGTGGATTCATTGATCAAATTGTGGCGAAACGTGTGAATGACACTATAAACAGCACCCGCCGATTGAATATCGTAGTTACTGGCGAACTGTCCCCAGGCTCCGCCGCCATTGAGGGTTGCACCCACTCCTCGGTCCGCTTGGAAATCCTGAATCAAACGGACGTAAGAACTGGTTTTGGGACCTAGACTAATGTCGATACGTAGAATGCGGTCTTCGCGCGGACGGTCGCGATTGAACTGATATTGTCCATTGAAACCACGCCTGCCAGACGGGTCAACAGTGGAAGGGTTCGGAAACAAATTCATCATGGCGCTACCTATGGGATGAATGCGGCTAGGCGGAATGATATTGTCGGGGAAAACACCGCCAGCCAGTGGATCCTTGATTCCAATTTTTAGGCCTGTGCTGGTTACTGTTTGCGAAAAGTCCCCCGCACGTTCCAAACTGCTTGGCATGTTGAAGCCATTCACGCCACCAGTGGTCAAGGTATGCAGATAGTCTTCCGAAAAGAAAAAGAACATTCGAGTACGGCTTTTGTTGAAGCCGAGGCCTGGGATGATTACAGGCCCGCCTATGGTTGCTCCAGGATTCTGAAAGCGGTAGCGAGGTTTGGCAATTGGCACTCCCACGCCATTTACTATGGTCACGTTCTTGTTATTGAAGAACTCGTTGGCAGACAGCATTTCATGCCGCCAGAAATGGTAAGCGGAGCCATGATACTGATTCGTCCCATTTTTGATGGACACATTCATTTGCCCACCGGCGCGCGCTCCGGATTCAGCAGTGTAGTTGGACACCAGTACTTTCACTTCACCAATGGCATCGACGTTCGGCGCAAGGTAACCGCCAGTTCGTGGCGCACCGCTATCCTGGCTGATAATGCCATCCAGAGTAACTACGAATTGACCGCTCTGGCCGCCGTTCACCAAGTTATTTTCCGTATTGAACCAGCCAGGCATGTCGTTAGTTGAAACCATCTGGACGCCCGGCAGAGAGCGGAGAATCCCCAGATAATCACGCCCGCTGATTGGAGTATCTTCAATCTGCTGGCGGTCAATCAAGATCGACCGGTCCGATGTTTCAGTGGATACCCGAGAACTTTCGGCAATCACTTGGATAGTGCTGCTAACTTCACCGACTGTCAATTTCAGCTGGCCCAAGGTAACCCGATCTTCTGCGCTTACCTTGATTGATTTTTGCGAATAAGTCTTGAATCCGGAACGCTCAATTCGAACGGTATAGTCGCCTGGAACTAAGTTGGGGAATTGAAAATCTCCACTTGGTTCCGTGGTGAACTCGCGTACCTGTTGGGAAAGTTCATGGGTTAAGCGGACGGAAGCTCCCGCTATGGAGGATCCCCCGGAATCGGTTACAGTTCCTGAAATTTGGCCTGTTACCCCTTGCCCCAAGACTGTATTCGAAAATGCGAGGACAAATAGAATGAATGCGGACAAATGTCTGGACACACGGACCTCATCACTGTACAGAATCGATTCCGCGATGCTATAACAATCGTCAAGTTAAGTCAATCTTGCTGGTCAAGCGCGTGGGTCAAGCGTCGACTGCACCGATGCCCATTCCGTCAAGTCGGGACGTATCCAGCACGCCCTTCTTAATGGCGAAAATTCCCGGAAATTTACCAGCCCACGCTTGGTTCGCAGATGGTAGATACTGCCGTGAATTCGCTTCGATTCCAGAAACGCCGGGAACGCGCGAGGCGATGCTAGCCGAATGAATCAAGGAAGCGCCCGGGCAACTCAAGTCCTGAACACAAAGAAACATCTTGTACTTCTGTCCTGCTGCCGCCATAAGCATTGCTTGGCTTTGCCCTTTGCAGGCTTTCAATGCGATTCCCGAATATCCAAGCTCCCTTGCCATAAGCAGCGCTTCAAGATCTGTCAGTGATTCGTCAATCACCACTGGACGTAGCTTCGCCGCCTGATGCATCACATTGGCCCGATCAGCCTTTAAATCACGGGCAGTTGGTTGCTCAATGTATTCAATTCGCTCAAAACCTTTGGGAGTTTGCTCCTTCACCTTGCGTAGAAACTCCAGCAGATATTCCACGTTCGGGCAGCGTTCGTTGAAGTCCACACAATAACGCCAATCAACAGCAGGACTGGTTTCCTGCGCGATTCTATCAATGGCAACCACGCGGTCCACGTCCCATTTCAGTTCATCACCTTGCAGCTTTATTTTGATATGGTGCAGTCCGTTGTAGCGAATCCAATCGGGAAGTGTTTCCGGTAATCCATCGTTGATTCGCGTTGTCAATTGCTCGGCAGTCAGCGAATCCGACCCGCCAACTGAATGGTACAAATTCACGGAGGGGCGGGGTTTTTGAAGCAGATACTTGTTCAGATACTCACCACGGAAGGAAGTGCCAAGGTAGGCTGACAAATCCCGCTCCATCAGATCGGGGCCGTAAGTGGAGTAGCAATTCCGTTTGTGTACTTTGCCGAAAGCATCGTGAATTGCCACATCAAATGGGCTGGCTGTTACCAGCGTGCAAAGTTTCGGAATGGGAACTATAAGCTTCAAAGCGGCACTGGCTTCCGCCGCAGCCTTCAAGTAGGCTGGTTCCAAAGCGGTATTGATGTCGATTGGGTGGCCGTATTCTTTATAGCTTGCGGTTAGTGGCCCAAGCCTGCTGGCCAACTCTTTCATCGCACCTAACGTTCCATCGTAAGGAAGCGTGCGCGAAGGGAAAGCCCACACGTTTCCAAGGGGCATGGAACCAAACCCCTTTGCCATTTTTCCATTGCGCGTTCGCACTGTGCATTGCACATTCAGCAAGGTGGCACGGTCCACTGCCACACCTCCAAACTTGTATGGAGAGCGATAGCGAATATCTTCAAATGAGAAACTTACTTCCTCAACGCGGATGGAAGTTTGTTTAGGTGCCGCAATAGCGGGGAAGGCCAAAGCGGATAGCAATCCGCGCCTGGATAAAGAGAATGATGGGAACATCTGGTTCATTTTAGGATAGCGGCTTCAGCAACTTCTTGGGTGCGGTCAATTTATAGCTACCTAACACCAGTTGCTGCACTTCTTCCCAATCTACTTTGCCAACATCTAGCCGCAGACCCACCCATCCTTTGGCTCCAATGTAATCGGGAAGATAAAACCGTTTAGGCTCTGCGGCCACTAAAGCCTGATTGTCCCCTGGGAACACCTTGCAACAAACTGAGAGAATTCCATCACTGTGATCTTCATTTAAGAAATAGACGAACACCTTCTTACCGGCTCGGAAAATTGTGCAGCTCGGGCGTGTTTCCTGCGTTACACCAGCAAGAGCCAGACAGATACCGGCAACCTGCTTCAGCAGGCTTTCTTCTTTTTTCATATTCTTATCCACCGGGTGCGCTTTGGCTTATCTGCATTCACTAGCGACAAATAGAATTCCCGATCACGCCGTGCCACAACTTTTTCAATGGGCTTCGGCCACACATCCAACTCTTTGAAATAGTCTTCCACGGGGCGGCCGTAGTCAACATATTTCCAGGTGTTGTTACCATGCCGCACCACTACGTAATACTGCGGTGCGCATACAGGAATCACGCGCGCAGATTTTTTGTGGTCTTTCAGAAACCAGGAATCAATCGACCGCGGCAGATCGCGAAATGGTTTTCTCTCCCACAGTGCGCGGCTAAACGAAAGCGTTCCACCAACCTTCCAACCATGTCCGGAAAAACGAATCTGTGGGTCTCCCACTTCAAGACCAAGGAAACAATCCCAGGCAACAATCGCGTGATCACGCCCGCGGACAGGCATGTGCGCTATAGCAGTCTCAAGAAATTTCGGATGATAATAATCATCGTCATCGTACTTCTGCAGTATGTTGCCACTGGCACTTGCTATGCCAATGTTCATTTTCGTACCGGTCAATGTGGGCGTTGGCAAGCCGATGTAACGTACGTTTCGACGGCCCAGGCATGCGTTTCGCACTGGTTCGTCTCCATCATCGACGACTATTAATTCGCTGTTCCGATATGTCTGTGCTTCGAAGCATCGAAGCGCTTGTTCAATGAATCGCTGGCGATTGCGCGTAGCGAGGATGCAGGAAATTAGCTCGTTGCTCATAATTTGGGTGAAATTTAACTAAACCTATGGTACTATCCCATTACAAGTTCAATAGGAAAATGCCCCCTTCCACGAACAAAATAGACATGAGTGTAGTGGTGATCGCTCGCAACGAGCGTGCATATCTCCGCCAAACATTGGAAAATTTGCGAGACACATTACCTTCCAGTACCGAAATGTTGGTGGTGGATGATGGTTCAACGGACGGGTCAACTCGCTTCCTGAACAGCCGCCATGCACCAGCAAAACTATTGCGATCCTCTGGCCTTGGTGTAGCCGGTGCTCGCAACTTCGGAGCGAAGAATACGCGAGGCAGGGTTCTGATTTTTTGCGATGCTCACATTTGGCTTCAGGAAAATTGGTGGCAACCACTGTTGGAGCGCGCTGCTGATCCTTCAGTGGGTGGTGCGGCACCAACCATCATTGACGTTGAAAATCGTGAGTGGCGTGGCTTTGGGCTTTACCTGCAGGACGACGCCTTGAATGCAGCCTGGGTAGATGAAACCAAAGGACGCCCGACTCGTGTGCCGATTCTGCCTGGATGTTGCGTAGCTATCCGCCGCGACGTTTTTGAAAAAGTGGGTGGGTTCGACGATGGCATGATTTGCTCCGGCGGAGTGGATAACGAGTTCTTTATGCGGTTGTGGCTGTTGGGTTATGAACAATGGATTGAGCCTTCGGTGGAGGTGCTGCACTTCTTCCGCCAACTTGAGCAACCCTATCCGATTGAATCAGCCACAATTCTTCACAACCGGTTGCGGTTGGCAATGATCCACTTTGCACCCACCCGATTCAAACAGGTTGTGGACGCACTGCAGGAGTATGAAGGTTTTTCTGCAGCACTGGCACTCACAGTAGATAGCGACGCGGCGGTGCGCCGGGCTCGCTGGTCTGAACGTAGAGTGCATGATGATGCATGGTTTTTCCGTCGATTCCGACGGACAACGAGTAAGCCGGTCGCTCGTAAAAGATGACTGGAATAAAAGGAGAATCAGAATGAAATCAGCAACGAAAAAAGTAGTAAAGAAGAAGGTTGTAGCAAAAGGAACCCCTGGTGGTAAAGCGAAGAAGGTCGTAGCAAAGGGGACTCCTGGCGGTAAAGCGAAGAAGAAGGTTGTAGCTAAGGGAACCCCTGGTGGCAAAGCGAAGAAGAAAGTTGTAGCAAAGGGAACACAGCCTGGCAAGAAAGTAGTTAAGAAGGTTGCCGCTAAGAAAAAGAAGTAAGGATTCAATCTCATGGTGCTAGATACAGTTGTTAGCTACGCCATCTACCCGGGCATTGGAATTGCCCGGGTAGGCAATTCTCCAGACGAGTTTTTTCTTTCCCCGGATCTCCCCGGTCACAGCCCACCTCCACCATTCAAAGATGCCCAAGGCCGAGTGAAGCGTCAAGCTGCGCTGTTTCGCGTTTTCGGATTGGATGCCAACGGACAAGCAGTTCAGGAGATCACAGACACCGATGCGAAAATCGATTGGCGCGTCCACATCGCCAATCGGAAATCCGCCTGGTATCAATTTAACAATGCAATGGATTTGGGAGACTTCGCGCTGGAGTCAACTTTCCGAAACATGAACTATGTGGGTGCCGATCGGGCCAAGCTGGTGATTGATCCTGGGCCCCGATCCATTTCCGGCATCGATCAACAAGGCAAGCTATTCGATACCGGCGAATGCGAAGGAATCAAGGTTTATCTGGGTGAATTGCGTACCGACGATAAAGGACGCCTGATAGTTTTAGGTGGCCGAGGTTTAGGTGCTGCGTTCGACCACTCTTCGATACCGGCCACCACATTTGCCAATAACGACGGTTGGTATGACGATACTTCCGACGGGCCCGTTCGCGCCACCATCACGGTTGGCAACCACACCTTTGAAGCCGAGCCCGCAACAGTTGTGGTGACCCCGCCGAACTTCGCCCCAGGTATCGATTCGCCGGTAACCATGTATGACGTAGTGATTGATCTATATACACGACAAGGCATGATTCCACCGGTTAAGAAAATCATGTTCACCCAACATATCCGCCCCATCCTGCATCGCATGGTGGATCTACAGTGGGTCAACCAAGGTTACTATTTCCTGTTTGGTGCAAATTCACCCAGCGAATTCACGCTGCGGGAAAATCTGCTGAAACTAGCTGACCCTTCGCCAACGAATGAGGGTTTGCGGAAAACTGTTTTTAGCAACTTCCGCGACCCAAGCGGCCAGCAGGTGCAAGCAGAAAAACTGCCGCCGATGTATGGAGACGGGCATGGTGATTTTCCAAACACCCCGTTTCAGTATTTGTCTATCACTCACACCCAGCACGATTGGTTGGAACGCTGGTCCCTGGGTGATTTTGAAAATGATTTGACGGGGTTTCTTAGTACACCCGCCGTTCTTGAAGACCTGCCGATTGCCGATCGCACGGCGGCGCTTGACCGCTCAGCATTGGAACAATGTTTGGGTGGGCCGTTTCATCCAGGCATTGAAATAACATGGATATTCCGTTCGGCAATCATGTGGAAAGCTCCCTTCCGATTGAATGTTGCCCCGGAGGGTGCTCCTGTAATTGACGACTATGGTCCTATTCTTCGGCCCGCACATTGCATGTACCCTGGTGGTCCACTGATGACTAGTGGGCCAGGATCCATAACACGATGGACTGGAGTTCCCTGGCACACTGATGCCGCAAGTTGCCTTGCAGGTTACGATCAATCTACTTACTTACCTTTGCCTGCTTATTGGCCTGCACGGGTGCCCAACACTGTCTACCCGCTGGATGGATATCAACGGGCAAAGGACACTTCCCTTACTAAAGCACAGCGCCTAAAACATTTTGATTACCGGCTGTTTTGGATGCGTGACTTGAAAGCAGGCTTTCAAACCAGGATCAACAACATGATTGCTGAGTGGGACTTGTTAGGAATTGTCACCAGGCAACTTGGACCAGATGATCACGCAGATTTGGGAATGCCTGCGGAAATGTGGGTGGAAATTGGCCGGTCGGACAAGTTCAGCGTTCACGATGCTTCGTTGCATCAGTTGACACATGCTGAAGCTCCCCTTCTAGCCCCAGTTCCACACTCAACTCAAGCTCTGAATCGTGTACAGCCCCGTTCGAAAGCATGAAGCTGGAAGTTGCCATCGCAGGCGGTGGTCCAGCTGGTGCTGTTGCGGCGATGGTGCTTGCCAGCCGCGGCGTTTCTGTAGCTGTTTTTGAACGGGAGCCGGAAGCTCCATCCCACGTCGGTGATTGTCTGCCTGCGGATTTTGCTCCACTCATCAGGAAGCTGAATCTGGAAGCAAAATTGAATGCAGGCCCACATGCCCGCGTGCATGGAAATCGCGCTGCTTGGGGATCTGACGAAGTTCATGATTTCGATGCGATCCTACGCAAGAACGGTTCGGGATGGCGATTGGACCGGCGCGCGTTTGCTGCGATGCTTGCTTGTTCCGCTGTGGAATGTGGTGCGCAGTGGAACTTCGGCACGGCGGTTACCAGTTGCCGGTGGGAGGATCAGCAGTGGTCGCTGATTGTCGATGGCAAACAGATCACCGCTCAATTTGTGATTGATGCTACTGGTCGACGAGCTTCCATTGCTCGTGGCATGGGCATTGTCCGGGCACGTCACGACAAGCAGTTGGCAATTGCCGGCGACTTTCGAAATGGCAGCATGGAAGACACCTTCACATTGGTTGAAACCGTACCTGCTGGCTGGTGGTATTCGGGATTGCTTCGCGACGGAAAACTATCGGTAATTTTCCTAACTGATTCAGATTTGCCGGAGTATACGCAGGGACGCACAGAGGAAGGTTGGTTAACCTTGATGCGCGCCGCACCGCATAGTCTTGCCAGAGTGGAAGCTTATGGCGGAAGCTTGAATGGGCCATTGCGCGTCTGGCCTGCAGGAAGCGAACAATTGGAATCCATTGCTGGGGATGCATGGATAGCCGTTGGTGACGCGGCCGCAGCTCACGATCCGGTGTCGTCCTACGGCATCGGCGCGGCCATGGGCTCTGGATATTATGCAGCCCATGCGGCCGCCGAAATGTTGAGTGGAAACAGGGAGGCGCAGCTAGCCTACATCCATGTGATGCAACGATCGTATGATGCTTACCTGGCAGGCTGCTTGGAACAATATCAGCTTGAAACACGATGGCCCAGCGCACCCTATTGGCAAGCGCGACAAAAGGCTGGATGAGTATGCCACCAACCGTATGCGTCATCATTCCCACGTTCAATCATTTTGAATATGCTCGCCGGGCAGTGCAATCTCTGTTGCGCTGCCCCGTGCGAGGAGCCACGCTACAGTACCTGTTGGTGGATGATGCAAGTCCCGAATGGGATGCGGTTGATTGGAAAACTTGGCCTGAGCCGGATTGCCACAAGCTGCGATTTTCCAGAAGAGGTGGCTTGACGCGTTCCTGGAATGCGGGGCTTCGCGAGGCTGTATCGATCGGCGCGGAGTATTCAGTTTGCACCAATAGCGACGTGCAATTTTCCCCGCATTGGTTTGAACCATTGGCTAATGCTTTGGAAAATGGATTCGACTTAGTGGGCCCAGTAACAAACGCCCCGGGGGATGCCCCGGGCCAGGATGTGCAATGCTACTTGTCTAATACTGAGGCGGTGACTGATTCCCCAAAGCAGATCGATTCCATTGCACGAGCGCTGCGTAAAGCTGCACCTGATGCGGTTTCTGCACCCATAAACGGCTTTTTTATGATGGCTAAAACAGAGCGATGGAGGCAGGGTGCGTTTTCCCGGCATTGCGTTTTTGATCCTGGATTTCGGCTAGTTGGCAATGAGACTGAATTGCAAAAGCGATGGAAGAAGGCAGGGATGGTCACTGGCTTTGTGCCTTCCAGTTTTGTATTTCACTATCGCAGCGTTTCACGTCCTGAAGGGTTGATGGGCAAGTGTGGCGGGGGAGCTTTTCGGCGATGAAACATTTGTTGCAATCGACTTTGTTCCATCGTTTGGATGACGTGGGTCCAGATGATGTCGCAGTCCATGGCGTGTTGCGGACGCTGCGGGAACGGCAATTGCCAACCATCGCGGCAGTGATCCCACAACACCTTGAAGCGGCAACTTCACGCATGTTTCGTGAGCGCCCCGGCATTGCAGTATTTCAGCACGGCTATGCGCATATCAATCGCGCGCGGCCGTCAGGCTACTCCGATGAATTTCCAGGTCACTTAGAGCGAAGTCTGATAAGCAAAGAATTGGAGCATGGGAAACAGATTCTACAACAGGCCATTGGGGAACCTATCGTGGGATATGTGCCGCCATGGAACAAGACATCGGGAGTTGCTCATCAACTCTTGGAGGAGTTGGGGTTTCAGTGTTTTTCCGGCAATCGAAGGTACCGACCCAGAACATCACTTCAGCGATTGGATATTTCAGTGGACATGGTTCTGGGTTGCTCGCCCGTTCGTTTTCGACCTATCGACGATGTGATGGCCGATCTTCACGAGGCAATGTCGCTTTACAAGCAAGTCGGGCTGATGTATCACGTGCAACGCACCGGAGATAAGGGCGTTCGGTTCGTCGAACGGCTTTTGAACAGGATTGAGAAAGAGTTACCTTAGCAGATGGTTGTTGCGATAGAATTCACTTCATGCGTGCTCGTCCTGCTCAATTCCTTCTGATTGTTTCCACTGCTCTGCTGGCTCAGTCTCCTCACGAAACCGCCGTTCAGAAAGGCGCAGGGTTGTTCGATAAATCCTGCACAGCATGCCATGGTGCCAAAGCTCAAGGCGGCCGCGCTCCAAATTTGACGCGTGGTGATTGGAAATTCGGCGGCAGTGATGAGGCCATTGCGCGCAACATCGCCAAGGGGATTGCAGGTACGCAGATGCCTGCTTTCGCAATGCCTGATGACGATACAAAGGCCATTGTGGCTTATCTGCGATCACTTGAAAGCAGTAAACCGGATGAGGCGGTAACGGGGAATGCTGAAACAGGTGCAGCGCTATTTTTCGGTTCAGCAAAGTGTGGAAACTGCCATATGTTTCAAGGTCGCGGCGGACGGCTGGGACCCGATTTGACCAATGCTGGCACGGAACGTAAAGTAGCCGAGTTACGCAAGTCGATTGAAGATCCGAGTGCTGCGCTGCGCAGCGGCTATCGCACCGTTGAAGTTACTTTCAAAGACGGCCGGAAGCTTACTGGAGTTGCAAAGAACGAAGACACTTTCTCTTTACAGATGATGGATACAACAGGTCGGCTGCAGTTGCTGAGTAAGTCTGCCCTTACTGAAGTGAAGCAAACCCATCAATCGCTGATGCCCAAAATGACCCTCGATGCCGCAGTCACTTCCGATCTTCTGGCCTTCCTAAAAACCGGCAAGGCTGAACCCATGCCATGGACCCCCTCTGCCGATTTCAACATTACCAGCACTCGTATCAAGCAAGCGGCAAGCGAACCTCATAACTGGCTCACTTATTGGGGGGACCTTAACGGTCGCCACTATTCCCGGCTAGCACAAGTTACTCCATCCAATGTGGCTTCCCTGCAAAGTGCCTGGTCGCACCAGTTCGGTGCATCGAATATTGAAACCGTTCCCATTGTCGCCGATGGAGTAATGTTCGTCACTGGTCCTGGCAGCAACATGGCTGCCCTTGATGCACGCAACGGCCGCAAGATTTGGGACTACAAACGCCGCCTGCCGGAGGTTCACAATTACTGCACAGTGATGACGAATCGTGGCGTCGGAATTCTTGGTGATCGCGTTTACCTTGCAACTCTCGATGCCCACCTGGTTGCTCTTGATGCCAAAACGGGCGCAGTTATTTGGGATGTTGAAGTGGAAGACTATCGCAAGGGCTTTTCCATTACACATGCTCCGTTAGTTGTGAATAACAAGGTCTTTGTAGGAGTTACTTCCGGCGAGTGCGCACTAAGTGGTTGGGTGGACGGCTTTGACGCAACTACTGGCAAGAAGCTGTGGCGCACACACTCCGTGGCACAACCTGGAGATCCGAATCGAGCAAGCTGGGCTGGAGATTCCGCAAAATATGGCGGCGCGCCAACTTGGATGACTGGAACTTATGATGCCGCTACCGACACACTGTTTTGGACCACAGGAAACCCCGGCCCAGATTATGAAGGCACTGTGCGCGCTGGCGATAACTTATACAGCTGCAGCGTGTTGGCACTTGACCCTACTACCGGACGGCTGAAATGGTATTTCCAATACACTCCTCACGACGTGCATGATTGGGATGCCAATGAAACGCCGGTGTTAATTGACGCAATGGTGAAGGGACAAATGCGTAAGTTGCTGATCATGGCCAATCGCAATGCGTTCTATTATGCGATTGACCGAATCACAGGCGAGTTTGTTACTGGCAAGGCCTTTGCAAAGCAAACCTGGGCGAAGGGTTTGGATGCTCGCGGCCATCCAATTGTTATCCCAGGAACCGACCCCACACCTGAAGGGAACTATGTTTGCCCCGATGCATTGGGTGCCGCTAACTTCGCCGCGCCATCTTATAGCGAGAAAACCGGGCTCTTCTATGTTGCTGTGCGAGAGACTTGTGCCACTTACACAAGCGTAATCAAGAGGCCCGAGCCAGGCCAACCGTATACAGGCGGCGGCCAGCGGGAAGATGAAAAGCAAGGAGAGCAAGGCTTTATCCGTGCCCTCGATCCGGCCACCGGCGACGTGAAGTGGAGCACTCCAATCCAAATCGGTTCCCATGCTGCGGGAGTGCTGGCAACGGCTGGAGGCGCAGTATTTGCAGCATCGAAAGAGGGAAATTTCATTGCTCTCGATGCCATTTCCGGCAAGATTTTGTGGCACTACCAGACTGGCGCTTCGATGCGCAGTTCTCCGATGTCCTATTCCGTGGATGGTAAGCAGTTCATCGCGATTGCAAACGATTCCACTCTGTTGACATTTTCCCTGCCCTAGTTCCTTACCGGACTATATAATGTAAGGCATGTCTGACAACAACGTCTCGCGACGTCACTTCTTTTTCGGGGCATTGCTCGCTGGCCCCGTTCCCGCTGCGGGGTTTGGCTCGGTTCCTTCTCTACGAGCGCTGGGGTACAAACCCTTTTACGACAAATTGAATGTGGCCGCAGTTGGTTGCGGCGGTCAGGGCGGCGTTGATCTAAACGATGCCGCAAGAACTGAAAATATTGTCGCAATGTGCGATGTGGATGAAGCCCGTGCGGCAGCGAATTTTCAAAAATATTCTAAGGTCCCAAAGTATAAAGACTTCCGGGTGATGCTGGATAAGGAAGGCAAGAATATTGATGCCGTCACAATCGGCATTCCAGACTTCATGCACGCTACCGTCGCGCTCGCCTGCATGCAACGCGGAAAGCACGTTTACTGTGAAAAGCCACTTACCCGCACACCATGGGAAGCGCGTTTGCTAATGGACGCAGCGGCCAAATACAAAGTGGCCACGCAGATGGGCAATCAAGGATTTTCGCACGAAGCCAATCGCGTGGCAGCGGAAATTGTGTGGTCTGGCGAAATTGGTGACGTCACCGAAGCGCACATTTCAGTAACTCCGGGAACTCATCCCACCGCGCTCAAAGACTTGCCTCCATCGGAATCTGTGCCCAGCACCATTGATTGGAACCTGTGGTTGGGCGGCGCGTCGCAACGTCCGTTTAGTTCCTATTACGTGCCTTACAATTGGCGCGGATTCCTGGAATTCGGAACCGGGCAAATCGGCAATTGGGCAACTCATACCGCAGGTCCGGTACATGTTGCTCTGCAATTGGGTGCGCCTACCAGCATTGAATGCATTCGCGTGGAAGGCGCCAGTTCCGTTACCTATCCAACGCAGGCTGTAGTGCGGCTTGATTTTCCAGCACGTGGCGGTATGCCACCAGTCAAAGTCTATTATCACGACGGGCCGCGTTCCGACGATCCGTTGGCTTACCGCATTCCAGGCATGGAAAACGAAGCCATTCTGCCGCCGGTGAATAATTTGGGAGACAAGGGACGAGGCCAAAGTGAGGGTGGCAGAAGAGGCGGCGCCGGTGGTGCTGGTGGCGCAAATCGCAAAGGTGGTCCACCGCCAACGGGTGGCGCGATGCCGGCGATGGGTGCCGGTGGTCCTGGCGTGAAGGTGTTTGGATCGCGCGGTCCCGCAGCGCAGCCTGGAATTTTGAGCGGTAACGGAGCAGTGTTCATTGGATCAAAAGGTGTGATGGCGACTTCATCGCGCGGCGAGGGTGTGCACTTACTTCCGGAAGCGCGATGGAAGGAATATCGCCTGCCTCCACAGTTACTAACACGATCACCTGGGCACATGTTGGATTGGGTCCGCGCCTGCAAGGGTGGTGAAACTTCCTGTTCCGATTTCAGCGTTACAGCACCTTACGCAGAGTGGTTGGCATTGGCCGCAATTTCCCTGCATGTTCCAGGCAAGTTGGATTGGGACGCAAAAAACATGCGCTTCACCAATAGTGTGGAAGCCAATAAGTTCGTCAAGCCGGTGTTCAAGAAAGGTTGGGAATTGAAGCTGTAACTTTGTTTACAGCCGCGCAAATTCAGCCATCTAGTCTCCTGTCTCAGATAATTCTTTACAACGTCCGGACCTTGTCGAGGATGACATCGGCAGACGCTTTCCAAACGAATGGGGTGTTCGCCATTCCAGGTTGCCAGCCATTCCTTAGATGGCCTTTCCAGTTCATCTGTGCTGTTCCTCGGCGGATCAGGCGTTTAAATCCTGAGGTAATCAGACTAGCGGCAAATTGAAACAGGCCAAGGCCGCCAATTAAAGTTGGCCGTTGCCGGAGGATCTCAGCGACCAGCTACTGGACGCGATAATGTTTGTCAAACAAAGTCAGACACCGTGCAACCGCCGCTTACTTTCGCATCGGGGCGGACGTAGGGTGGCGACTTTTGGCGGGTGTTGGCCGGGATGAACTGCAAGGGAGCGGGGAAATTGGGTTCGTTTCGCAAAATTGGTTTGGCGGGTGGGGTTTCGGATTTCACACGCTGGAATTCTTTGAGTAGTTTGAGCAAACTGCGTTCGGTGCGGTGGCGGAAGGCGTGGATTCGATCGATGGTTTTAGAGGTTGAGAGCAAGGGGTCGGCACCTTCGGTGCGTGCGAGTTTGGCTTCAAGGTAGTTGGACCTTTGAATATTCCAGGCGGCGAGGATGATTAATTCGACTAGCGTGTGTTCGATGGTGTTTTGGGGTTGGAGATCGAATTCGAAGGTTTCGCAGATGCAATCGAAGTGGTAGTGGTCTTCGTCGCTTAGCAGGACGGCTTGCTTTGAGTAGAAGCCGAATTTACGGGCATTTTCGGCGGATCGGGCTTTGCCTTCGAAGGTGGTGGGTCCCGTGGAATGCTGGGAGTTAGCGATGTTGGCGGCGATTTGGGATGCGGATGTCATGGATTTTTCCTTGATTGGATTTTCCCATGGGGTGGCAAGCGGGCTGGGTTGGGTGTTGGTGGAAGTGGTTTGGAGTGAGGGGGTTGGGGATTTTTGATGATGTGTGATTGGGGTTTCGATGGGATCAGAATTAAGAATTTGGGCCACGGATGCACGCCGATGGACGCGGATAAAGGCGAACAGCCAACTCCAAGGTGGCATTTTATCACTCCAACAAGAAAGAGATTGACGCTGACATTGCGGCGGAAGAGCAAGCCTACGATGAGGGTGTTCGTGCCTCGCTTGTCATCCCGCAACAGCGGTATTCCACCGGAGAGATAGTGCGCCGCTTTGCCCGCTTGGCCACTGCCCGGGTGGATTGGAAGAACGGTCTCTATTACCTCTCGAACTTCTGAATCTGGCCAAGCTTGGCTACTACGACATCATGAGGCCCGCTGACAATCTCGTCCACAAACAGGCGGTTCTTTTCATAGGTTACATTGACGGATGTGACATTCTAAAAAACCGACGGCGGTTTAACCATCACCTAAACGTCGGCTTCCAGCAGTCGTTCTATCGGGTTAACCGGTAGCAGACGAAGGCGAAACTGGTCTTACTTGATTTTACGGACAGTAGGCATTCCCTTTGTCGTCGAGTCTGTAATAGCAAGTGATAATTGGTTTATTTCGACGGTCGCCCCTGTGAGGTTGGCACCCTCGAGGTTGGCGCGTTCGAGGTGGGCGCGTTCGAGGTGGGCGCGGTCGAGATAGGCGACTTTGAGGTCGGCGCCTTCGAGGTTAGCGCCTTCGAGGTTAGCGTTTATGAGGAAGGCCCCCTGTAGATTGGCGTTTTGAAGGCTGGCTGTAACAAAGCAAGCAAAAGTGCCCGAGCTTATACGGGAAGAGCTAAGATTCGATCCGTAGAAATCGCCATTGAACAGTATTGATGAGCTCAAATCCAAGTATGAAAGGCCGTCTGCGGCAAGTGCTGATTCACCGCCTGTTCTTTGGCCCTGTATCCGCTTAAACCATTCTCCGAAGGTGGTCGGAGTCGGCCATTCTATTGGACTCAACTGCTTTGTATTTCTAGCGCATGCGTTCAAAGCGACAAGCAAGGACTCTTCGGCATTTCTGGATTGGAACATCGCTTCTCTAAAAGACAGCGGCTGGAGCTCCATCGGCATTCCGTGTCGCAACATATAACTAAATAGCTTTGCCAAATGTGTTTGCCACTTTGCCTGAATACCTGCATCCCGCAATTCAATTTCGTTGAGGAGGAATGTGTGCAGATATTGTGACATTGCGCTGGGTCCGCAAACCTGAACCCAATGCTTAAGCGCACTTTTCTCATCCCAACCACCATCCGGATAATCGGCATGACGTTCTGATTCTCTGACAATGCTTTCTACTGCGCGCACAATCCTTCGAGCGGTGAGGTACTCGCCGAAACTCTTATGCGTGAATATAAAGGTGGGATCCCCGCTTTGTCGTTGCCCATATTGTCGAAAGAAAAAGGCTGCGAGCAATCGAGTTACACCCGCTTCCGCCCCTTCCTTAAAGGTCTGCAGCAAGCCGCCAAGCCCGCTGTTGCTGCAATGGTTCTCGATTTCCTTTACTGTTGTGGTTCTTCCATCACCGTGCCAGGCTGCCAGTCCTATTTCTTCAAGAACCCGAAAGAAGTCCTGGAAGTTCATACTTCTAATGGGTACAAAGGCACGACTCTTTTCATAGCCGCGTTCGTGGACTGCCTTCACAAGGTCCTGGTAAATCGAATTGAGGTTCACTCCTTTGGTGAAATCTAACCCCCCACGTGTATAGCTGAGGGCAACCAAGTAATTGAGAAGTGGTTGTGCCGTAACTTCTTCGAGATCCGGGCGATCCAGCTCCTTTGGTAGGCCTTGGTAGCTTCTGCCCGTGAGTTGAGCATAGTTCTTCCACCAACGATTTCGCAGATCCTGTTCCAATATTTTTTTGGGATCGTGATATTGCTCTCCGTCATGCAACCGACGCGGCTGATCCTTTGAGAGCCCACCAACAAAATAGGGCAATAGTGTGAGGATCTGCCCCTCGCGCCGAAATTCAGATTCATTGTCTTGCACCACCAATTCACGACCACAGAGCAGAATTCGAAGCTTGACGCTTTGGAGATTTCGTTTTTCAACTGTTCTTTCCACCTCCCTGACGAAAGATCTAGCTGTTTCTGCAGCAACCTTTCCTTGGCTGGCCAATTCATCGAGGCCGTCGAAGATGATTAGCAGGTTTGATTCAGGTGAAGCTGGGTCTAGAGGGTTTTGCAAAAGTATCCCTTCATCCCTGACAAACCGTCCCACTTCATCGACCAGGTCTTTTGTTGCGTCAATCAAGTGCAGAGGGACATATAAAACTTTTAGCCCTTGGTTTTTGGAAAGGTGCGCAGCGAAGATTCTGGCGAAGGAAGACTTTCCGCTGCCCGGTCCACCACTTATCACCCGAATCGCGTCCTGCGATTTGGATTTCTGAAGCCAGCCTTCCAATTCCTGCTGTAAGACGACAACGATACGCTGGCGAGGTTTGTCTTTGTTCGGACCATGTAAATCCTTGCCGTCTTTCTCCTTCACGTAGTAAGCATTCAAGGGAACGTACATTTGAACCAGACCAAAGGACTCGTCAAAAACGGCTTCCTGTGTTCGCTTGTCGAGCAGTGCGGAGTATGCGGCCCAAGCCCACTCGCGGTCGCCAGCCTTGCTGAAGGGGGTGTCCATTGCATCGAGAAGAGGCTTATAGGATTTGGTGTTTCGGCGCCATTCTTGATTCAGCGCGTAAACGAAATAGCTGGGGAGCCGCTGCGCGATTAATTTTGCTGAAATGGCGGTTTCGGTTTGAGCTGATAGCCACTGCTCGAGGAGTGCTTCCATGTCTTTGAGCATGGGCAGTTCAGTAGGCCTGTCGAGGAACTTTGGGTCGAAATGAATATCACGATACGATATCTCGTAATCCAACTGCTCTGCCATCCGGTCGGCATCTTTCATAACGGTCAGTTGGTTGGAACTTTCTCCTATCAGCGTGTATTACCGCATTGGAAAGGGCACGTTGAATCAGTTCGAATGCAAGCTCGCTTGGTTCTGTAACCAAGTTGAGAGCAGCGAGGGATTCAACCCCGTCCGCTGGCAGATCTTCCCACTTGAAAGTTAAGGTGTGCGTTGCAAACTTGGCAAGTCCCTTGAAGAGGTCTTTGAAGTTTGCTTTAACGGGTTTGTTTAGAAGGCTGGTGGGTTTTTTCACACGGAGCTTTGGACTGGATTTCGCCATATTCAAATGGTAATACTTTGAATTAAAGTTTGTTTGGGGAGATTTTAGCGGACCCAGACGCAAAATATCCGAGGTTAGTAGCGGCTGATGAGATGTCAGTTGTTAGCACACTCTTTTCGAGTCACAGCATGACGGAATCGGAACAATAACCCAAGCCCCCATTTCACTAGCCAAGCGGGGCCGATTGGAACGAAGTCGATTGAATCGGTGAGCAGTGTGCCGCCATCCTGTTTCTGGAAATGATGTTCATGCCGCCACGACTTCATGGGGCCGCTGACCATTTCGTCCACAAACAGGCTGTTCTTTTCATAAGCCACATGACGGGCGTGCCATTTTGCGAAACCGGCGGTGGTTACTATAACCTCCACACCTGCTTCGAGGCCCTTTCCGCAGAGACGTTCAAACCGCGGGAACAGCCACCAGGGGGTGAGCACTTGAATGGCATCGGGACGCTCGTGGAAGGCGAACACGGTTTCCACAGGTGCGGCAATCAGGGAACTATATTGAAAGTGCGTCACTGTTTGGTAGACCGCCTGGGGTCCTTCCTCCTTGCTGCGATAGCGTTTGACGCGCTGCCACTTGCATAATCCTGCTCCGGCCATCCAACCTATTCCGCTTGTAACGGCATAGAACTTGGCGGGGAGGAGAAGGCAGGTTAAAGCTATGGCGGAAAGGAAGCCAACTGATAGCTCCTTTCCACGCATGAAGAGTGTTGCAACCCAAGCTAGTGTAAATGGGAATAGGACAAAGTGAAGAATCTGCGCCTCTAATATATGGATGCGGGTAAGTACCTCACTGATGGCAAAAAAAGCGAGCATACCCAAGGCAACACCCAATGCCAGTTGGCCCGGGGAATGTTTGATATCGTCCCAAAACCAGAGACGGATACTGGAAAGCACCTGGGATGCTAACCAGCGGCGGGCTGATGCGTCGCCGCGCTTTTGGGCAATTGCGGGGAAATCCTCCAGCAGGTCACCGGCGACGGAGGTGCCCAAATGCAGCGGGGCTGAAAGTCTGGCTAATGTGTACCAATGGCGGGGTGAAATGGGCAGCATTAACTTGCAAGCTCATCCAACAAGGGCTGTACTTGGACCCCGGCGTTTCGGAAAGCCTTCAGGCCTTCCGCTGTGAAATAGTAAAGCCGCTTAGGGCAACCGCCGCGGTTCGATGTTGCCGTTCCATTGCTGGAACGCAACCAGTTCTTACGCTCCAACTGTTCCAGTGTTACGTACAAAGACCCATAATTCACTTCCACTTCCGCCCGGGCTTCAATTTCCCTGCGGAGGGACACGGCATAGGCTTTGCCTGGCAGTTGCAAGACCGCCAGCATGACGACAAGCTCGAAATCAGCTGGTGCCTCCATAAGCGTATTTCCCAAGACTAGTCAAAATAGTTGAACGAGTCAAACGATTTTTGGACCTATGAGTACTACTCGCAAGGTATATATAAATTGGTTAATTAGAGGAAGTTAACGGTCGAATTGGCGAAGATGATGGTCCATGTGGAGATAAGCCCAACGGTCCCACTGTGCTGCTGTCATTTCGCCAAAAATGGGATGTGCGCCTGGGGAGAAATCGCGAGGTTGCTGGCAGAATCGATCAAGATACCCAAGTAAAATTTGGCGGTCGATTTCGAAATCCTGGGGCTTGGTGCCGCTTCCCTTTACTTGATCCATTTCCGGACGGGTGGGGACATCCTTCGGCCACTGCATGGGAAGGTAGAGAGCCAGTAGCTTAATGACGTTCCTATCAAACCAGCCACCGGTTATACTAGCGGCCTTTTCGCCAGTGGTTAGCCGGAAGGAATCGGTTAGGTGACACATCATTTGATGGGCCGACATAGTGCCCCATTGTCGCGGTGCATTGGGAGTGAGTGCATTGAGCCGGTTTCGCAGCTCCTGTTGATCTGTCTTGTTGGTTACGGTCTTCATGGAGTCAAAAGGTAAAAGAAAATCCCACTGTCATGCGTTGCTGAATCAGCCGTCCACGGACCAGGGGTGGTGCTGAGGCTGGTTGAGGATCGCCCTCTTCAATTGGGGTGATGTTGGATTGGGTGAGTGACTTCTTAAGGAAATTAGGACTCTTGCTTATTGTATCGCGATAGTCGAATCGTAGAGTCCAGCGGGGATGCACACGGTACTTAAAGCCAGCGCCTACAATTGCGCCTATCTGGAAAATGCCACCACCTTCCAGCGGGGCTGCGTTGCCGAAGTTATAGGCAGCACTAATCATTCCAACATTGTTCAGGCCAAACCGGAAAAGCCCTCGAGCTTGCTTAAACGGGGAATCCGATAGATTGATCATTTGCAGAACGGGTCCTGCCGCCAAATACGGCCGCCAACGGCTTTCCCTGGGCTTGAAATTGAGCAGGGTATTGTAGGAAAACTGGCGTGTTACGATTCCCGCGTTCTGTTCCTCCACTGTAGGGAGGTCGGCGGAACCTGTTTTGGTAACGCTTTTCAGACCTAATTTGAAACTCCCACGTTGATAATGGAGGCCTAATTCGTGAGACATCCAGCGTTGGGAATTCAGCGTGACGGACCCTCCCAGACTTATTCCCGAGCGTACCAAGTTTTCCGCTATCACCGTAAATGGTTGGCTGGAACCTTTCGTCGAGGGAAACCTATGAGTAATCACCACACCTTCTGCACCGCTGCTGTTATTTCCGAAGCGAAGGAAACCGAAATCCATGCTTAGCTCCACCCGGGGAGCCTCCCAAATATCGTAGGGGGTTTCCCGCGGAGGAGGAGGCGGCGGGGCAGGGCCAATAGGGCTGGGTAAGGGAGTTAGTGACGAACTGAAGGGAAGGAAGGATTGAGAAGAGACTCCAGTTTGGCGGACCTCCCGAGGGCTTTTTTCCAGGTTTCTGTTTTGAATGCGTTTGAACCCAGCAATCGCACCATTAATGCCCTGATAGACGAACGTTCCGCGATAGAAATCGTTGCGCACGGTGAGGATGGTTTGCCGGCTGGCCCGGGAAATGACGTTGCCTCTAAAAGGTCCCGGTGGAGGAGCAATCGCTTCGTCGAACCGCCGGGGGACTATGCAATCGTTCAAACGGATGATGGCAATGGCTCCATCCGTGGCGAGGTTTTCGCCACCAGCGTTCTTGGCATCCCTTGGAACCCAAGGACGATCCAAAGCCTCAGCCTCATCAACACAACCAGTAAGCAGGAGATCGTTCAAAACCTTTGCCCGCTCGTTGTCAATATGGGGGTCAATACGATGGGTGAATTTCTTTTCTCCCTTGGAAAATCCAACACCAACATCCTGCGTAGAGGATACGCTGAAAAGTTCATGACCTTGCCAAGTCTCGCCAGTTTCGAAGATGCGGACATGGTGACGTTTATGGAACGTGTTCATGGCTTTTGACAACGTGGAAACGGGCCGCTTTCCGCCCAATAACAACGTTGACATGGGCGCAGCCCGATATCCCTGATTTTCTGCAAAGGCCCGCAAAGCCCGATAGTTGGATTGAGCCGTGGCCCGATCAGCCTCTACCCAGCCGGCGGCTACAAAAGCCCTTTCGATGGCATTCCGTGAGCCAACCATCAACACATTCACTAAGTCTGACTCGCGTTTGCCGATCAGCGTTTTAGTGCGGAAAGGCATTTTCCGGATGGTTGTGCCCAACTCGTGTCGATCATCATCTGTAACGTGTAGTTTGTGAGTGGGATCGGAAAAGGAGTTCCCCAATTCTACCGGTTCAGCCAATCGAACGAGAAGTTCCGTGCCCACAGGGAAGCGGATTTCCGGTTCGGGGAATCGCAGCAAAGCGGCTGACGCTGTGCTGGCAAAGGCCAGGGCGATGGGATCCAAGGCGGCCAGCGAAGTGATTACGCCGGAACTGCGATATCCTGGCATGTCTGCTGAGCGAATGCCGCGGATCCTGCCATTTGCGAGGACGCGCTCTCTGGCGTTTTCCACCTCAACAACTTTGGTTCGGATGTTGTAGATCTCCCCATTTGGGAGCAATATCTGATCGAATTCCAACTGGAGCCAAGCCCGTTCCCGGACCAGTCCAAGACCCACTCTCTTAACTTCCTTGATTCGCCCGCGTACAACGGTTTCCATGGGAAGGTAGATCTTGCCTTCCAGCATTACGGGTGAGCAAAGGTAAGCCTGGATTAACGCGCCTTCTTCCGAGGAAAAGGAATTCACTTCCTGCCTTAGACGAAGTTCCAGCATACTTCCGGCAGGCAGCGTTGCGGCGTGAGCTAGCGCGAACGGCACGGTGGAGAGTACCAACGCGAGCAATATCCGGAAACGGCTGAGAAAAATCAAACGGCGCGGCACTCTCTTGGACAGACTCCTGGAACAAATTCTACATTGCAAAACCACGAATGACTCGAAGCATTCGTACTAGTACGTGCCTTTACTATCGGCAGAATCTCGCTAGCTACCGCAGTTCTTTCGCTTCACTTCTAAAGCTTCGGGCATCCACTTCTCAAACTGCTCAATACGGCGTTCATGGCTGGGGTGAGTCGACATGAATTCATTGGGCTGGCCATGACTGATGGAACCCATACGAGCCCAGACTTTGGGGGCCTCAGTGGGATCGAAACAAGCGCGGGCAGCATAGATAAGGCCCATCTGGTCGGCCTCAGATTCATGATCACGGGAAAAGGGCATGAGAATTCCATACTTTGCTCCCAAGCCTAAAGCCACCATAATGCCCTGCTGTTGGCGCGATTCCATGGTGGCGATGGCTACACCAGCGGCAATTTCACCCATTTGAACCAACTTCTGTTGGGCCATGCGCTCTGCACCATGGCGAGCAATGGCGTGGGCGATTTCGTGACCCATCACGATTGCCAGGCCGTCATCTGTTTTCGCTACTGGAATGATGCCGGTGTAGACCGCCACTTTGCCGCCAGGAAGGCAGAATGCGTTGGCCTGATCGGAAATCAGCACATTGAAATCCCACTTAAATCCCGGGTCTTCCGCTACCTTTGCCAGACGCTGGCCTACCGACTTCACCGTTTGCACAAGCTTGCTACTGGCTGGAGCTACTTGCGATTCATTGAGAATCTGCTGGTAGGATTGAAGCCCTAGCGCGGCCTCCTGATTCGGGTCCATATCCACCATGTGTTTGCGACCGGTAATGGGGACTGTTTCCCGGTGATCAAAATAGAACCAGATCGCATAAATTCCGAACAAGAGTATAGGTAGAAGCTTTAGTTTGCCATTCATGTTGGTTTGACCTTCCCTGTCAACAGTTAGGGTACATCGAGTGAGGGGGAAAATGCACGTGAGGAATCAATAATTGCGAATAGCACGCCGTGTCATGAACGAATCGTGGGACGCCCTTCGATCGTACACGTACATAGGTATTGGACGTTTGATCTGGTGACTGGGGCTTACCAGCTACCGCACTAGCACCTGGCGAACAAAGATCGACTTTCTTCCGGTTGGGGGCGTAAACCAGGAGTAGGCAATCAGGAAGCGGTTACGCCCTAAAGCCACCAGCGAAGTATACCCGCAGGAATCGGCCTGCGGCTTTTCTGTATCCGGAACTGGCACTAACTGACGAGGCGTGGTCCATGTTGCCCCACCATCCTGGCTGAAACGCAAATCCACTCCGGGCCGGCCCGAGCTTAACACCAAAACTCCGTTGCCAAGTAGAAGCAACCGCGGCAACACGCCTGTTTCCGTGAATGACTGTGGTCTTGTCCAGGTGCTGCCACCATCTGTTGATCGGCTCTTGAACATGGGACCGATGCCGTTACCATCGGTGGTTCGCAGAACGGCGAACAGGCTTCCATCCCTTAGCCGCTCCAGTGCGGGTTCGGTAAAACCGTCGCGGCGGCGGTCGGGTTCGTCGTAAAGAATGTGTCCGGTTTTGATCCAATTCCGGCCTTGGTCGTTGGATACATAGGATGCTGCGGAGGTGTAGGGCACTGGTTGGCTGTCGTGATAATAAGGGTAAGTTAGAGCTACTAATTTCCCATTTGGCATCACTCTTATATCGCCCCACCAGATTTGCGGGATAAGTCCGCCGGTTGCATAACGGAGGGCGTGCGGATCGTCAAGAGCCTGCTGCTGGGGGTGCCATGCGCTTCCATAGAAGCGTTGGAAGAAGATCTGGCGTAACTGCTCTGGCAAATCACGGAGACGATAGAGTTGGAAAGGGGTTCGGTAGCTGACCCGTTCAGCAACCTGTTTTGGCAACGTGATTGATGATGCAGGGGTGGCGGCCACGGTATCTGTGCGGAGCCAATCGCCATTGGGCAGGCGCAAACCGTAGGCACCTTGAGCAGCCGTAACGTTTTCCCGCCAATTGCGGCCGTGGTCGCTTGAGACATAAACGCGGCGAGCCTTGCCGTAGGAAGCAGCGGAATCAGGCTCCACGTGGAGGAATAGCAGGAGTTTGCCGTTCGGCGCCTGTTCCAGAACAGGGAACTGCCACCGACCCCAACGGTGCTCTTCAGGAGGACCCGCGGCAACCAAACGCGGTTCTCCTATTTGAACTCGCAATGGACCAGCGGTAGAGATTGCGAAGGTAAGCAAGTAGAGGAGCAGATACATGTTAGAAATCCAGTCTAGCCAAGTTAGAAACCCAATGAAAAACCCGCCAATCAGTAATACTGATTGGCGGGTTTTTCGGACCAATTACTAGTTTAGACGCTTGTTATTCCACCGAGCCGTTATCACGAACCGTGACCGTTGCAGCTTCAGGAGTCATTTCAACTCCATCCACAAACAAGGTTGCCACAAGAGTAGCTGCGCCACCATCGGACAGCATTGACAGGCGGCTATTCGCTTTCGAGAATACTGCTGTGGTGCTGCCAGCCTTGATGTTGAAAGAAACCCGACGCATTGCGTTAGCGAAGTAAGTAAATTCGCCTTCAGCGTTTGCAGGATAGATTTCCAGCGTGCCATCAATATCAGTGGTTGCTGCTTGAGCCAGTGTGAAGTTGGGCAAGCCGTCTTCTGAAACCGTCAACGAACCTTCTACCGGTTCAGGAGCGCTAGAAGAGCCGCCGCTGCAGGCGTTGATTGTCCAGCTAAAGGCTTGCGTAGCCAATGTGCCTACCGAATCGCGTACCTGCACCGTGAAGGTGTAAACGCCAACGTGGAAAGGCAAGCCGCTGATCAGTCCGCTTGAGGATAGCGTTGTCGGCCGAGGCAGGGCACCCGTAGTGATTGACCACGTGTATCCGGGGACGCCACCTGTTGCCGCCAGTTGGATCGGAGTATGCAGGCATATGGTAGAAGGTGGCAGAGGCGAAGTTGTGGTGATCACCAAAGCTGCTGGAGGAGGAGGGCAAACCGATACTGCGTAAGTGAATGCCTTCGTCGTAGTAGTGGTTGGAGAGTTGGAATCCGTTACAGTTAGACTGAACGTATAGCTTGCTGCAGTCATTGGGGTTCCAGAAAGCAGACCACCCGAAGTCAGTGTGACACCAGCAGGCAGAGATGAACCGCCTGCAACAGCAAAGGTATAGGGAGCAATTCCGCCTGTGGCAGTAAGCTGAAGGCTAGTAGCTGAACATGTTGTGGTTCCAGGAATCACGGATGAAGTGCTGAGAACCAAAGGTTGCACCGTACCAGCGCAAGGAAGAACGTTCAACACGAAGGTTCTTGATGCGGTGTGAGCCGGGCTAAACGAATCGGTAGACTGAACCGTGAAGCTATAAGAACCATCGTGAAAAGCAGAACCTGAAATTACACCAGCCGAACTCATTGTTAATGGACGAGGAAGTGCGCCACTGGTGATTGTGTAGGTGTAAGGTGCTTGTCCGCCTGTGGATACCAGAGTTGTGGTGTAGTGGGCGCAAGACGAAGCATTTGGAAGCGGTGAGGTGGTTACAAACGTCTGTGCACCTGGATCAACAATGATCACTGGAGCAGCCGTTACGGTGATTACGAAATGGTTTTGGGTTCCTGGATGATGAAGCGTGTCAGTGGCGCTGATGCGGAAGGTGAAAGTGCCCACTGCAGTAGGCGTTCCGCTGACGCTGGTCGCGTTCAAAGTCATACCAGTTGGAATGGCGCCGCTGGCCAAAGCAAAAGTAACTGCTCCAGTGCCAGAGCCGGAAACCAGCGTAAAGTTAACTGTGGGGCAGACGGTGTTGACCGTACAAGTTTGAGTGATGGGGCCGGTCCAAACTGGGGCGCCGGCGCCGAAAAGAGAAGAAGTGATGCCAAAGGCCAAAGTGGCCATGAGCGTTAAACGGTTGAGCAGCAAGAATTTTCCTCCAGAGACCTTTTTGCTAATGCAATGACCTCGTAAAACTAATCGCTGTCCAGCAGTATATTAAATGTAGTAGTACTATTACAACTTATTTTTATCGTTGGTGTTGCAAGGAAAAGGGAAAACGTACCACCCGCTATCCCGATCTCTGGCTTCAAGGCATAGAAAAAGCTTAGCTTAGTTATTTTTCAGGTTGATGCGAAGTTGGTTTAAAAAAAAGCGCATGGCCGCTTAAAACATATCTTCTAAATCTGTTTTTGCCACTTTTCCCCATTACTGACAATGCCGTATCCCACCCGTCGGCTAGAATTCCAGTTGGTGCAATCACACTTACGGTCAGCCCGTTGGTCAACCCTAGTCCAGCCTTGGGGTTGATGATATGGGAATATCGAATTCCCCCTGAATCCAGGTGCTGCTCTGCTGGGCCCGCCGTGGATACGGCCTGATTTCGCAATTCCACCGACTGTTTCTCCAACTGAACTGTCCAACCCGCACGCCCCGGAGGGGGATCACCAACCCCAATATCCCCTGAAGCGGCAACCAGCGCCCGTGGGAATCCGGCTGCAACCAAAACGGTAAGCATCTGGTCAACTGCGTATCCTTTGGCGATCCCGCCCAGATCTAACTGCATTCGCGCTTTTAGAAGCGAAAGGGTTTTCATTCGGCTATCCACTTTAATGTTCTTATAGCCAGTGCGCTTGCGGGCCTCCAGAATCTCCCTTGGCGACGGCAAATTCCCCGACCTCTTCGCCGCTCTCCAAAGATGCGTTAGTGGACCCAAGGTAATATCGAATGCGCCGTCAGTTTGGCGGCTAATCTGCAAGGAGGTCTCCACCACTTGGAACAAATCACCGGACACGGCCACAGAAGTGCCAACTACAGACCGGCAGAACCGGTTCAATTCGCTGTCAGGTTTATAGTCGGAAAGCTTCTGGTCCAGTTCGGCTGCACGCTCGAAAGCTCGCCCCATGGCCACCCGTGCGGCGGTTTCATCTTGCGCATGAACAACGATGCGAAATAGCGTACCCATGTGGGGCTCCGTAGCCTCCACGCGATGCCATTCTTGCGCAACGCAGGTTGCTGCCAGCGCGCTAGTTGCTATCCACTTCAACACCGTTGTTCCAATATTGGAACATTTCCGGGGCGGATGGCACATTGAGAGGTCTCACCAATCGGAATCCTAAAAACTGAGCATCGGTCAGATACCAGATGCTTTTAGGAAGTTGCGGATCCTGCATCTTCCAGGAAGAATCACTGCCCACGCGAGTGCTGCAGCGAAGCTTTGAAGGCGGATCGTTCCAAGATCCTCCACGTACGGCATGCGGGTACGATTCCTTCGATTTCGTCCAAGGGTTTAGCACATCGCCTGTTTTGTAAGGAGCGTAGGCGTCCAGCGTCCATTCCATTACGTTGCCATGCATGTCGAACAAGCCCCAGGCATTCGGCTTTTTCGTTCCCACTTTTTCATACTTGCCGTTGGCGTTGGCTGACGACCATGCGAAATCCCCAGCTTTTGAAGTATTCTCTCCGAAGGAATACGCTGTTGTGGAGCCTGCACGGCATGCATATTCCCACTCCGCTTCGGTGGGCAGCCGGTAAAAGTGTCCCGTCTTTGCAGACAACCACTCCGCATATTTGTTAGCAGCATGTTGGGTCATGCTAATTGCCGGATAGCCATTCAAGCCCATCCCAAAACTCATCTCAACATATGGCTTAGTCGGACGGCTAACGGCATCCACGTTCGGATCAGCGCCTTTGGTTTCCTTGGCCTGATCGGGAAACATGAACAAGCGGTATTCATCCCAGGTAACTTCAAACTTCCCCATCCAAAACGGATCGAGCTTCACCTTATGCCGCGGACCTTCGTCCTTGCCTCGACCAGCTTCCGATTCAAGCGAACCCATCTGGAATTCACCACCCGGAATCGGCACCATTTCAAAGGATACGTCCGTACCGGGAATCACCGTCTTCATCGGCTTCATGTCTTGCGCTTTCTTTTCTTTCGATGCGGACGTGATGGTTTTGTGCAGCTTTTCAACCAGCACAATATCATCGGGAAGTTTTTTCAACTTCACTCCAACAACAATAGATTCCGGCCAAGGAGCACCGCCAGCAATCCAACTGCGCAGAGCCGCGCGATCATCGGCGGATAACTGCGGGCCACCAGGAGGCATGGCCCCGGGCTTACTTGCGGGGCGATCGACAGTGAGTAGAAGAACGCTGTTTTCCGGGCTCCCTGGCGATAACACTTTAAGAGCGTTAGTACGCCGATCCAGCCGCAACCCACCTGATGCCTTTTCCGCAGAATGGCACGGCATGCAGTTCTTTTCCAGAATCGGGCGAGCTGATGTGAAGTCTGCCGCAGTGGATTGCAAAACGCTTAATGCTGCGAGAAAAATCGAAACTTTATTATTTTGCAGCATCCCACTAAACGAACTTCGTCACGCCTGGTAGTGCGGTTGGTGGAACATCCAGCTTCATGTTCCAATCCCACTTTTCAGGAACCAGACTTTCCTTTGAATTCAGAGCTTGTTCCCAGGTGATGGTCTGTCCGGTGTAGGCAGCCATGCGGCCCATGATGCCAAGCATTGTTGTGGTGGCAAGGCGTTCGCCATTGTTAATTACCTGACCCTTGCGAATAGAGGCAAACAGCACATCATGTTCACGCTGATACATGTCGTACTTCTGGCCTTCAAAGCTCCACGTGGTTTCGCCTTCGATGCGTGGGTTTGGGCCGCGGCCAATGGTTACCACACCCTTGGTCCCCGTAATATAGTCCGCGTTTTCGTTGTAGCAGCCCACCATTTGACGATTTGCCACCGTTGCCCGCACGTTATTCGGATAAAGATAGTTCACCTGGAAGTGGTCAAAAATATTGCCGCCCTCAGCAGGAATCTGGCGTCCGCCAACGGCTACGCAGCTAACTGGAGGCTGGTCGTTAAAAGCCCAAGCAACTTTGTCCACAGTATGAATGGCTTGTTCCACCAGGCTGTCGCCGCACAGCCACACAAAGTTGTACCAGTTCCGGATCTGCCATTCCATATCGCTCATGCCCGCCGGACGTTCCGATGCTGGAGGCATGGGTTTCACTGGCGATGTATAGTAAGTGCCGTAGTAACTGACAATGTTGCCAATGGCACCGGCGTTGATTTTGTCGAACGTCTCCACAATCTGATTCGCATAGCGCCAGCAAAAGCCAGCCACTAAATTCAGATTCTTTTCCCTGGCCATTTTCACGGTTTCGAGGACATGACGCACGCCCACCGCATCCGTTGCGACGGGCTTTTCCACGAACAAATGTTTCTTGGCCTCAACGGCAGCGCGCAGTTGCACTGGCCGAAATCCAGGAGGAGTGGCGAGTAACACCACGTCCACTCCACTATCAATCAGTTTTTGATATCCATCCAGACCCACAAACTTCTTGGCATTTTCCACCTTCAGGCGAGTGCGCACTTCAGGCTTCAGGAACTTTTCCAAAGAGGCAAGACTTTCGTCGATGCGTTCGGTATAAATGTCCGCCATGGAAACAAGTTCTGCGCCATCGTCAGCTTTGATGGCTTGCGCAGTGGCACCGGTCCCCCGGCCTCCACAGCCTACAATGCCAACTTTGATAGCGTTGGTAACGGAAGCGCCTTTTAATAGGGCAGGCACTCCGAAGACGGAGGCGGTTTTTACAAAGTTCCGGCGGGTTTGTTCACTCATACGATTAATAGCATACCACCGGAAAAGGCTAGCAGCCGTCTAGACCTGTTTGTGTTCAGGGTGGGTGCAGCCCGCGAATTCCGGCACGCCGTGTTCACCCTTGTAATGGAAAAAGTCACGCTTCGCCAAGTCGGAAAAAGCAAAGCCATCGAAGGTCATCCGTTTCACGGTGGCAAAGAAACGTTCCTGTGGGGATTGCGGTGCATCCTCGTTCTTTGCCATTGCCGTCACCAATCGAAGGCGATGTCCCTTGTCCAATTCGGCAAAACCCTTCCCAAATTGAGCTTTGCTCTCACTATCAAGTACCGCTAATCCAGCGCGCCACTGTTGCTGTGGGCCACTATCGGAATACTTGACAATACGGTCGATGTAGAATCGCACTCCTGCGGCTTTCGCCCCTGGCCCTTCGCTATCAGCTGGAAGAATCACTTCACAGAGTTCCTCCAGCAAGTTGTATTCAGGCAGGGTGAAAAAGAGTGGCGGCTTGTCGGCGGCGCTCACCGTTCCTGCAAAAGCTCCGGCCAGCGCAATTTGAATCAGTTCCCTTCGTTCGATGTTCGGCATAGGTTAGGCAATCTCCCGGCGCTTGAATTTCTGCACCAGCTTTTCACTAGTACGCCAACTAAGGGCAATGTTGGTTAGTGTCGGATTCTTCTCAGGGTAGTGAGCAAATACAGACGCATCGTTAATAAAGATGTTCTTCACATCATGCGTCTGGCCGTCGGTATTCACAACCGAAGTTTTCTTATCGCGACCCATGCGCGCAGTGCCTACCCAATGATTGGAATCAATGACCAAAGTGGACGAGTTGATTTCCTTCGGCTTGGAATAAACCTCGCCGCCTGCTGTGCGGATGATCTGCTCGCAAGTATCCACCATGTCTTTCGCCATGGCAATGTCGCTATCCTCGTAGTGTAAGTGGACGCGCGGAAGAGCCAGGCCGTTCTTATCTTTTGCCGTGGGATCCAAGTCCACATACTTCTTCGATGAAATCAACAGCGACCCCTGCATGTTCATACTTCCATGAATGGAATTGTACTCGCGAATCTTCCGTTTCCATTCGGAACCAAAACCAGGAATATCGCGGATCACTAACTCATGCGGACGAAGCCCGCCGCCGCTTTGCACTTGATAGGTACCCTCAAAGTTTGGATTCGGCTTGTCCCAATACATAGCTGTCAACAGGCCATGAAAGGATTGGGTACCCTCGTCATTTGAATAGTCCCTGCCTTTCAATTCCGGGAACAAAGCATTCACCGTAACTCCGAAATGGCTAGTAAGTCCACGACCCACCCAGCCGCTTGAGTTACAAAGGTTGTTAATGAGTAAGTGCCGTGCTGTTTCCACAGCACTGCAGGCCAGCACCAGCGACTTGGCCTTCAAGGTCTGCTCTCCGGTTGCATCCCGATAGACAATCCCCTCTGCCCGGCTGCCGTCTTTGCTCATCAAAATCTTCGTCATGGCAGCGCCGGTATGTAACGTCAAGTTACCTGTGCGCAGAGCCTTTGGAATTGGGGTGTTGGCAGAAGTGTACTTTGAATCAATCTCGCATCCGCGCATGCAGTGGCCGCAGTAGTGGCACTTGGCCCGGCCATCGGCCCGCTGTTCAGTGGGCATGGCCTTGCGGATTCCAACAAATTCCATTTGCTGGCCTTTCGCTTTCAACCGCTGCACGCCTCGCCAGAACATTTGCTCCGCACATCGGAATGCTACGGGTTTTTGGAAGTCCCCATCGGGCATGTTGGAAAGTCCGTCTTTCGCTCCGTAAACTCCCATCAGCCGTTCTGCGCGGCTATAGTAGGGTGCAACGTCACTATAGGGGATTGGCCATTTGCTGAAATCAAGCGGGCCAAAGCGCAGGCTATGGCCAGCCCAGCAGAGTGACCGGCCACCCAACGCACGGAGTTGCCCATGCCGCGGACGATCACCAACGCCGGTGAAGTGGTTCACTTCGTTGTAATCGCTCAAACCAGAAATGGGACTGCGAAGGCCTTTGGCTAAACGCTCGTCCAGATGATCGTAAGGGGAAAGGTGCGGGTTGTAGTCAATGCCGGCACGAAGCCGTGGGCCCATTTCAACCAGCGCCACTTTCAAGCCTGCGGTGGCTAGAGCATATGCTGCAATGCCGCCGCCAGGGCCTGACCCGACTACGCAGACATCGTAAGTTGTTGGCAAATAGTTAGCCCTCTGCCCACAATCATAGTAAACGTTTAATTGAAGAACAACCATTTGATTCATCTAAACTGAAGAAGTATGCGATTGCTGTTTCTGCTGATCCTACCCCTTCTTGCCTTCCCGCAAACGCTGGCTGTCCGCAAGCACACCCTTGCCAATGGGATGAGCGTCATCATTCATGAAGATCACGATATTCCAAACGTTGCCATGTACCTGTTTTTCAAAGTAGGTTCCCGCAACGAACGCCCAGGCATCACCGGACTTTCCCATTTCTTTGAACACATGATGTTCAATGGTGCGAAAAAGTTTGGACCCAAGCAGTTCGATTTCCACATGGAAAATGCAGGCGGCAACAACAACGCCTACACCTCGCACGACCTCACCGTTTATCAGGATTGGTTCCCACGCACGGCCCTTCCTTTGATGTTTGAAATGGAAGCCGACCGTATTCGCGATCTGGCTTTCGATCCAAAAATAGTGGAATCGGAACGGGGCGTGGTTTATTCCGAACGTCGCCT
>JAYUSZ010000180.1:0-11803 GCA_043755435.1 Bryobacterales bacterium | reverse complement strand
CATACGTTGCCGAAAAGTAACCCGGGCCAACTGCACTCCCTGCATTCAATGCTAGAAATGTTGGGAAGACTTGGCTGGCTGTGCGTTCCCGCTCCTTTTCAAGAGAAACAACACTGCCCACGTTTGGTGCAACATCACCCAAAGCTGCCGCCGGTGATCGCCCAATTTGGGTCCAGGTTTGGGCCAGATTATGGACCAGTGCCCAGGACCGCATGGAGCGCACAATAGCAACTTTGGAAAGTTGTGCACCAAGATTGGGAAGCAACCCCATGGGCCAATTGATGCCGTTGATCATGGTTGGATTGAACTTCGACGGAGTAACTCCGTTCACCATCTTAAGATCGAACGTATCGGTATGGCTTGGCGCACCCGTCATCAGGATGAAGATGCAAGCCTTGGCCTTGTTCTGCAAAGTAACTGCGGGGCGCGAATCAGCCGCGTGTAACTTCGAGTTACTAAGCAGATAGGAACCTGTTACGCCAGAGCCGGCAATTTCAAAAAAGCGGCGCCGCGAAAGGTGTGGCTGTTGGGAAAACGTCGCATGTGGGCGCTGCCTGCGGCCCAGGATTTTCGAGTGTTTGTCTTCGCCGTATATCATGATTGTTCTCCTTAACTCCTAAGTATTCGCCGACAAAACGGACCCAGGCCGGCGCGAATTATTGCATGCCACGAGGCCGCCCCGGCCTTTGTCGGCTAGTAATTGAAAATGAAATCAACTTTGTTGTACAACGACCACAGCAAATCTTCCGCAGCTTGCGTGCGTGTACCGGTCTTCAATTGCGCTTGAGCCGCAGTCATTTCCGCAGTTGTCGGATAGCGCGAAAGTACATTCAGAAACAAGATATTGATCAGTTGATCATCCGGCTGGCTGAGGTTTTTCACCAGTAGCAAATTAGAATTGCCAGTGCCGCGAATCCGCGCCATCACAAACGAATCGTTCATCAGGTTCAAGGATTGCGAAATAGATCCATCCCCCTGCCTGTCTTCATCTTCACGATTGCCGCGAAGGAACGAATCAAGAAAACGTGAAACTAGTCCCCCGTTATCAGGGGTATTCAAGGGTTCCGGAATTTTCATGGCCCAGCTTTCCGTAGCAGATGAGTTGGGGAAGCTGCGCTGCAGATTGTACGAAGGCAATAAGCCGCTCGACTGCACAACCGCATCGTGAAGCTCTTCCGCCCAAAGCCGCCGCACAAATTTCCGCGCAAAGAGTTTCTCCCAAGCCGGATCCCAAGTCCCGTTGTAACGTGAAGAGAGTTGATATGCATCGGAAGTTACAATCTGCTTCATCAGACCCTTCAGGTTGTACTTACTGTCAATAAAATCCTGTGCAAGCTCAGTTAGTAACTGGGGATTGGTAGACTGAATGGCCCAACCAGCAGGCGGCGGATTACTAGGATCCAGCCGCGCCGGATCAAACCCATCCACTGGCTCTACAATTCCCTTGTTGAAAAACTGCGCCCAAATGTAGTTGACCGCGGCACGGGAAAATTGAAAATCAGTTGTAATTTCACGGGCAAAAGCGACACGATAGTTTTCGCCAGCCTTCGGTCCTCTACCACTGAACATATAGACAGGAGCCACCGTAGTCTGGGTGCCGACCGGTTGCCTTGCAGGCCGATTGCCGGTTGTTGTGTTCAATGGGTAGTCCGTCCGGAAACGGGTAAGTTCGTCCGTTAAAGACCAGTAATACGGCGTTCCAGTTCCATCCACTGAAGTTCGCGAAGCGAGTGTCTTGCCAAGAAAGGCGGACATCCCCCACGCTTGCAGGCGGGTTGTATTGCGGCCCCATACACTCAACGTATCCAAATGTCCCCGACCGTTGTGACAGAGCAAACAATTCAGCTGCGAAAGTCCCAGAAAGGTGGAGGCAATCAAAACTGTCTGGCCATCCCAAATGTCCTGCTGCGGGCCCCCAGTGATGAACCCGCCAATGACAAAATTGATATCGCCCTGCGTGTAACTGTTGGTTCCGCTGGCTGCAATCAGCTCCGTTGCAATTTGATTATATGGTTTGTTCGCCACCAGAGAATCGCGAATCCATTTCTGAAACGCAGAGGTGCTATCGGTGTATCGCCGAATCTGTGAAGTAAAGGATATATTCTTGTACAGATCTCCAAAATACATAGTCCACTTGTCCGCCCATTCCGGTTTCGCAAGCAGTTCGTCCACCAACAGTTCCCGCTTGTTCGATCGCGTATCGGCAACAAAAGTTTGCACGCGAAGTGGATCGGGAATTCTGCCGGTAAGGTCCAAAGTGACGCGCCGGATATATTCAAAATCATTGGTGCGTTCAGCTGGAACAACCCCCGCCTTCTGCATTTCTCCAAAAAGATTGCGGTCAATGGTTCCTTGTTCGGAAGGCTGTAATTGCGTATTCGTCCGGCTTCCGCCAGGAACAAAATCCTGCGAAGGAGTCAAACGATTGGCAACTTCAGCCGTCAACACGCCCCTCAAAGACGCCCCCTTGAGGAATTGAGCGTTCTTGCCACCAGCTACAATCCTGTCCCGCTGTTCAGAAAAGAAAGCGCAATTGGCGTGTTCCACTTGGACATCGCTGACATCAATTGTGGGTGGTTGCGCTTCTAAAATTGCAATGGGTGAAAGAAACAAAACAGCGTGTAGGATTCGAGTTCGCATGAAATTCCCCTAATCTATGTTATCGTCAGCCAGGCCGATTAGCGTTACGCTTAGCTGAACACAACCTGCCAGCAAGAGTTGTGAAGGAATTTCCTAGGATTTATTCCCTCATCGTTCTTAGTATTTTGCCGCTACTTCTTTAGGACTGTTGGTTTATAGAATGGTGACATGGGTATTTTCAGGCTCTCCCTCTTAACTCTGGCCTCCGCCGTGATTACACAAGTGTCCGGCCAGTCGCTGGGCAATGGCTCTTTAAACGGTAAACATAATGCCAGGCATCTGATGCTCAGCATCAACGCCAGCGGAGCAATCACCGACGCACGGACCTTTTACGGATCACTCACTTTTGATGGTGCAGGTAACTTCACTTATGCAGGAAGTCAGCTGGTAGGTTCGGGCGCTCCTCTACCTATGAGCGGGGCTGGCAAGTATTCGGTTCAAGCAACGGGTTACATCTCTATGACCAACTTCCAGCGCACCGATGGCGCGGTAATTCGTGGCGGTCTTGGCCAAGGTGCAGTGGTTGGATCCACGCAGGAAACTCCGGGCGTTTACGATTTTCTAATCGCCGTACCCGCAGCCCCAAGCGGAGGCGTTACCAATGGCACAATCAACGGAACTTATTGGGCATCCACTCTGGAATTTCCCGGCGGTGCGGCAACCAACGTGCGCAACGGATATTTTCAATTGAAACCCAATGGCGCAGGAAGTTTTGGCGACGTCAGCGTCAGCGGCAAAGCGGCAAATTTGCAAAACAAGATCTCAACCCAGACCATTTCAGCAGCATCTTACTCCTTGACTGCAGACGGATCTGGAACAGCGAACTTCCCACTAGCATCCACATCAACTGCACTAACGCAGTTGCTTTCCGGCAGCCGTCAGATTTTTGTTTCCGCCGATAGCAGCTTAGTAATTGGCGGATCCACCGCTGCCGGTGGCCACGATCTACTAATTGCCACTCGCGCATTTTCCGGCACAGCCAATGCCGCCAGCTTTCGTAACTTGTTTTTCTCGGCCGGTATGAAACTGGAACCCAATCGTCCAGGAAGTTATTCCGGATCCGCCAATGCCAACGGCAGCGGCAAGTTAGTCTCCAGCCGTAGAGTGCGTCAATTGGAAGGCGTGTTGGATTTCACCGGTGGCAGCTCTTATGCCATCACCGCCGACGGTAGCGGCTCCGTTGAAACCAACAGGCTGGCGCTTGGTACGGCAGGCAACAGCTTCATAGTGAATGGCCTCACCACTGCGGATTCCGATAATTACGAGATCGGCTTTGGAATCCGGGCAACAGCAGCAGCTAGCTCCACGGGCACTTTCTACATCAATCCGCAGGGCATTGTAAATGCCGCCAGCTTTGCTCCAGTCGGCGCACCAGTTTCCCCAGGCGAGTTCCTTTCCATATTCGGTGCGGGCTTTGCAACAACAACAACTATCGCGCCCGGTGCCCCATATCCGACAACGCTCGGAGGAGTGCAGGTTCTGGTCAACAACGCTCCCGCGCCCATCTACTTTGTAAGTGCAGGACAGATTAGTTGCCTGGTGCCTTTCGGAGTAACTGGAACCACCGCAAGTTTTGTTGTAACCACCGGAGGCCGATCCACTAACTCTGTCGATTTGCCGCTATCCAAGACCAGCCCCGGAATCTTCACTGTTCCTTCCGCCGGCACAGGCCCCGGAGCAATCCTCAAACCCGATTTCTCTTTAGTATCCGCAACAAATCCCGCCAAGCGCGGCGACGTTGTGCTGGTGTTCCTAACCGGCCTCGGCGCTGTAACTCCCGCAGTCCGCGATGGCGCACTCGCACCTACTAATCCGCTGAGCCTGGTGCCCGGCCCTCTGACAATTTACATTGGAGCCAAGCCTGCAGAGATTCTTTTCCAAGGCATGGCCCCAGGGCTAGTTGGACTTTATCAATTGAACTTGAGAGTGCCCCTCAACAGTCCCACAGGCAACAGCGTTTCCTTCGCCATCGATTCCGGCGATAGTTTTCATGACATGGTGGACATCGCCGTTGTACCCTAACGGCTGGTGCCGCTTCTTCAAGATCTAAATAAAGTCAGAGCCATTCTGAATCAAGACCGTCCCTGGTCGGCCTACATTCTAGGCGACCTTGCCCCTGGCGCCATTGAACATTGCACTTTTCATTGCAATCAGAAAGGCGATGGAATGGTGGTTCTGTATCAAGGCTTGGGATTTCCAATTCTCTTCTGGCTGAATGCCGAACCAATGATCCTTGATGAATTTCACGAGCCCGCAGTGTTCCTCAATGTGCGCCTGCAAGATGCCGGTATGCTGGCGGGACGATACCGCTTCTTGGAACCGAAGCTCATGGGCCGCTTTGTTTTGAACACTGAAACTTGGACACCAGCATCAGTGGGGAACGCACAGCGACTGACCCCAGCCCATCTGTCACCGCTCGAGAAACTCTATGCTGATGGTGAGGCAGACAATGATCAGCCCTATTTCTTCTACCCCAATATGCTCACCGAAGGAGTTTTCTACGGTTGCTGGGAAGGTCCCGAACTGATCGCAGTTGCCGGAACACATCAGGCGGTGCCCCAGGAAAGTGTTGCCGGCGTGGGCAATGTATATACACGGCGTGACCGCCGTGGCAAAGGGCTTGCCGCCAGCATGACCAGTGCCGTTACACTCGAACTTTTGAACATGGGAATCAGCACTATTGTCTTGAACGTTGAAGCATCAAAACCCAATGCACGACGCGTTTATGAGAGGCTAGGGTTCCAACTGCATTGCGAGTTCCTTGAAGGGCGCGCAGTCCGAGAGGTCTTCTAAATCATGGATTCAACCCTACTCTACCTGGCGTTATGTATCAGCGCATTTTTCGCCGGTGCCATAAACGCAATTGCCGGCGGAGGAACTCTGCTTACCTTCCCTGCTCTGCTTGCAGCGCTGTCCCCAGTGATGGCAAACGGCACAAGCACCATCGCACTGCTCCCTGGATCCATCGCTAGCTTCTGGGCCTACCGTCAGGATGCGGCCCACCCGCCGCGGCTCTTGTGGTGGTTATTCGCCCCAAGCCTTGTTGGAGGAATGATTGGCACTGTCCTTGTTACACGCACCAATGAAAAGTATTTTGCCGCATTGGTTCCGTGGTTGATCTTACTTGCCTCAGTGCTGTTCATGCTTCAGCCGTTCGTAACTAAAATGGCAAAGACGCAACAAACTACCACCGGGCACACCACTCAGCACTTAGTTATTCTCGCCTGCGCCCAGTTACTGGTTTCCATTTACGGCGGCTACTTTGGTGCGGGAATGGGGATTCTAATGTTAACGGCACTGGCCTTCATGGGCTTGCGCGACGTTCACGAAATGAATGCGCTGAAGGCAATTCTGGCGACACTGATCAATGGAATCGCCGCTGCATGGTTCGCAATGGAAGGCAAAGTGGTATGGCGTTTCGCCATACCCATGGCGGTTTCGGCGATTGCTGGAGGATACCTGGGCGCGCGGCTGTCGCTACGCTTTTCATCGAGCTCCGTAAGGAAAGTGGTCATCGGGATCGGACTGTCCCTGTCTGCCTATTATTTGTTCAAGCAATATTTGGTCTAGCAAAGCAAGCCATGTTGTGATATAAATTCTTGTAAGTGATGTCCCGCCTAACAACTTGGCTGCTTACTATACTCATCGCAGGGGTTGCCGTTTCCTATGCCCCGTATGTAGTTGCCACAAGTTCCAACAAAACTCACAGCATCGTTAGGGCTTATAAGTCTTGCCAGAAACACCGGCAAGTATCTGAACTAAAGACCGCACCACCGGCCCCAACAGCCTACAACAGACTTACCGTTCCAAAATACAAAGTACCATTTGTTTCCATTGCTTCCAATCAAGCTCTTTTTCAACGCCCACCTCCTTCCCTTCTTTCTTAACGCAACTCAACCCAACAACTGAATAGAAAAAGGAGGAGGCACCATGCCCCAGGATTCCCATGGAATCTCCACGGTGCAGATTTCCAATGTCACCAAGACATTCGGATCCGTAACCGCCGTCAACAACTTAAGCTTGAACATCCCGCAGGGCGCTATTTACGGCTTCATCGGCCCTAATGGTTCCGGCAAAACCACAACCATGCGCATGATCGTGAATATCTTTCATCCCGATCAAGGCACCATCCATGTATTCAATCAACAAAGCTCAACTCCACGCTCTGGACTCATCGGCTACTTGCCCGAAGAGCGCGGCCTGCATCGCCGAATGGAAGTGCAAGAGCTTCTGGAGTTTCACGCCGGACTTCGTAGCGGGCGGCCAATGACAACCGAAATCACCGAATGGCTCGAGAAATTCGGACTGGCGAATTGTGCTTCCCGAAAACTGGAAACCTTCAGCAAGGGAATGAGCCAGAAAGTTCAATTCATCGCCGCCGTTTTGCCAGTGCCGAAATTGCTGATCCTGGACGAACCCTTCAGCGGCCTTGACCCTGTAAGTGCCGACGTAATCCGTGCCGCTATTCTGGACTTGCGACAGCGCGGAACAACCATCATTCTCAGCACCCACGACATGGGCGTGGCTGAAAGCTTGTGCGATTCCATCTTCATGATCTATCGAGGAAACAAAGTACTCGACGGCACACTTACGTCGATTCAAAATGAATATGGGAACAATACCATTCGCGTCTCCACCGCCGCAGGCATCGCGGCGGTTCAAAATCTTCCAGGTGTCGAAGCAATTCGCGACTTAGGACAAGCCCAGGAACTCCGCATGGCTCAGGGTTTTGATCCCCAACAGGTTTTGCAAGCGTTGATTTCCAGAACCGCCGTCACAAACTTTACGATCGTTAAGCCATCGCTTCACGACATTTTCGTTCGCATCGCCAGCCCATCAGACAAGGAGCAAGAACATGCTGCATAGAATTTTGTTGATCGCCAAGCGTGACTACATCGCCACAGTATTAACCAAAACTTTCCTCATCGGTTTGCTCATAGCCCCACTCCTGTTTGGCGGCAGCTTTCTTGGCTCAACTATATGGAAAATGCTGCAGAAGAACGAAGCAAGGCATGTGGCGATTGTCGACCATTCAGACTCAAATATCGCCGCAAACATAATCGCCGCCGCAGAAGCGAAAAAGCCCAGCACTGAGCTGGACAACCCGTTTCTTTCTGCTTACAAATTCACAGTTGTCCCAGCGGAGGATCATAATCCCGCCGCTCAACAACTTTCTTTGTCCGATCGCGTCCGAAGCGGGGAATTGTTCGGATTCTTAGATATCGACAAAGTCGGCAAGACCACCTTCTATACAAATTCCGGCAGCACTGGCCCCACTCAGTTGTGGATGCTGGGATTGATCAATACCGGCTTACAACGAACGAGGCTTGCGAAGTTAGGCATAGCCTCGCAGCAGGCAAATGAACTGCTCCGTCCGGTGACGCTAGAAACCAGGGGATTGGTCTCAAAGAATCGAACAACTGGGCAAATAGAAATGGGCAAGAAACGGAATCCACTTGAGAATTTGGCCGTACCTTTGGTGTTGGTGGTCCTAATGATGATGATCGTTCTAATGGGATCAGCCCCCATGCTCACTGCCGTGGCCGAGGACAAAACGCAACGTATGTTTGAAGTGATGCTTGCCTCCACCAGCTCATTTGAAATTATCATGGGCAAAGTAATCGCATCCGTAGGTTGCTCACTTACTGGCTCGTTGGTTTACATAGTAACTGTGATCTTCACATTACAATCAATGGCCATGATCGGCATAGCTCCGCTCGAATTGTTGCCCTGGTTTTTCATCTACCTCATCTGCGAAGTTACTATGCTTAGTGCTTTCGGCGCAGCACTGGGCTCTGCCTGTAGTACCCCGCGTGATGCCCAACAACTGAATATTTTGATAATGCTGCCAGTGATGATTCCGCTGATGTTCTTCATCACTATCATGGAGCAGCCCAACGGCGTTTTCTCCACTATAATGTCCCTATTTCCCCCATTCACGCCCATCATAATGATGATGCGCCAGGCAATGCCCGGAGGAGTTCCAGCATGGCAGCCATGGGTTGCGCTGGCGGGCATGTTGATTTGGACACTCATCACCACTTGGACGGCCTCACGTATTTTCCGCGTTGGTTTGCTGATGCAAGGCAAGCCACCAAGAATTGCAGACTTGGCGCGCTGGGCGGTGCGTGGGTAGATTAGTCGGAGAGAGTTAATCGGCAATATGATTAAGCCATGCGCTTATGTGCTTTGCTGTTACTAATTGGAACAACGGTGGTCTGGCAGATAACTCTCCGCCCGTTACCTGTTCCTCCTCTTCCAGACAATGAACGAGCATTGATCGAGTATCTGGAACTCCCTGAGTCTCTACTGGAAGGAATCAGGCTGAGGTCATATCCCTACATAGCCGAATCAGCTGTAATTCTCAAGGGTCGGGAGGGTTTGGAAGCTGAAATCTTCGCCGAAACCGCCAAGAGTCCGCTGATTCCAGCCCGGCTAGGAGCGCTACATGCCCAATGGGAGATGATTCGCCGGCGCCTGCTTGAAATTGAAAAACAGAAGAACGATTTGCTACGCGGACTGCTGAGCGAGCCGCAAAGGGTCAAGTTGAAGTTACTCGAAGACCTCTCAGCACGGCAGAAAGCCAGTGCCGCTGTTGCACTTGGAATGTCTCCAGCAGATTGCTCCAGTAAGTCGTCGAATGATCCCGTATGTCAGCCGCTCTTACTGCCTAATATTTCCAGTATTCCAAATTGGGGTCCCCGTCCCGGCGACAACGATCCCTATCATTCAAAAGTGATCCGTTACTTGTGCCTGTCAGACCAACAGCAAAGTAAAATGGAGGACAATAGAAAAGAATACACGGTAGATGGAATTGGACGAATGCGTGATGTTACCCGGGAAATTGCAGAGGAGGCCACACGGCCAGTACTGGATTCTCTAGCACTGGGCGTACGATACGCCGAAGTGGAGGCCCTACGTCGAATGATTTCCGAAGGCAATCGCCAATTGAATGCAGCGAACCTGGCATTGTTGACAACAGTCCAAAAAGTGAAATTCGACGCGCTGGTGGAAGCCGTGCGGCTGCAACCAACAGCACAGGAGGCGCAGTCCATTCATTTATTGGGGCAACGCTGTGTCCAACAAGGAGTCTATTTTTTTACTGGCTTGCTTAGCTTTGACTTCTTCAGCACCTACCTGGGCGACTGCCCAGACCGGCGCGCACTGAAAGAACTCCCTTAGATAATTTACTGCTAAAAATTAGGAAATTCGGTGTATTCTTAAGCAAGATGCGCCTAATTACTTTGCTCATTGTCGCTTTTCTCGCCGCCGCCACTGGAATTGCGCAACCTGATCGAGACTTTTCTGGCACTTGGAAACTCAACTCCTCTAAAAGCAACCTCAGTGATACATCTGTAACTGTGAATCCTTCCTTCCGCGCTGAACAAAGTCCCGCTTCGCTAACGCTATTTGTGAGTTCTCAGGAAGACGGGCCTTCCACAATTTCCGCCTATCCACTAGATGGCCGATCAGAAAAGAGCAAGGCTGGCGATGCCGTTTTAAGCACTGTCACAAAATGGGAGGGATCAGCTCTTCTCGTGAACACCATCGTCAGTGGCCGCAGCAACTACACTGTGATGGAGCGCTGGAGGCGTTCCGCCGACGGAAACACCTTAACTATTCGGCGCACCATCGTGCGCAATTCCGGGGAGAGTGAATCGACGCTGATTTATGAAAATCCCCTTGCTATCGCTAAAGCTCAGCCCACGTCCCCTCCTGCCGCTCCAGTACAACCTGCCGTCGCTCAACCAAAATTGGTTCAATCTTGGCCCAGAGCTACGCCCCAAACCCAAGATGAAAAAGAATACGTAGTAACAGGAGGCACTCGCATCTTGTTGCGCCTAACCAATTCTGTAAACACCAAACGCACTTCGCCCGGTGACCATGTCTATCTCGAAACCGCCTCGCCGGTATTTGTCGATGGCCGCTTGGTGATTCCCGCTGGCAGCTATGTTACAGGCACAGTTACCGAATCAAAGCGGGCCGGAAAAGTGAAAGGCTTGTCTGCTCTTAACTTACAATTTGAGTCAATCACCCTAAGTAATGGAGTAATTCATGATTTGCGCTCGCGACCAGGAAGCGTTGATGCTGCTGGCAATTTAGATCGATCCGAAGGAAGGATCAAGGGCGAAAGCACTAAGGGTCGCGATGCCGGCACTGTAGCCAAAACCACTGCCGCAGGCACCGGAATTGGCGCAGTACTTGGCGGCGGCAAAGGCGCGGGTATTGGTGCAGCCGCAGGTGCAGCAGCTGGCTTAGCAGGAATTCTGGGTTCACGTGGCAATGATGTGGTTCTGCCTCAAGGGACAACCATGGAGTTGGTAGTTGATCGCGATTTGATCTTTACCGACGCTGACCTGCGCGGCGTCAGTTCAAGACGCTAATCGCATCCCCGGGCCGGATAATGCCCTCAACTACAACGGCGGCATATACTCCGGCATTTCCTTCGTGAGCCCTGGTCACTAACTTCATAATCTCAGGACTCGCGCCAGCAGTATTTGGATCCAACGTAATCATCTTACAACGCGGATCACGATCCATCACTGCAATAACGGCCTTGGCACCAATCTGTAGCATTCGGCCGACAAAATGGTCTTCCAAAAACCCACCAGCCGATGGAAGATCAGCATAAACGTTCGCCCGAAAGCGGCGTTTGTCTAACTCAAAGCCCAGATCACTGCCCAACTCTCGCGCCGTCTGTAGGGAGAATAACGAAATGGGACGGCAGTCAGTCATCGCCCGGTCTGATCGCATCAACGTCAATCGGTCAGCCTCGCCGATGCCTTGCTGCAGAGCACTGATCAGTTGCGGATCATCAATCGCCAACAGCTTTCCGGTTGGCGTTTTCACATCCAACATCGTTTCCACAGAGTCCGCATAAACAGGAGAAAGCCCCGGTGGAACACTTTCAGCCTCCGCAAGATTACCCGGCTTCACCATGTGTTCTGGATACCGATAAACAGGGCAATAAAGCAGCATTTCTGCGAGCTTGGTTGCAGTCAAGAACGGAGATGGCTTCGGCCCAGCCGCCCTACGAAATGCATAGAGCCGATCGCCATATACGCCGGCATAACCAAGGAATGCTTCCTGCAATTGCTCCCCCCGCATGCTCTTCACGGGGTAACGCCACAGGCTTTCCACTTGTCCAACAGTTTTCATTTGC
>JAYUSZ010000179.1:0-11833 GCA_043755435.1 Bryobacterales bacterium | reverse complement strand
CGTGACCGCCAGGGAGCGGTTTTTCTAACATTGGCACACTTCACTCCAACACTTGAACCTGCCCGATTACGGGAAATCTATTATGATATTGGGTGGATGCGGTCCTGTCACTGCCGGCGTGACAAGCACAAATCGCATTACTGTGTGGGGAATCATGAGAAATATCAACCTATGTCTACCGGAAATTACGAATCATTTCAAGATCAATTTGTTGTGGTTCCTCGACAGCCCAAATGATAGTCGTATCCTCTGGCGAAACAGTGAAGCCTGCCATTTTCTGAAGCCCAGAGCTCTTGTCGTGTCCTGGCAGCACAGCGAACTTCTTGACCGGCCCGCCATCGAACGGTAGCCTGCAAAGATTCGCATCCTCCTGACGGAAGAAGTAGACTCCCAGTTTGGTTACCGACCCAAAACTGAATCCTAGTCCTTCTTGCAAAAGCTCTTCCTTGCCGCCCAGGCTTGGAATCCGGAACAGGCCAAAATGCTTGGTTGGCTTAGTGTAATAAAGATATTGCCCGTCAGGACTTTCTCCCAGAATAGTATGGCGTCCACCATCTTGAAGCATGCGCCCACCACTACCGTCTGGGCGGCTTCGCCACAATTGAGTTCCTGACACGTAGTATATCCACGATCCATCGGCAGACCAAACAGGGTCCTGACTAAGTGGATTAGTAAGCGGAATTCGGGCAATATTGCCACCAGCCAGAGGTACGATCGACACATCGTGAGAGGTGTATGTTGACGAACCGTAAAGTAAGTGATTGCCATCCGGAGACCACTCTGGCCGACTGCGCGCTTGCCCGTTTTCTGTAAGGCGCTTTGGCTCACTGCCGTCTTTTCTTGTTATCCAGATGTCAGGCCGGCCACTTCGATTGGAAAGAAATGCTACTAACGCACCGCTTGGCGCGTATGCAGGTAGACTATCGTGACGGCTGGACGGAGCAAACTCAGAGGCATGCTCCATTGCATCCAGACGGGCGATCCACAATTTTGCCTTTGAATTGTTTGTGCTTCCATACAACAAAGTTGCAGAGCCGTTGGCATCGGGTCCAGAAACAGTAACGGTGTTACAGTCGTTTAGGCCGATCGGAGTCATTCTGGCACCCGCTTGCGCTGGTAGCCTGTATAAACGGTTTTCAGACGGGCCGATCACGGATATTTGGGCCGTGCAGAGTACAAGATCCTTCCCATTAGGCATCCAGGTGACGCCGCTGGACATTCCTTGAACTTTGTAAATTGACTCTGGATTTCCATTGGCGTTGCCGTCCATTGTTACGCCCTGCACCAGCACCTCCGTTGAAGCCACTTGAATCGATCCTTCGCGTCTAAGATACACGAAGCTTCTTCCATTGGGCGAAAGGATGGGGCTGAATGCCGATGTCCCCGCCGGATCGGTTACCGGCTTCGCCGCGCCGTCAAGGGAGATCCGGTGGATGGCTCGGCTGTTTCCTTTCGTAATCCCTGCAAGCAGCCATTGGCTGTCACGACTCCAGCTTACATGTTGGTGATTGGCGAAGTAAGTTGCCGAAGAAGCCAACTTAGTAAGTCGGCGCTCCGGTCCGCCGTTCGATGAAATCAGATACAGCCAGGTCTCCTTCTCAGCTGTGCGCCTTAGAAAGGCAATTGTTTTGCCGTCTGGTGACCAAGCCGGGCTATAGTTGAACTCCTGCACCCCAGCTGGTGTCAGCAGCAGCGGCGTCATCTTTTGCGAATCCAACTCTTTTAGGTAGAGGCCGCGTTTCGATGCTTCTGGACTTCCCCAGAAGAAAACAACCTGCCGCCCGTCCGGCGAAAAAGATGGACCATGTGCCATACCAGGAAGGGCGGTGAAAGGGACCGGATCCGGCAACGGTGCGGGCTCGAGGCGGAAGAATAACCAGGCTCCTGCACCCATGAAAGTCGTGCCCATAACTGCAACAATGACTGCCCAGGGAAGCTTGCGCGGCTGTGATTCCGGGATTTCCGGTTCTTGGTCGGAAACTTCCACTAAGGGTTCAGGGCTGATTCGCCGCTGGGCCAGCCACTCATCTAATTCATGCTGGTAAGCCCAAACCGAACCGCGTTGACTATGGAGATGCTTGTGCACCGGCATACCCTCGGTCTGTTGCCATCGACGGACGGTTCGCTCGCTTTTGTCCAGATAGCCGGCAATTTGTTTCCAGGAATCGAGGCGTCCGTGCTCGGAATTAGAATCAGTTGGGGGGACAGCCATGATTAACTTACTATGTTACAGCGTACTACCGGAAATTGCGGATCAACTCCAAGTCCAACTGTTGACCTTCTCCAGCCGCCCAGATGACTTTCTTGTCGTCTGGAGATACTGTGAGACCAACGATAATTCCGGCGCGCTTTTGATTCTGACCCAAGAGGATTCCAAGATCTTTGATAGCTCCTGTTTGGAAAGAGAATTGATGAAATGTTCCCTCGTCGGTGCGCACGAAATAGATTGCGGTCTTCGTCATCGCAAACTGCTGCTTCATTAATCCGTCCGTCAAAACCTCGGGCGTTCCCCCGTTGCGCGGCATTCGGATCAAAGCAAAATGCCGTCTTACCCCTTTCAACATGTAGATGCTTTGGCCATCCAGACTTTCGCCAATAGGGATATTGACGTTTCCACTAACTTGACGCGATCCGTCCCGTCCACACGACAACGCCAAATGTCCGACCCAGTTGAGTAATACAAGAACTTGCCGTCTCTTGACCAAACCGGGTCTTGCACATCTCCACCAACTTGGTGCAGGAACTTCGGGGAGCCACCAGCAATCGGCGAGATAGTAAGAGATCGGCCCGTGGAAGTTAAAGAAACATAAGCCAAGAGGTTTCCATCAGGGGACCATTCTGGCTTACTGTAGACTTCCCCTTTTTCGGTAACTCGCCTGGCTTCGCTCCCATCCTGCTTGGCAAGCCAAATTTCAGGATGTCCGCTTCGATTGGAAGTAAACGCCACTGCTTCGCCGTTTGGCGAAAAGCTGGGAAGGCTATCTTTTCGGCTGGAGGGTGCGAACTCAATCGGGCTGCCAAGTGAGTCTACGTTTCCTTGCAAAAGGCTTACTTTCTGATTGTTGGAACTTCCATAAAGCAGCATTGCTTTGCCAGAGGAATCTGCCCGCGAAACGGACACGGTATTGCAGTCACTGGTGCCAATCGATTTCAATTCCGCGACAGCTTCAGCCGGTAGCCGGAATAGCCGGGATCCGAATAGACCAACAACTTCAGTGCAGAACACCAGCGACTTTCCATCAGGTACCCAGGCAATGCCATTAGGTGACAAATCAGCCTTGTAGATGGATTGTGGTTTTCCCTCGGGATTGCCTTCCTTATTGAGTTTCTGAACAACAACTTCGGTTTCCCGCAGTCCGCTTGTCACCGGCCCAAAGCGCCGTAGATAGACAAAGGCTCGCCCATCTGGGGCCATCTGCGAACTATAGAGTGTCGCTGAATCCAGCGGATCGGTCAGTGGCCGAGCCTCTCCGTTCAGACCAATTCTGGAAATATTCATGACACGCTTGCCGGGTGTGATCATTGGGGCCAAAATCCACTGGCTATCGTTGCTCCAACTGAGGTGCTTATGATTCCCATACAAGCTCACCGAAGGAGCTAGCCTGACAAGCTGCTGTTCCGGCCCACCGGTTGCACCAATCAGATAGAGCCAGGTTTCTCTTTCCAGAGTCCGCCGAAGGAAGGCGATGGTCTTCCCATTGGGTGACCACGCCGGGTCGAAGTCCAGTTTTCCCGAAACCAGCAAAGGGGTCACTTTTTCCGAGTCCACCTCCTTTATATACAGGCCTCCTTCGGTTGGCTTTCCCCATTGAAAAACAACTTTCCGACCATCCGGTGAAAAGGAAGGGCTGTATTCCGCCCCCTGCATCGCGGTGAACGGTACCGGTTCTGTTAAGTTCTCAGGCGGACGATGGGTGAGAAGCCACCCTGCTGTTGCAAATACGGTTGCCAAGCCTGTTATCGATAGAAAAGCCCATGGAATGCGAAGTGGAGGTGGTTCGGGGACGTCTTCCAGGGGTTCTGGACTAACCCGGCGTTGCGCCAGCCAGTCGTCTAGTTCTTGCTGATAAGCCCATACCGATCCGCGTTGCTGATGAAGGTGCTTGTGGACCGGCAACCCTTCGGTTTGACTCCAGCGGCGAACGGTCCTCTCGCTTTTGTCGAGGTAACCAGCGATCTGCTTCCAGGAATCCAAACGGGCAATTTCGGAGATTGGTTCTGGCAAGGGGGCAGCCATGAGTATCTATATTATACGTTGCCCCCAAGGTAATTGCAGATTAGGTTGGCCACTATGGGCATGCCGGTAGTGTCCGTTGTAAATCAATAAGTTACAGCGAATACTCGAATTCATGATTTCGCAGAATTCGCTATTCCAATTGTTCACACTCAGCCTTACGGCGATCCTTTTGACGGTACCAGCCTGGGGTCGGGACCCCGGTGAGGCCATTCGAGTCTGCGGGACTCTTTCTGGACTGGATGGGATGGACGTAGTAAAAGGACAAGGCGTGACCACCCAAATATTGCGGCAGGCGGGAATCAAGTTGGAATGGCGGAACAGCGCAAAGGCCTGTGCTGAGCCAGGAAGCGGGTTGATCATTTCAGGTTCAATTACTACTCCAATAGGAAAGAGCCCCGGAGTTATGGCTTCAGCCAGTGTTTATGAAGGGACTCATGTTGTCGTTTTTGTCGACCGGCTCAAGAAGACTTTCTCGCCAGATCAGGTGGCGACGGTACTGGGTCATGTTCTGGCCCATGAGATTGTCCACTTGTTGCAAGGGGTGGATCGTCATTCTGAAGAAGGGCTAATGAAAGCAAAGTGGCAGGCGGAGGACTATGCCCAAATGGGCAGGCAGCCGCTGGCCATTCCTGAGGGAGATTTGCAATTGATTCGTGAGGGGAAGAGCTGGCGAAAAAGCTTGGTTGCAGCCCGCAGAACACCAGGGCAAATCGAGTGAGGCGTGAAGTTCACTTATCGCGGAGAGTTCCATCCTTACTAGGCAAAAAAGAAACAGAAACAACCTGCCCGAAGTCAGAAACCACGCGGCGGCCCTCTCTCACATAAAGTTGCCAAGGGTATACACCATTGTCGGTGAATTCGTCTTTACGGCAAAAGCGAAGTTCTCTTCCCGATTTGACGGCTGAAAAAGCGATTGTTAAATTCTTGAATAGGGAAGAGGATTCAGGCAGAAGACCTCTCCATTACGAGAGATCAGTTCGGTAGAGCGGTCAGTTGATATACTGTCAGCACATCCCATGAATATGCCTTCAGGCCGCGTTCCAATTCTATTTCTGCTGCTTACAGTATCAGCAATACAGGCCCAATCCACGTTGAACCAACAGATTTCCGGACAAGTCATCGACGCAACCGGGGCCGTATTGCCGGATGCGGTTGTCACAGTAACTAACCAGGACACGGCACTTACTCGCAGTACCAAGACCAACGGCGACGGGAACTACATGTTTCCGGAGCTAAGTCCCGGAAAATACCGAATTACAGCGGAGGCTCCTGGATTCACTAAACAAAGTGTTGACAACAACCCGTTGGCAACTAACGTCAGCATCGAAGTCAATATAAGGATGCAGGTGGGTAGCCAGGCCGACACCGTGACGGTTCAGGCCGATAGCGTGGTGCTTGAGACTAGTAGCGGAGAGGTGGGATATACCGTAACTGGAGAACAGGCCAGCGAACTGCAACTGAACGGCCGGAACTTCCCTGAACTGTTGGCACTGCTGCCCGGAGTTTCGACAACATACACCGACGGCTTCGGACTGTTTGGAGGGTTCGGGGTCAATAACAGTGGACAATCGATCAACGGCGGACGCCCTGACTCCACTACATGGAATCTGGATGGCGCAGACAACAAGGACAATGGCGGGGGCGGGAATAATTTCATCAACCTTAACCCCGATGCGATTGGCGAATTCAGAATTGCCACTAGTAACTATAGCGCTGAATTCGGGTCCAGTTCCGGCGGTGTGGTGAATATCTCCATCCGCAGTGGAACTACTAAGTTCCATGGAAAACTCTACGAATACTGGCGCAACGACCGTTTGTCGGCCACAACATTTAATGGTGCTGGTGTAACAAAGCCCAGACTTCGCTGGAATAACTTCGGTGGGAATATTGGTGGACCTGTACTACTGCCGGGGATCAAGTTCAATCGCAATCGGGATAAGTTGTTCTTCTTTTATAGTGAGGATGTGAAGTTTCTTCGCGTTGCCAGTACAACAACCTGGAACGTTCCCAGCGCTGCGCAAAAAAGCGGTAGTTTTGGAAATACTGTGGTGAGGGATGTAACATCCACAACCACGCCACTAACTCCTTTCCCAGGCAATATCGTGCCGCCGAGCAGGATCAACCCAAACATGCAGAAGCTGGTCAATATTTATCCGGCAGGCAATCAGGGTGGCACAACATTTTCATTCAACGCGCCGCAACCCACCAATGTTCATCAGGAGGTTTTCAAGCTGGATTACAACAGGAGCGAGAAAAATCAGATCAACTTTCATTGGGTGCATGATTACTACCGGCAACTGAATAACACGACGAATCTGGTGGAGTACTATCGCAAGATTCCAGGATTGAATACTTCCATCCAATGGAACCACATATTCACACCAAACCTAATTCACGTTTTTCAATTCTCCTATACGGGGAATGTAATTATTCAGCAGGATGAGCAAGTCGCCAATCCGATATTCCTCAAGAGTTTCACCCGTGAAGGCATGGGGATTACGTTGCCAACTATATACAATGCATCGAACGTGATCCCACAGGTTGCCATCACAAACTTCACCACTCTTGCCGTCCAACCCTTGGCATTCAATAACTTCAATCGCATCTTTACTCTGAAAGAAGGGTTAACTAGGATCGCTGGCAACCATACCATCAAGATGGGTGCGCTGTTCACGCGCAGCCGCAAGAACCAGGACAACCCTCCGGCTATCAACGGCCAATTTGCTTTCTCTCCGGCCAGAACTCCCACCAGCGGGTATGCGTTGGCCGATGCATTGATGGGAAACTTTCAGCAGTACACAGAGTTTCCAAGTGTGCGGCAGGGCTGGTATCGGTTCACCCAAATTGAGCCTTACGTCCAAGACGATTATAAGATCAGCCGCCGTTTGACTTTGAACATTGGGCTGCGTTGGTCTTACATGCAGCCACAATATAGCGCGCTAAACAACACTGTTCAATTCTTGCCTGAATACTACGATCCGAAGCAGGCGGCCGTGCTGAATCCAGTAAACGGCACCATCATCAGCGCGCCGAATCGCTATAACGGTTTGGTGATTCCCGGCAACGGATTTCCTGAAGCAGCCAAAGGGCGGATCAGTCAGTACAACGATCCAGCAGTGCAGGCGCTGTTCCACAATTTGCCCTTGGGCGGAGCCCGGACCAGTTGGGGAAATTTTGCCCCGCGAATCGGATTTGCATATGTTCTGGACAATAAGCAGACCACAGTTCTGCGAGGGGGCTATGGAATTGCCTACGAGCGGATTCAAGGCAACTTCATTTTTGGCGGAATCAACAACGCTCCTTTCAATTCCTCAACCGTAGTCTTAAATGGTGATGTGGAGAACCCGTCCAATGGAGCAGCCAGTGCAATTGCCGTCTCCAATGTTACGAATTCGCATGCCCTTGATATGAGAGTTCCACGAGCTATGACTTACAGCCTGGGGCTTCAGCGTAAGTTTGGAAAGGACATTTCCTTGACGCTGACTTATGTCGGTTCCTCGGCAGCCAACTTATCCTACCTGCGAGATATAAACCAACTTCCGTTAGGCGTCGGCAGGTCGCAATTTATTCCAGGATCAACAACGACCCTTGTTAACGCTAACTATCTTCGCCCCTACAAAGGCTATGCACAAATTCAGCAGTTCACTACTGGAGCCAATTTCAACTATAATTCGCTGCAATCGCAGTTCCGAAAACAGTTCGGCAGAGCAGGTTCTTTATCCACATCCTTCACCTGGGCTAAAGGCAAAACCAACGCTAATGCGTATAACTATCAACCAAGGGATAGTTACAACCTGCGTGGAGACTATGGGACATCCAGTTACAGCCGTAAGTTCGTGCTGGTGCCAAGCTGGGTCTATCCAATTCCTTTTTGGCGCGGAGGCGGAACTTGGTACAAGCAGGCTTTCGGCGGCTGGCAGGTGAACGGAGTGGCGCAGATCCAATCTGGATTACCAGTGAATCCCGTTGTCGCAGGAGATCCAGCCGGCACTGGGAATCCTGGCAATCAACGGCCCAATTTGGTTGGTGACCCTTATTCCGGCGATACAGTCGGCGGCTTTCAATACTTGAACAAGAGTGCCTTCGCCGTTCCGGCACTGGCCACCTTTGGCAACCTGGGGGCTTACAACATTTTTCTACCCAGATGGATCAACGTAAATAGTTCGTTGGTGAAATCATTCTACACCGGAGGCGAGCAAGGATTGAAGTGGGACGTGCGTTTCGAGGTCTATAATGTTGCGAACCACTTGGTGACCAGCGCCATTAATGTTGGTGGATTCACTGGTCCCAACCAGATCAACTGGGGACAGAAAACCGGCACCACACCGCCACGAGCAATGCAGGCTTCGGTGCGATTGAACTTCTGATCGAAGTTACTTCTGTTTTCTTTTTGCACCGGAATAAGGAGCCCGGTCCCAGAAGTCTGTAGGCCCTTTCGCTCTGGGATCGCTGGTCGATCGCATCCAAGCATCAACACGCTTGGATAGTCGAGCTAGGATGGATGAGTAGGCGGGGATGCGCGCAAGGTTCGTTACTTGATCGGGATCTTTCTTCAAATCGTAAAGTTCCTCTGCTGGCCGCTTACCCATGTTTAGCGAAAAGAAGGGTTCCGCACGACTCTCCAGAATGCTCCGTTTTGAGCGAGATTCGTCAATGTCGCCATACTCTCCAACGGCCCAATAAAAAGTGGGATCTCCCGCCGGCCAGCGATCCGGTTCAAGGTTTCGTAAGTACAGATACTCTTTTGTACGCAACCCTCGGACAGGGTAACTAAGATCGCCCTGCCTCACATTGGCGTGACGTTCGCGTTCCAGGAACATATGATCGCGCCGGACTTTGCCATTGAGGCTATGTGCAGTAACTGACGTGGGCTTGGGTAAGTTGGCGCTTTCCAGGAAAGTTGGGCAGAGGTCAGCAATGGAAATGAAATCGTCCCGGCGAGCAGCGTGAGTAACTCCTTTGGGCCAGCGGATAGCCATAGGAATGCGTACACCCAGGTCGTAACAATTGGCTAACCCCCGAGGCATTTGCCAACCGTTGTCGCTGGTCATCACCACAAGCGTATTGTCCAGTTCGCCCGTTTTTCTAAGCTGCTCCAGAATGTCGCCGCATTCTGTATCGAACTGTTGCACCTCGCAATAGTAAGATCGAATGTCTTCGCGGATCACATCGTTATCTGGCAAGTGGGCTGGCACCTTGATGTTGTCCAGCGGCATTTCGGCTTTGCGCTTTAAGCCGCGGTCCCACGGAACATGAGGGTCATGACTACCAAACCAGAAGCAGAACGGCTGCCCAGGCTTACGGGAAGCGAGCATTGCTGCAAAGTCATCAAACGGTGCACCGGCTGGATTCGCAGCTTTTCCATTGCGGCGGAAGGTTCCTGGTCCCCAGCCTTTTTCTGAGTAACCAGTAAGATATCCGGCGTTAGAGAGTAAGTCAGGGTAGATCGTAAGATCCTGTGGCAAGTTTCCATACAGGCTCGCGGCGGTTCCCAAGCGATGCGTTTCCTGCCCACTGAGTAAGCTTGACCGAGATGGAGAGCACGACGGATTTGGCGCAACCGCATTCGTGAAGAGTGTGCCTTGCCTTGCTAATTCATCGAAGACTGGTGTCTTAACCGAAGCGTCGCCATAGATGCTTGCATGGGGAAACGCCCAATTATCCGCCAAAAGAAGTAGGATGTTGGGTGGTGTCCTGGCAGGTGCGGCAAAAGCCGCTAAAGATTGTGCGAAAGCTCGTCTAGTCCAAATGGAAGGCATCGAATGGAGTTTATCATTGAAGGAAAGCTTATGAGCCAAATCTGGAAAGACGACAACGAATTATTCGCCATTGCACGACGCGAATTGTTTCCCGCTGTGGTGGGTGACTGCATGGATAAAATGAAATTGCTGCACCAATTTCTGCCTCCACGAATTCAACCATTGTCCCGGGACACGATTGTGATTGGTCGCGCCATGACGGTGCTCTCGGAAGACTTGATGGAAGAATCCGGAACGATAGAGCGTCCCTTTGGCTTGATGTTGGAAGCGCTGGATGGCTTACAATCCGGCGAAGTTTACGTATCGGCGGGCGGCTCCCCAAACTATGCACTATGGGGTGAGTTGATGAGCATCCGTGCAATGCGTTGTGGCGCGGCCGGTGCAGTGATGGATGGTTTTGTCCGCGACACCCATGGAATTTTAGAACTGGGATTCCCGGTCTTTTCGCTAGGCTCCTATGCACAGGACCAAGGGCCGCGAGGACACGTTGTGGACATGCGGATTCCAATTCGACTGGGCGATGTCTTAATTCAACCAGGGGACATTGTCTTTGGTGACGTGGATGGAGTCTGCGTGATTCCACAGGCAATGGAGGTGGAAGTGTTCAACGCGTCGATTGAAAAAGCCCGCGGTGAGAAGGCGGTACGAAAAGCGCTGGAGGACGGGATGACCGCCAGTGCGGCGTTTGAGCATTTTGGGATTCTGTAACCAACCCTAGTGGATTGTTTATCATAGTTACTCATGTCCGCCTCGCCCAAACTGACGTCTACTGAAAAGGACCAGATAGGTTATCTGGACTTTTCCCGCGAAGAGTGGGCCAAGTTGCGTGCCTTCACGCCTTTGCCGTTGACGGAAAGCGATCTGGCGACACTGCGCGGCATTAATGAAATGATCTCGCTGGAAGAAGTGGCGGATATCTATCTGCCTTTGTCGCGATTGCTGAACTTATACGTAAGTGCTGTTCAGGCCATGAACAAAGCTACCGACACGTTTCTGGGTCACCTGCCGGCGCGGATTCCATATGTCATCGGAATCGCTGGTTCCGTAGCTGTTGGGAAGAGCACCATTGCCCGTGTGCTGCAGGCTTTGCTTTCGCGTTGGCCTGATCATCCGAAAGTTGATTTGATCACTACCGATGGGTTCCTGCTTCCCACCAAGGTATTGCAAAAGCGCGGATTGATGAAGCGCAAGGGCTTCCCTGAAAGTTACGAAAGAATGGCGTTACTGCGGTTCCTGGCGCAGATTAAGCGTGGTCAGGCAGAAGTGGCTTCACCCGTTTACTCGCATTTAATCTACGACATACTAGAGGGCGAAGTGAAGATGGTGAATCAGCCGGATATCTTGATTGTGGAAGGGTTGAATGTTTTACAAACCGGGACAGCGCGAAGATCCAGCAAGCATCCACTGATGTTCGTTAGCGACTTCTTCGATTTTTCTATTTATATAGATGCCGAAGAGGAGTTGATTGAAAGCTGGTATGTCTCTCGCTTTCTAAAACTACGGGAGACGGTGTTCACCAATCCTGATTCCTATTTCAATCGCTATGCAGCGTTGAGCCAGGAGGAAGCTACGGCCCAGGCGAAGTCGATTTGGCGTGAGATCAACGGGCCAAATTTGCGGGAGAACATTATGCCTACCCGGGAACGGGCGCGGCTTGTGCTGCGCAAAGGGCCCGATCATCGAGTGGAAGAAATTCGACTGCGGAGCATGTAGACTACTCTGCTGCGTAGTAGCCTTTTCTTGCGCGCAACTGCGCCTTGGGATATTTCCGTTCGCCAAGTGGAGACAAGGTTACGCGGATGTGATGATAGGCCCCAGGCTTGCCATCTTGTGGGGC
>JAYUSZ010000178.1:0-11834 GCA_043755435.1 Bryobacterales bacterium | reverse complement strand
TAGAAATCCTGGAAGGCCGTTGGCGGTGAAGTTGGTGGCAAAGTTATTGGCTCTGCTGTTAATGCTATCCCGAAGGTTTCCATATTTGTTGGGCTCTTATCTGGATAGACGATGGGGATGGGGGTTTTCTTCCCGGAATTTCGGAATAGTTTCGCTGCAGGGACACTTTAGGTTGAGTGGAGGTCGGGCAATCGAAGTAACGATCATCTACTCCCATTAATGCAGGAGCTTTTCCAGCCGAATGTACTCCTGCGTATTTTTCGACTCGGGGTTGGCCAATTTTAGAACGTCATAGGGGTATTTATCAGCAAGATTCTTGCTATTCAAACTATAGAGTAGAGTGGCTGAATCCTTAAGTTTTACTAGGAAAGGTCTTACGGTATTTACGGCATCTGGAAACGCTGACCCGCACTCGACAGCGATTCCGGCGAGGCTTTCCGCCGATTCCTCGTCTCTCAAGTCAAGCTCCAAAGGCCATACGGAGTTAAGAAGATACTTCAATCGCTCATTGTACGTTTTCTCTCCGTAATCGGTGGCTGAGGTTATCTGCTGGCGCCAATAGCTTGCGACTTGCGACCGGCATTTTGCAGATCCTGATTTTAACAAGCCTCTTGCCTTGAGCGGATTAATCTGAAACTCTGGACCCAGCAAGATATGGGCAAAAAAACTGAATAGCTGATCCTCACGCTCCCCAAGCTCAGTAGAATGCGAAAGCATTTTTTCAAACGAACCTTGCAAAATGAACCAAAGATCAGGACTAATGTTTTGGGACATTAGGTAGCCGAGCCAAAGATTCTTCGCTTCGTCGGATACGTCCTGATCGAAACTTGCCAGAAACGGGCCACTCTCGTTGGCGGGGAGCAACCAGTGGAGCCATCTGGTATAGATAGCAAGAATCATTCGAGATAGCCGATGCCCGTTACTTGTACCTCCCAGAAGCTTCACAAGCCGATCTTGATCGGCCTTATTAACTTCATCCCATTTCTGTGGTTTCCCTTCCCCGATTTTGAGAACCAGAGCCCTAGTGAGTTTTCCAATCGGAGAATTGTACGCTGTATCAACGGGATCTATTAAGTCCTCAACGATAGCAGCAATAGCTAGTTCGTAGATTGCATCCCAGAGTTTCCAGAAATCAGAATCCCGATCCTGATGCTTTTCCTCACAGTCAAGTGAAAGAAGGCTTGCCAATTGGGCCAAATTGTCCGAAAGGAACTGGTCGCCAAGAAGGTCGAAAAAGTCAGCATATAGGTTCGCGCCCTCGCTGCTTATGGACCCTTGCCTAAGATTTTCAAGCGCGTCACTCCAGATGGTTGGTTGAAAGTATTCAGCCTTTCCTAGCCCTTTCAATATTCTGATCGCACGATTCGGATCCTTGCTTTGTAAGCACCGCCATCTTTGTCGAATTTGTGTAGTGCCCGATTCCGCCATAATTTCAGCAGAGACTTTGTTATCATCCCAACCAAGATAAACATTCACGGCTGGATCATTGTCACTAGGATCACCCCACATTGCTCCTTCAGCTACATCCCCTTCGTCCAATTCCGGAACTGTAGATTGATTCCACTCGGGGTGGCGGCGGAGGATGGCGTCCAAACGGATTTTAGCTGAAACGGGAAGGCCCAATCCCCCTTTTTGAAGAGCATTTAACCTGGAGTATTGATCTCCCTGAATCCTCTTCGAAAAGGTCTCATCCGACTCGTTAGGGTATTGATTCGCATGGCTAGCAAGCATTAGTTCGACCAGACTCTCAGCATCTTCAGGTGAGAGGCTTGACGCAATCGTTCTTAGGTATTGCGTCAGTTCCGCTCCTATGTCGTAGTACCACTCTGGATCGGCTTCGAGTTGCTTTCTTAAATATTCGACAGATTCAGTTGCACTCAAACCGCCAGGCTTGCCGGAACTCCATAGAACAAAACGTCGAAAAAATGAGAATGACCAGCGAGACCAGCGGGTAACTTCGGAATGAGCTCGTTCGGGATCCACAATGGCCACTCGGGTCCAGCAATCACGCAGCAACACAACATAGGCTGTCCAATGCTGCGTTTGCCAGTTGCCAGAACCATTGTCGATTGAGTGTCGGCCGATTGTGCTATAAAGTGGCGACCCTAGAAAGTCGAGGTAGCTCAAACCTTTGTGGATTAAGTCCGAAAGTGGACCCAATAGATCTTGCGCAATTTCATCCCCGTGTGGCAACCCCATTAGTTTGGAGGCAAACTCGTGACTGCTGTTTCCCAACGCTGGAACAAGTTGCATGCTTGCAAAAGTATTCAATGTATGGGGATCGACTTCTTCGTCGCCTCTCCATCTCATATGTTCAGAAAACTCGATATTTGGAGCCAACCACGAAATTACGAGGTCTTTGGTAAGGGCATCCCAACTGCGCTTTTCAAAATCTGACCGTTGGTTGTAGTAGTCATAATGAAAATGAGGGTTGTAAATTAGAGCATTATTAAGCAAGATGAATCGCCAGAACTTTTCTGAACCTTTGGGCAAAGTAATAGATTCGGCGTCAAGAAGCTTTCGTTGAACTTTGGCACTGAATTCAGGGTGGAGATTGCAACCATTCTTGATGACCCAATTGATTAGCTCCGGTTTGTCAAGATGTCTACAAAGCCAGTCCACCAAAGCCGAAGTAGATGAATTCAAGGCAGCATGTACTGTAGGATCCCAGTAGGACCGGGGACGAGGTACCGTTCCATCTAATAAACCTTCGCGGGAAATAATTTCAAGCCAACCAATATGGGGAGCGGGTTCAAGCTTGGAAAAGCAACTAGCCCCGTGACCACTTGGTTCCCATAAAGCCCATATTATTTGCGATTCCGAATCTTCATCCAGTCGAGGTTCCAAACCATTTCCGGCATGTTGCGCGATAATTCCAGCTCGGTCAAAACCTCCCATTGTATAAAGGCTGGCCAAGTTCCCCAGGGTATTGTGCAATATCCTGTGACCATCAGAGTTGTTATAAATGATCGGCCTGATTCCGCGACTCTTCCAGGACTGTTCGTTGGAATCGGTCAGGATGTATGCGGTGGCGACACCCTGCTGACGTGCGCCGGAACAATTCGACTAGAAATCGACTCGCCCACCCTTCGGTTATGTAAGCGCGGCCAAAATCAGCACTGGTTACGACCAAGGTCCGACCATCCTTGTCCTTTGAATTTCGTAGTCCCCCATGCAAATTTACAACGCTATTCCAATCGCGGTTAGGTAGCGGCAGATAAGGAGCGTAATCAAAAGAGGAATCCGGCGTACCTTTTGAAATCTTCTCGAAGGCATCGTCGAAATTGGTAGTTACTAATCGCACTCTATTCTTTGAAGTAGCCAGTTTCAGCAACGACTTATGCGTTTCAATGTCCGCTCCTTCTTCTATTTGCAGAACTTCCTTTAGTGCTTTGCGAACAGGTGATGGACCGATCCTCGATTCGATCAAACCCAAAACAGCGTCATATTCGCGATTATCAAATAGTATTTGTTCGTCCTTCGCTAACTCTTGCCCAAGTTTCTTGCAAATATTCTCAACAAGGCCTTTGAAATCTGGCAGGCCGCACTGTCGAGAGATACCAGCTCCACAAAAAACGACGACATTCCCGGCTTCAAGATCATTAAGGAGATCCCGAGGAATTTCAGGCCCACCTTTTGTAAATTGAACGCCGCGAGGAATGTTGTTGTATGGAACCATCTGTTTCAACTATTTAAACTGAGGTACTTTGATGCCCTAACCTTATCATGCTACAGTGCTGTTTTTCGTTCGATAACAGCTAGGATACGACCACAGGTGACTGTAAATAAACAGCACCAAATATTTCAAAGGCCGGTGAATGAGTATCAAATTCATCACTTAAGGCCACCTTCGGCTTAGGTTGTTCCCCCTCCCGCTGCTGCTTTTTTGACATTCATAATTGTTGATTCAGTCTCTGTGCCAGAAAGAACATTGCCTATTTGGAGGATAGGAGGTAGCGCGGAATATAGGAGGCTGTTGGGGTTGTGAATGCGGGTTTCGCGAGGTAGAGAAAGGTGTGGCGCAGTTGACGCGGTTAGCTTTGTTTCAACAGGCTTTGTTTGAGCAGATTCATTTTTCATCGATTCGTTTGGGGGGGCTTGGTCCTCAGGTAGCTTTGTTTCAACAGGTATATTTTGTGGTTCTAAGTTTGACTGCGGTTGGAGGTTGGGTGGTTCAGGGGCGCTGGGTGGAAATAATTGACGGTTGGTGAGGATTTCCTGGCGTAGTTGTTGATACAGAGACAGCAGGCGGCGGCCTTGGCGGGCGATTTGGTTTAGGGCGTCACTGTGGCCTAGCAGGCCAGCCACGGCGGGGCCATAGGCTCCATGAGCATTGAGGCTGGTGAATTCCAGCTCGTTGCAGGTCATGCGTTGAATTTGGATGTCGATGAGGCTGGCTTCGGCTGGAGCTTGGCGGCGGAGACGCCAGAGAGTGCTGGCCATTTCTGTGACCAAAAGGTCCTCGATGAGGTTGACGGGTTTCCAGGTTTCGAGGTGCACTTTGATGAGTTCCTCAAATTCGGGGAGCCTTTCGCCAGGGAGGATTAGAGTTCGGGCGTATGCGCCGTGGGTAGTGGAGTTGAAGGCGGAGCGCCGTTTGCCTTCAGGAGTTTTGGGGCGTGTCGATTTGAGCGCGTCAAGGCGCGAGGTTTCTTTGCGTTTGTCATCTATTCTCATGGCGGTTACAGGATAGCAGACGGGTTGGTGGGCGCTATGGTTAAGTGCTTTAGAATCCTAGTGAAATGGGTCGTGATGGGGCGAAGCATTTTGGTGATTTCGTTCAAATAAATGGCTTACGGGTTGTAAGCAAGTTAAACGTTCGAGTTTGATTAACAATTCGGCGAACTAAAGTGCCATAAATCTCTTTCAGATTCTTTGTCGGTATTCTGGGTTGCGCTAACGAACAGGAGGGAGGTGAAGTTGCGTCACGGTTCTGTGAAGTAATCTACTCGTCTTAAGTTCATATTATCTTGCAGATTTCGAGAATTACCCTGTGTCAACTTGTTTTGGAGCAACCAATATTGATATGCTCTTGTAACTTGACGGTAAATAGGCATGCGATTCGCTTACCAAACGATTATCTACGGATGGAAATTCCAAGATGCAAAAGCTCGTAACCGGGCGTTCGAATTCATCGCCGATTGTGGCTTTGAAGGGATCGAACTTTTTCAAAAAACAACGTTCGAGGAACTAGGAATTACCTGCAGTGATTTACTGGCCGAACTGAGATCACACAACCTCGATCTCATTGGTCTAACCGGCGGTGACTTAAACCACCGTGTGGAGTTCTTAGATACCCACTTCACCGACAAATCTTCGAGATTTAAAGCACCCTTCCTTTACACCGATAGTGCAGGGGTTCTCGAGATATTGGCAACCTTGGAGTTAGGTTATCGGGTTGCATTGCACCCGCATGTCTTCAAGCCGATCCACAACTTAGATGACGTTTTGACGATTTGGCATGATCCTGCTTTCAAAGCCTATACGGATCTGAGAACGAAAAATAAGCAGCTTCTACTGTTACCCGATACCGCCCATGGCTACATCGTGGGGGATGACATTATTGGAGCTTGTCGCCGCTTTCAACGAGAGTTGGCGGCAGTTCACATCAAGGGGTGGAACGGGGCCTATGGTCGCATGTCGCACCGCTATGCGCAGGGTTTCTGTCTAATTGGAGACGGCCATGCCCCTGTCAAAGATGTTCTGACAGAGCTCAAGAAGGATGAAACCTACGCTGATCCTTGGGTGGTTGTCGAACAGGACTATACGCCCCATAGTCCAGAAAATGCAATCCTCCAATCAGCCAACACTCTGGAAAAATGGGGTTATCGGCTCAACGGAAAGCGGAAACTTAGTCCCGAGCCGCCGAAAGATCCTCGCCCCCAAGACTCACCTCTTGCTATGTTTGAGCTTGAATTGCGCCGTAGGCTGGAAGCAATTTCCGAAACTGAACTAGACAAGTTTTATCTTTCAGGATTAGAGGCTACAAGAATAGCTTTGGGCCTGAAAGGAGCCGCGCTCCTCGGTTTGTCGGAAATTGAAGAAGTCGTTTCAAAAAAAGTTACCGAGAAACGAAACAAAGTTACAGTCTTGGCACTCTCGCCAGCCGATGGTGATATCAAAGACTCTCCCCAGTGGCCAATTGCGTCAGCCCCAGGGGGTGACGAAGTAAGCACGGGATGGGAGAAGTTACTTTGGAAAGAGCTTTGCCACGGGCAATCGATAGAAATAGATAACCCTTACAACTTAAACCAACATCGATACCAACTGGCAGTATGTGGGTTATCAGAAGAAAAGAAGGACCGATTGATTGCTGCTTCCGAGTGTCTTGGCCGATTCTTGGACCAGCGTCTGAATGACGCTTGCCTTCTTGCAGCTGGAAACGTAGCGTTGCATGCTGCCCGCGCTACTCGATTAGATGAATTTGTGGACAAGTTACAGGTTGAAATCCGAAGTTCCTGCCATTGCGAAGCATCTGTTTTGATGGTGGCCAATCCCTCGGGCAACAAACTCGTTCCCGTGGGTACCGAGGACAACCTTGAGTGGATCGAATCTAGGAGGAGCCCTAGTAGCCGGGCGTACCAAGTTGATGGTGACAAAAAAACGCGAACGATCCGCGTCTTTACCCGTCGAATGCCCGTTAGAACTGAAGAACCGAGCGATCCGAAATTTGGATGGAGGGGTTTAAGCCATCTTCGATTGACCCGAAAGACACAGGAAGGGAATGCGTTCATCCTATTGACTCCTATGATTGACGCTCTGGGTAAGTCAGCCGGGGTCGCTCGATCCGCCAATCGCTATTTCCAAGATAAACGCAACCGCCAAGAGCAGGAATCCGAAAAGTTTGAAGGTGGCATCAGATTCTTTCACGATGACGACTTGGCCATACTGGATGCAATACTGCAAACCGCGCTTCCGCGTATTAAGACACTACGTGGCGAATGGTGGCAGCGCAGCCAAATTCGCAAGGTTACGCACGAACTGAAGAGACCTGTGGTTGTTATTGGAGCGGCTATTGCTTCAATTGAGGAGTTCTGGATTCGGCGAATGCATCAGTACGGTTTCCCCGATCTTCCCTTTCACTGGTTTGAAGATGTCAAGTCTTGGGGAGCACTCATGCGGCTCCAATTGCTGAACCCAGATTATTTGGCTGTTGAGTCCAGTAAAGTAAAACTCAAATTGGAGCCGGTCAATTTCTTGCCAGATGTACTTGCAGCTATAGTGCGGTCGATGCGAGTTGAATTGGAGCGCAAAGAATTACCGCTGAAAAAGAAGGGGCACACAGATCAATTTACGATTGACCAAGGAGACAGTTCACTTCCAACTCTATATGTGGATAAGATCATGTTTCAACAGATCTTCTTTAACCTAATTGACAATGCCATCAAGTATGCTAAACCAAACGACCCTGATAGTTTCTCGATCATAGTCCGTAGCCAATTCGACTATCCAAATTATGTAATTACCTTTAGCGATTATGGAATCGGAGTCCAGGATGTTGGTAATCCTGAATCACTTTTTGAAGACGGGTTTCGAGCTGAGAATGCTTGGCGGCACGATTTGAATGGTACTGGCTACGGATTGTGGATCGTGAGGCGATTGGTGGAGTTTCACAACGGCACAATTAGGATAACTAACAAAAAGGACCCGACGGAATTTACTCTGACATTCCCCGCGTCTCTTTCTGATCCAGATTGGTACGAAAAATTCAAGAGAGGCAATAAATTGTCATGAATGATTGGGATATTCTTTGGATTGACGACGAGCCATTTGATCTTAAGATTCATGTCTATTGGCTTGAAGATGCAAAATATAAGGTGAAGCACGTAAAATCAGCGCAGGAAGCACTTCAGATTATCAAGCGGGACCATAAGGATGGTTGGCCCTACTACCTAACGATCTTCGATATCAACATCAAACCAGTGCCAAACGAAGCTTCGACAGAGGAAGATGCCGAGACTGCAGGCATCCGAATCCTTACAGAGTTAAGATCTCGATATCCGGCAGCTCATGTACTTATGGTCTCTGGTGTTTTAGCCAATTTGGATGAAGAAAGTCGCAGAGCAATTGAGGGAGTAAAACAGATCGACAAGTTGGAACTTACGATAAAGGCCTTGCCAGATTATCTTGCCAAACTAAAAGGAATGAAACCAAGCTCGAAATGACCTGCTTGATTTACGCAACTTAGATCCGACAGGTTTGACAACATCATGCCGAAAGAAATTCTTTGGTTCGACGACGAGCCTTTTGATCTAAAAATACATATTCATTGGCTGGAGAATGCGGGTTACGCAGTTCGCCAAGTAAATTCGTTTCAGGAGATGCTGGGTATTATTCGGCAAGAGTGGTCGAAAGGGTGGCCATACTTATTAACCATACTAGATATCAATGTTAGGCCCTCGGTTGGAGAACATTTCAACGAAGAGGATGCCCAGATTTCTGGCATACGAATCCTTACAGAGTTAAGATCTCGATATCCGGCAGCCTATGTACTTATGGTCTCTGGTGTCGTAGCCAATCTGGATGAAGAGAGTCGCAGAGCAATTGAGGGAGTAAAACAGATCGACAAGTTGGAGCTTAGTATAAATACCTTGCCAGACTACATTGCAAAGTTGGGTGCTAAATAATGGCGTTACCAAAGAAACTCATATTCCGTGGAACGAGAATCGACGACTATGGGATTTTGGCGTCATTAGGTTCTTTAAAAGGTGCCAGGGCAAGACTATTTAGCCCTTTAAAATTCTCGCTTAAGTTAGTGCCTGAACTAATGCTAAGGCAAACCAACGCTAGATCTTTTTCGGGCAGTTCCTTTAAGAGGCTAAATTTTCCAATGACCTCCCTGAATAGTCTGTCCTTTTCAAGATCTGTTGAAGGAAGCGGCGCAGTTGCAGCTCGATCAGAAAGGGCCATCATTAGGAAACCGCCGCGTTCAACTGGATACAAACAGTCTGCCAAGGCTGCTGTTTCGTAGAGTGTGCGCAAAACAATAGATGAGTCAAACTGATTTAGCAAGTGCTTGTGGGACTCAACAAGGTCTCTGACAAAGTCAAACTTTCCCTCCCATGCATGTTTTTGAACAAGTTCCGCTAGCCTTTTTGTGGACACTCCATTCTTCCGCAATTGACGTCTTACGAGACGCACATCCCTGTGACAATACGCTAGCGTCTTTTGAAATCCCTTGGCGCAAATCGCTCTAAAATACCTGGATTGAATTTGGTCCCTAGTCTTTCCAATGGGAGTTCCAAAGGAGTCAAATTCCCACTTCCTGGATTCAGCCGTGGTCTCTACTAAAAGTGGTCGCTGGAGCATGCTTATGACTAACTCAATTGCGAGAAAAGGACCCTCTGCCTTATCTCGTGCTGCTCTCTTTACAAATGCAGCGGTAAAGATCCATGGTCTTTCTAAGTACTCTCCAAACTTACGTGCCAACGCCATTAAGAAATCAAGTTCCGATTTGGACAATATTCCGCTTTCCGTAGGTTGCTCCGCCATTTGGCTCGGCTTTACACCTAATTGCCCGGCAAGATACCTAATAAGATCATTCTCAGTGAACTGCACCCCTGTTTGCAGCCATCGTTGTGGAAAATAATAGAGGGCATCTAGTACCCAGCTGCCGAACTGCTTGTCCTGTCTTAACCTGTGCTTACACTGAGAGGATTCGTAAAGAAATTTGAGTATTGCATTGGAGTACAAAGTAAACCGGTATCCGGGTACAAGCCAAAGGCTACCCTCATTGATCCTGATGTCGTTTGGCCTCGCTGTAGAAATCCCCTGATTGAGGAACTGTCGAACTTCCTCAGGGTGGCAGTGGGAATTGAATTGCACTAGTTCCCGGATTAGTAGTGTTTCTGCATCAAGTCTGATTTGACAGGTGGGTTCGAACAGATCCTTCACATATCTGTTGATAAATTCGGGGGTATAGTGGATTAGAACCCTGTGGCCGTAATAGGTTTGTTCCTCCGGGTAATGGTGGTGCTCCAACTCCGCCTCAAACGTCTCCAGGTAGCTTCTATCTGTGAGGAAACAGAAAAAGGCTTCATCAGTTGCAAAATACTTGAGTTGACGCATGAACCCCTTGAGGCGACGAGCCACTTCAGGAACTTTGTCCAACTCGTCCACTACGAAAATTGGCGCATACCCATTCTGGTGCATCCGACTAACTAACATCGGTAATGCCCGATCCAAATCTGCCAAGCTCCTACCGTCAACTAAGCTTGCTTCCGGAAACCCCTGCTCGTCACGGAACAGCATTCGCCTTGTTATAGCTATCGTGGAGAAGAAAACAACTGCGGGAAGCAGCAGTTGAACGAGCCTATCACTTGTTGCCGGGATTTTTGAGGCGGCGAAAACGGCAGCTGCAACACTAAGAATCGGAACAATAATTCGCCAATAGCCTGCGAGCCTTTTCATATCAAATTGGATAGGATTGCCATCTTTGGATTCCACTTTGATCGGTTTTGATTGAGCATCGGAATGAAGCGTTTCTGAGCAGTGGTTCAATAGCTCAAGCACTAGCACTTCCTGGTGAGCTTGAGAACCCCCCGCGGTCGCTCCTAGTCCAACTGGAACGTCAGGGATTCTTCCAAGAATCCCCACCTTGTCTATTGCAAACCGCTCCCAGAATCGAAACGCTGAGCTTGCAGTGCTGGCGGAGTGCAACTCACGGTTCAATTCCGCGAGATCTTGACCTCGGGCCACCTCCTTTTCAAAACAATCTTCAAACAACTGTATAAGAGTTTCCCGGTAGGCTCTCTGCAATGCCAGAAGTATTTGCTCCATTGCATGGGTGGCAAGTTTATCTTCTCCCCCGCTCTCGGGATATGGGTAGCTTGCGCGGAGTAGGTCGGGTCCATGAATGGGGACCAGAATTGGGAAAGCTTTTGGCGGGGTGCCGACGTTCGGCCCGAATTTTCCCAGCACTTTCCATCGATTGATTTGAATGGCTAAATGCGTGAGTAATGTCTTGCCCGCGCCGCGATGACCTGCCACCAAAAAAGACTGGCCACGGATCAAGCCGCAGCAGTAGCGATACATTTCCTTTTTCAGAACGCCATAACCGTCACAACCCACCCAATTACTTTCAATTTCCTCTTCCGTTGCCCCCTCTGGATCGGCCGTTCTGGAAAGCGGCTCCCAATCCAGTTTCCGCTCTTTGAGTTTTAAGTAGATTTCAGGCAAGTGTGGATCCTAGATAGATGACGGTGCCTGTACATTAATTACGGCCCTGGAAAAATAAAAACACAAGAAGGCGATAATTGCGCAAATTATTGCGAGGAGGCACCAGACGAGTTCCCTTGACAACGTCACTCGGTGCTCTCCGCTAAGTCCATAGACTTGAGTTTTTATTGAAAAATCAGCTTTTTCTCGAAGTACGACGCCCATTAAGGCGATCCCCATCAGTCCGAACAGAACCCCGAGCGTGGGCACCCAATCTTCTCGGTTCATCCCGTGAAGATGCGCTCCTAATCCCGCAAGCAAAGGAGCCAATTTCAATGGATCTCCCTTGGCAAGGTAGGCAAAACAGACACAGGCAGCCGCCACAATCGCTAAGCCAAATAAGTGAATCCGAGTCATGAGCTTGGAAAAGCTTATCCAATTTCTGAACGCATTGCAACCGAACTAGAATTTATACATTTATCCTATCAGGTTGCCGAATATGCTGTGCGATTACGATTAGATTGCACTAAATAGATCCAGTTACGCGGTAGGCGGTGCAATAAGCAGTGGCCGAGTGGGGCCGAGTGGCGCTGGTAGAAATCCTGGAAGGCCGTTGGCGGTGAAGTTGGTGGCAAAGTTATTGGCTCTGCTGTTAATGCTATCCCGAAGGTTTCCAT
>JAYUSZ010000177.1:0-4686 GCA_043755435.1 Bryobacterales bacterium | reverse complement strand
CCTCAATCATCTTTTGACCTTCCCAAACATTGTGGCTGGCGGGCTTTTCAACATAGACGTCCTTGCCTGCCTGACAAGCCCAAATGCAACCCAAGGCATGCCAGTGGTTGGGAGTGGCCATAGAAACGGCGTCAACAGTTTTGTCGGCAAACACTTCGCGCATGTCACGATAAAGCTTTGGAATTCTACCCCCGTTGCTGCGCGCTACAAGCGCGGCACCTCTTTCCTGAGCGGCCTGGTTCACATCCACCAACGCAATAATATTGGCGTCATCTGTAAGCTTGCCGTACTCATTCATATGCGCGGTGCCTCGACCACCGAGGCCGATGACCGCCATGTTTACGCGCTGATTGGCGCCGAGAATCCTGGAGGACCCTATGGATAGGGCCGCCGAACTCATGACGAAGAATTTTCTGCGAGTGGATTCCATAACTTTGAGACTCCTAGGTCTACCACATATTGTAATAGCCATCTTTGCGTACGATATCAACCGGGGTCTGAAACAATTCCGAGAGCTTTTCAGGTACAAGCATTTCCGGCTTGGGACCATCACCAAACAACTGTCCTTGCTTCAACAAAACGATGCGGGAAATTTCCGGTAGGATATCAGGCAAGTGGTGCGTCACCAGGATGATATTTGTGCCTTGAGATACCACCTTGCGAAGAATATCACGGAGTTCATGGCAACTGCGGATGTCTAACGAATTGGTTGGCTCATCGAGCAGCAGAGAACGAGGCTGATGAATTAGCGCACGGCCAATCATGAACCGCCGGCTCTCGCCAGAAGACATCATGTTGATCTGCCGATCTGCAAGATGTTCGATTTCGAGAAGCCGGAGGACCTCTTGAGTTCGGGTTTCCATTTCTTCAGTAACAACGTGGCAGGGCCAAATTCCAATGCTGGAAAAGAATCCAGAAGTGACAATTTCGCGGCCAGGATAATCCCAACGCGCACAAGTGGCAAGCATGTCGTTGGTGATAATCCCAAGCTGGGATCGAAGATCAAAAACGTTCCACAACTCTTTGCCAAGAATTTTCACGCTGGAAGGTTCGGCCATGGGAAACGGATAAACTTCACGAGTAATTGCTTTGATAAAAGTGGATTTGCCACAACCGTTGGGTCCAAGAATAGCTACACTTTCATCGATACCAATGGACAGGTTGAACTTGTTCAGAGCAACCACACCTTCGCGTTTCACCGTAACGTTTCGGCACTCAATCAAGGATGCCATGAGTTATTCTTCGCGATTTAGCGCTTTCACACGGAAAGATGGCTTTAACTTTTCGGCTGGATCCTGTTCGAATTCCTGCGAGGTTTTTGCTGGATCGTAATCGCGCCACAACCAGACCATTTCTTCAGCTAATTCCGCGTGACCGCCATTGCGGCTATGTGTTCCGTTACCAAATGTGAAGTGAAAGTCGTAACCCTTCATCTTCAGAGAATTCGCCAGCGCGATGTTTTGGGCAGGCCACGATCCGTGTTCGTTTTCCAAATCACCGGAACCATCTTGCATCCAAACACGAATGTTGCGTTTGGGTTGTTTGCGAATGGCGAACGGAAAAATATTGCCACCATCAAGTTGCCCGGGCTTCCATTGAATGCTGGTAAAGCTCCCGATGCGGCTGAGCACGCGGCTAAACTCGGCAGGCTTCCACCAGGCAGCGTTGAAAGCGCAAATGCCCCCGGAGGAATCACCAGCCATAGCGCGGCTATAGCCGTCCTTGCGCAGATTGTACTTTTTTCCAACTTCGGTCAGAATTTCGTCCAAAGCGTAGCGAACGAAAGCGTCGCTGACAGTATCGTATTGAATACTTCGCAAGCGTTGCGTGCCAACCAGACCCGGCGAAACCAGCACGTGAATGATTACGGGAATTTTCTTATCGTGAGTGAGATTGTCGAAAACGATTTGGGCACGCGATGGCTCGTTGCGCGGAACGAGCACTTCGCCATCTGTCCAGAACATAACGGCCGCGGGCTTTGCCGGATCGTATTGCGCTGGTACATAGGTCCAATAATCAGCCACCATGCCGTCGTAGATTTTGCTGGTGTGCTGCATCTTTTCCGAAAGTGTACCTTTGGGGACGCCTGAACGTTCATAGGAGAGGGGGCCGTATGCAATCACGTCGGTACGACCTCCATAAGGTTTGCCGTCCTTAATGTAGGCAAAGTTATGCGTGCGGCCGGTGGCCAGTTTTGCAGTAGAAAACCAAAGTGAACCGCTGGGGGTCATGGCTTGCGGTGCACCTTCATCCACTACGAGGGACGGCTGCGATGCCGATTCCACAGCGAAAATGAAACTGCCACCTTTAGACAACCAGGCAGTGCCCTTGGTAAGTTCATCAGGCTTCATCGCTTTGCGCAGCGCGCTTTCAGCTTGCCGGGAGTGTGAGGCTGCTATTTGAAACAATTCATCGAAGTTTGCAATTTGTGCGGAGACAGCGAAAGCTCCGCATAGGAAAAAAGATAGTATTCTCATCCTTTCGAGAGACTACCACATTGAGTTTATCGATTGACGATGTTCACGCGAAAAAGTGGCTTCGAGCGCTCTTCGGCTTCCTGCTCAAAAGTCTGAGAAGTCTTCGCCGGATCGTAATCGCGCCATAGCCATTGCATTGCTTGCGGCAGTTCGGCCGACCCGTGAGCACCATTGTGAGTCCCGCGGCCAAAGCTCAAGTGGAAATCGTAGCCCATCATCTTCAGGGAATTTGCCATCTGAATATTTTGGAGGGGCCAGGAGCCATGATTATTTTCTAAATCGTTCCAGCCGTCTTGCAACCAGGTACGAATATTGCGTTTCGGCTCTTTGCGAATTTTATTGGGGTAGACATTTCCACCATCAATAATTCCAGGCTTCCATTGAATGCTTGTGAAGCTGCCAATGCGGCTTAGCACACGCGTAAATTCGTCCTGACGTTGCCAGGCGGCGTTGAAGGCGCAAATGCCTCCCGAAGAATTTCCGGCGATAGCACGGCTGTAGCCGTCTTTACGAAGATTGTATTTCTTGGCCACATCGGGGATGATTTCTTCTAAAAGAAACCGGGCATAGGTGTCGTTGACCGTATCGTACTCAATGCTGCGCCATGCTCTTTCACCTACCTTGCCGGGCGAGATGAAGATATGGATCATCACAGGAATTTTCTTGTCGTGAGTAAGATTATCGAAAACAATCTGAGAGCGACCTTCGCGCGATGTCAGCCCTTGCCCGTCCTGCCAGATCATTAGAGCAGCGGGCTTAGCGGCATCGTATTGTGCTGGGACGTAAATCCAATAGTCACTAGCAAGGCCGGGATAGATTTTGCTGTTGTGGACAATTTTTTCGGAAAGCTTGCCTTGGTGCACTCCTGCACGTTCATAGGAATCAGGGCCGAAGGAGGGGATGTCGGATCGGCCGCCAAACTTCTTGCCATCGACTTCATAGTGGAAGGAGTGGACCGTTCCTGTTTCGAGGTTCGCTTTGGCGGTCCAAAGGCCATCGGAGCCAAGGTTCATTTTGGGTCCAGGAGTTTCGTCTAAGAATAGACGGGGTTCCCTTTCCATGCGGATGGCGAATAGAAACTTTTCTTGCTCTGAGGCGAAGGCGGTGCCATTGTTAAGCTCCGCAGGTTTCAAATTGGAAATGGATTGGGCAGCAAGTGTTGCAGCCAAACTAAGTGAGACGAGAATAAACCTGGTCAATGAGGTAGTCCTTCAGTTGTTTATCGAAGGCCCCAGTGTTTTGACCAGAACCTGTCGCACTGGTATTGTATGCCACCGCATAGGTGGAACGGGAGGCGGGGACAATTCCAACCCGGGAGATGAAGGCGTTTTGGTCACCTCTATGATTGGGCATGGTAACGCCGGCTCGTTTGGTAATGAAGAATGAAAGGCCCATCGATTCGCCATCTTCGGCGGGGAGAATCGGCCGCCACATTTCGTCTAAAGAGGAACGGCGGAGCAGGCTCGGACCCTGGCCGACAAGGGAAGACAAATAGCGGGACATGTCCGTTAACGGAGCGTTTAGACCGCTGTTGGACATGGTGACACCAGTTTCGTAATCAAAGGAGCCGGCCAAAAGACGGTTGCGGTCCCGGTAGTAGCTCTGGCAGCGATGCGGTAAGAGTTCAGGCGGGGTTTTGTCGAAATAACTGGCTTTCATGCCAAGCGGTTCGAAAATGTGTTTAGCAATGTAGCGTGCAAAAGATAGACCGCTTACTCGCTCTATTGTCCGACCGAGGAATAGGATGCCGAAGTTCGAGTAGCTGAAACGGCTGCCGGGAGTGAAGTAAACCTCCGTTTCGGGAAATGTTGCGACCAACTGTCCCCAAGCTCCTGGAGCAGAGGGAACCCAGGGACGATTGTCCCAAGGCCACGTTGCCGGACGAAAGCCAGCACTGTGACTAAGAAGATGGCGCAGGGTAATTCGCAGGACGGGGCCGAATGGGTTACGAACCATCGTTATTTCAGGACAATGGCGCAGGACCGGATCATCAAGGCCCAGCGAGCCTTGATCGCGCAATTGCATAATGGCGATGGAAGTAAGCGTCTTGGTAACGGAGGCCCAATGAAAAATGCTTTGAGGCGTCACGGGTTGGTGCTTTTCCAGATTCTGCTGGCCGACGCGCTCCTCGAAAATCGTCTTTCCATCGTGGGTTACCAAAAGGCTTGCACCTACAATGCCGTTTCTCTCAACTCCAGATCGGAAGTAG
>JAYUSZ010000176.1:0-4699 GCA_043755435.1 Bryobacterales bacterium | reverse complement strand
GGGTAGCGCCGGCGAATGTTGTGATTTTGGGCGGCGGAATCGTAGGACACAACGCTGCAAAGATTGCTATTGGATTGGGCGCACACGTCACGATCATTGAAAAGAATCTGAACCGGCTGCGGGAATTGGACGACATCTATAACGGTCATGTTGTAACACTGGCTTCTGATGTCTATACGATTCGTGGGGCATTGAAGCTGGCGGACTTGGTGATTGGCGCGGTGTTGATTCCTGGTGCATCGGCTCCGAAGTTAGTTCGGCGGGACATGATTTCGTTGATGAAGCCTGGCTCTGTTGTGGTGGATGTGGCAATTGATCAAGGCGGATGCATGGAAACATCGAAGCCGACCACGCACACCGATCCGGTCTACTACGTCGACAGTGTATTGCATTATTGCGTGACAAACATGGCAGCTGCGGTGCCGCACACTTCCACCTTTGCTTTGAATAACGCTACGCTTCCTTACCTGCTGCAATTAGCCAATAAAGGATTAGTGGATGCTTGCAAGAGTAACGCGGCAATTGCTGAAGGGGTGAACACGTATAAGGGTGAAGTGGTTTGCGCGGGAGTGGCGGAATCACAGAAGCGCGCGTGGAAGCCTTTGGCAGGTTTGCTTTAGTTGAGGATAGTTAGCTTCGGATTAGAGACTTGGATTTTGGCTGCGCCTGATTCTTTCAAATCGACCCAATGCAAACTGGGGAATTTTTGAAGTACCTCTGCTAGCGAGGCATCTAGCTTCGGAGTCTTCCATAAGTACAGCTTTTCCAACTTGGGCAAAGTTGCTATTGCTGCGATTCCTTTCGTGGTGACTGGTGTGGAGTTCAAGTTGAGTTCGCGAAGCTTTAGAAGTTTTGCGAGTTTCGCCAGACCAAGATCGGAAATTTTGGATCCGGCTAAATTTAGGGACTCAAGATTTTTCGATTCCACAAGAATTTCCAATCCAGCGTCGGTGATGGTGGCAAACCAAAGTCCGGAATCAGTGCGCTGTTGACCGCTGAGGTCGAGCTTTCGTAAGTGAACAAGAGTTGGAAGAAACCGAAGGCAATTGTCAGTCAGCTTGTTGCCGCCGACCGCTACTTCTTCAAGTTTGTCTAGTTTGCTTAAAGAATAAAGTCCGTTGTCGGTGACTTCGGCAAACCCCAAATCAATTCGCTTCAAATTTCTCAATCCGGCTATGTGTGTTAGGGTGTTGTCCGTGACCTTAGTTCCACGGCAATTCAAGCCTTCCAACTTTTTCCAATTTCGAATAGCAGAGAGACCTTCGTCGGTGAGCAGTTCTGCATAAAAAAGGTTGATGTCTTTGACGTTTTCCAGATCTTTCAACAGCTGAAGACCTTGGTCGGTGATGCGAGTCAGGGAGAGATCTATTTTCTCCAATTGCTTCCACTTGGCCACCTCGGCCAAGTCAGCATCGCTTACCCAACTGGCACGCAGATTCAAACCGGTGATTTGGTTCTGGGCGTTGCGCTGCAGTGCACCGCCTAAGCGAGTCACCCATTCGGTTTGATCCACTGCATTTGCGGAGGAAAAGCTGACAATGATTAGTAATGATAGACGGATCAACTGCCTCTCCTGTTGACCCGGCTTGAATCCCGGTCGAATGTAATGTTACAGGCTGGGAGAGCAGACTTCAATTGCTGGAACCCTTTTGGGGTGACGGTAGTGTGATAGAGATTTAGCACCCTTAATCCTTTGATCTGCTGCAGAGTTGGGATGGCTTCATCGGAAATATTCGCACTATCCAGACGCACTTCCTGGAGCACAGTGTTGCCGGCTAGCGGTAGCAGACCCTTATCGCTCACTTTGGTGTAGTCAAGATTTATATGGGAAAGCTTCGGCAATTTGGCGAGCATGGCTAGGCCTTTATCATCGATACGAGTTCGGACAAGATCGATGCGCTGCAATTGTTTTAGAGATTCCAGGACCATGAAGCCTGCGGCGGAAAACTTGGCGTAGTTCAATAACAGCGATTTCAGGTTGGTTAGTTTTGCAAGGTTCTTTAAGCCGTTATCTCCGATATCGGCACCGGCTAGATCTAAGTTTTCGAGACCAACCAAGTTAGCTAGTGCATCGGTTGCGGGATCGGTTAGGTCAGTGTAGGAAAGCTGAGCTCGCTTCAAATTGGTTAGCTGCGCAAGATGCCTAGCGAAGCGGTTTTCGAGGGGACAGTTGCTTGCGTCTAGTTCCACTAGTCTGTGGTTCTTCCAAGGCTCAAGGCCAATCCCGGTAATGCTGGTGCTGCTGATATCGATGCGGCGAAGATTGGTCAGACTGGCAAGGGAAGATAATCCCTTGTCGGAAATGGAAGTGCGTTGCAGATTAAGTTCCTCCAAGGTTGTCATTTTGGATAACGCCTGAAGAGCAGAATCGCTGACTGCTGTTGCAGAAAGGTTTAGTTTTTCCAAGGTTCTGATGGCGGCTAACTGAATGACGCCATCGTCTGTGACGGCGGTGCGGCGCAGATTGATTTCCTTGATCTGCCCGTTCTCAATTCTGATATTGCCGCCAAGGCTTTTTACCCAATCGGCAACCATGGCGGGAGCGGTGCTGTGGAGGATGGGAAGCTTGCTGGCGGGTGCTTCGCCGGAATCCAGAAAGTTCACGCGCAAACCGGGATGACTGGCCATGAGTTGGCGGGCGGCGGCAGGAGTGACTTTGGTGTAGCGGACATCAAGGAATTGAAGATCCCGAAGTGTGCCTAAGCGCAGCAGACCAGTATTGGTTAACTGACTACGATACAGGTTCAGTTCCAGCAGATGGGGAAGGTCCGCAAGTGTATCGATGGAAATATCGGTGAGTTGTGCTCCCAGCAAATTCAGTTTGCGCAACTCCTTCAAGCCAGTGAGATTCTTCACGCCTTCATCGGTGAGGGGGAGACCGTAGAGGTCGAGCTCTTGAAGGTTGCGGAGACCAGCAATGGAGGCAAGGCCTTTGTCGGTAACAAGGTTGTCGCGCAGAATCAGACGCTCCAGCTTAGACATGCCGCTGAGGCTTTCCATGCCTTTGTCGTTGATGGCAGAATAGCGCAGGTCGAGCGATTTCAGATTTATGAAATGGGCAAGCCCGAGTCCTTTCACTTTGCTTTGAGAAAGGCGGAGTTCTTCCAGTTGAGTGAGGCCGGAGATCTGGTCTAATCCTTTGTCGAGCACCGTCATGTTGGTTAAGAAGTGAATACTTGTGTGAAGGCGTTTGAGAGTTTTGAGGTTATTGAGGTGCTTGAATAATTCGTTGGAATCGCGACGGCTGCCAGCACCTTCGTTCCACATATAAGCGGGGAGTAAGAGTTCTTCCAGCTTAGAGAGGTTAGAGATTCTTTCCAGTTGTTCTGGCTCGACTAATGTTCCGGTGAGATCAATGGCGGAGAGCTGGTAAGCGGAAGTGGGTAGATTTGATAGATCTTGGATTCGGTGAGGGCCAGGGGTTATGGCAACGGAGCCACCAAGACGCAGCACCCATTCGGCGACTGTTTTGTCAGTCCATGGCTCCTGGGAAAGAAGTGGGATTGAGAGGAGCAGGAGTAAGCAAATGCGAGGGAATGCCACGCTCAACATTATGACTGAAATGGAAGTGCGGCGGTCCCTAGTACGGAGGGGCTAGGCTATTGCTTAGCCGAATTTGGTACTTGTTCCTCATTGTTGAAAGCCCTTCCAAACTCCAAGATTCTATTAATGGCAAATCCACCAGAAACTCTTAATGGCAAAGGGCGAAGTTCTTCCAGGACCTTTATCTTTCCGCATCGGAGTGTACGTTTTTCGCAAATCGGGGGGGGAAGGATAGTTCTTGCCTTAGTGGTTGCTGCGGTGCTTAGTTTTCTGATGTTCCATTTTGCAATTCCAATCATGAAGGTGCATACAGATTTGGCAACTGGTTTGGCGGGGAAATTGGACTTGCCGATTGTGGGATGGAAACCGGTTGGAGTTTTTCCCAGCATGGAGCCAGCCAATGCGCCAATAACTTCTGTACCGCGATTTGAAGAAGTAGGAACGGGTGCGAGAGTTGCTTGGTTGGTGACCGTGGTTGGACTAAGTATAATTGCCTTGCGATTTCAACTGATCCGGAGTTTGCTGGTGTTCTTGATTGTGCTGCTGCTAGCATCAGCAGCGGTGAATTCGATGTTTGAGCGTTACGAATTTGATGCTGGAGTATTTGGGCAAATCTGGTACAGGCAGGCGATGCTGGTTTGGATATTGCTGCCCTGGTTTACATCGCTTCTATTTCTGATATTCCAACCACGAGTGATCGAAGGACTTGGTTGGATATTGTTGAGTCAAATTTATAGTTTCGTATTTTCAGTCATCCGGATGGTGTTCGCAATGGGCGTGCTGCATCATTCAGGACTCCTGTTCTTCCCAACAGTATGGTTTCTGGTAGGTACATTGGCCGAGTTAGTTTTCCTTTTGCAGTTTTATTCGATCAGTATTCACCGGGCAACCGGCAAGCAATTTCAAGCGAGGGCGTCGTGGGCATCATCATCCTAATCGCTCGAATTCTTGTAGCAATTTCTATGTGCGTGTTGACGCTGTATGCAATACGGCATTACTGGTTTGCCTTTACTCGGCTGCGGCTCAGCAAACCGAAAGACACGATGGAACTTGTTGGGTTTGTGATGCCTACGGTGACAGTGCTTGTTCCGATGCATAATGAGGAAAAAGTTGCTGCCGACATACTACAGGCTCTGATTGAGAATGACTATGACCA
>JAYUSZ010000175.1:0-4699 GCA_043755435.1 Bryobacterales bacterium | reverse complement strand
AGGGCCTCTGCTACAAACGGCGGCGCAGCATTGGCAAGATGCCGGAAATAGATACTCCTGCGGGCATTGATTGGGATTTTTTCCTAGGGCCTGCGCCTATGCGGCGTTTCACGGAAAACCGATTTAAGTACAACTGGCATTGGTTTTGGGATACCGGCAACGGCGATCTTGGCAATCAGGGTGTGCATCAAATGGATGTGGCTCGCTGGGGAATGGGGGATATCAAACTGCCGAAATCGGTAGTGTCCACTGGCGGCAAATTTCTCTATGACGACGATCAAGAAACTCCCAACACACAACACGCGGCCTTCGATTACGGCAATGGCCGGCAAATTGAATTTGAAGTACGCGGTTTGATTACTGGTGACGAAGGCGGTGTACTGCGCCGTGGTTCAAACACGGTGGGTGATCTGTTCTATGGTGCTGAAGGTTGGATGGCAATTGACGGTTCCGGCTACACCGTGTTCAAAGGCGAAAAAGGGGAGAAGGTTCTTGAAGGAAAGGCGGACCCCAATTCCGATACAGGCCTTCACATGAAAAACTTCCTGGATTGTGTCCGCAATCGCGACTACAAGAAGCTGAACGCTGAGGTAGAAATCGGAGTCACTTCCGCTGCGCTATGTCACCTGGCAAACATCAGCTATCGTCTTGGACGTCGGCTTGATTTCAACCCTGATACTTGGCGTTTTAAAGATGCCGACGCCAATAAACTTCTAACGCGTGAGTATCGGAAACCCTATGTGGTTCCCGAGAAAGTGTAGCTTCTATTTCCGGCTAGAGTATTTGTTAAGTAACCCCATAAGCTTTTCGGCTTTAGCGGGAGCAGCGGACTCAGCTACGATTTCTTTCGGCGAAATCGTTTTTCCATAAAGGGCCTTGTTGGCTTCGTCATCGGGACGCAAAGTTGCACCTTGCAGCGCCACCCCTGCAAATAGGCCTCTTGCACGCGAGTAAGTTAAGATTTCGGCCCGCATGGTTAGGTCGGTATCTGCTGCTGCCGAACGGCCCACAGGACCTGCCGCAACCGAAGCATCGCCGCCGAGTGTGAACTTGCTCGAAAGCAACCGGTTCGCGCCGCTCTCATTTTGCACAATCATAATTACGTCGGTTTCCGATCCGCCAAGTTGAAATCCAAAGCTTCCGCCTTCCACCTTGATACCCGCAGGCGCGCTCCAGCCCACTTTGTCTGCTTTCCGGCAGGCGAAAAATCCGCGGCCAAATTTCCCGCCTACGATGAATGCCCCTTTCTTCAAACCCGGCACAATCACAATGCATTGTGCGCGATTCAACAAGTCCTGCGGGATAGCTTTGTCAGCGATGTCCATTACTTCAGAAAGAACGGTAGCCGATTCCTCCAGCCGCTTTTCATGACTGTTTTGGCCAAAGGCTGCGGTCACGATGAACAAAACGATAAGGATATGTTTCATAGTCTAATTATAAGGCGAATTGAAAATTCGCCAGGTGCGCCCGGCAAAAGTTACATGGGTTTATTTCTTGGCGAAGGCGCTTCTTTTGTTGGTATAACAGAGCATGGTTGCTTGACCCTTAGCCAAATGCGTCCTTTGATCTTTCTTTTTCTGGCCCGCAATATTTTTGCCCAAGAGCTACTATCTTTGGATGAAGCCGTTTCCCTAGCTGTAAGCAAGTACCCATCGATTCAAGTTTCCACTGAACAAATTTCGGCCGCCTCTGCTTCTGTCGCTTTAGCTCGCACCGCCTTTCTTCCACGTGCCGATCTTTTGCTGCAAGCCAATCGCGCAACCCATAACAATGTCTTCGGCATGCTGATGCCCAATGCTGTGATCCCGCCTATCTCAGGACCGGTGATCGATGCCTCGAAATTTCGTAACGTCTTTGGAACCGCTGCCGGTGTACTGGTTTCCTGGGAACCTTATGATTTCGGTTTGCGCCAATCAGGAGTGGATGCCGCGACTGCTTCCAAACGCCGCGCGTCTCTTAGCCTGGAGCGTACGAAATTCGAAGTGGCTGCGGCCACTGCCGATGCTTACTTAACGATTTTGGCTGCGCGGAAAAATATTGATTCAGCGAATGCCGCCATCGAAAGAACCAAGCAATTGGGAACAATTGTAGGAGCTCTCACCAAGGCTGAACTTCGCCCCGGTGCCGATCTTTCCCGTGTGACGGCAGAGCAGACAGTTGCTGAAGTGTTCCTGTTTCAAGCTCGTCAATCAGAGCAAGTAGCCCGCGCGGTACTCACGCAGATGACTGGCCGCAGCATGGCTCAAGTGGATCTTGTTGCAGCAAAATTCGATCAACTGCCACCGGATCAAACGGCACCTCCAGTCACCGCGAATCACCCTGCATTGGTTGAACAAGAGGCGGCTATTGAAGAAGTGAAAGCGCGTCAGTTCGTGTTGGATCGATCTTTGTATCCAAAATTCAATGCACAGGCTGCGTTGTATGGGCGCGGCACTGGAGCAAGTGTTGTAGGTCCGGATCAGGGCTGGGCCAGCGGCCTTGGCCCGAACACTGGCAACTGGGCGATGGGATTTTCCATGACCTGGGCCGCGCTTGAGTTTAAGACGCAGCGAGTGAAAAAAGAAATTGAAGCAGCCAATGAACGCAAGGAAATTGCACGGCGATCGTTGATGGCTGTGGAGGTGAATGGAGCCATGGAAAAGGCGCAGGCTATGATCACCGGATCGCGTCAAATCGCAGCCATTACTCCGCAGCAGGTTGCAGCCGTTAAGGTCACCTTGGAACAAGTAACTGCTCGCTACCGTGCTGGACTGGGCACGCTACTCGAAGTGGCTGACGCGCAGCGGATGCTTGCGCAAGCTGAAGTTGATGATGCAATGGCGCGGCTCAACGTCTGGCGGGCGCAACTCTCCCTGGCGATTGCTGCTGGAGACTTGCAGCCTTTCCTGAGTTTGGTGAAATAACATGTGGCTTGTTCTAACAGCAATGCGTCGGCCGGTTACCATACTGGTGGCCGTGGTCGCCGTTTTGCTGGGTGCTTATTTGGCCACGCAGCGAATGCCCGCCGACATCTTCCCTGAAATTGGTCAACCAGCCATCTTTGTAGCGCAGCCTTACGGCGGCATGGATCCTTCGCAAATGGAAGGATATCTGACTTACTACTACGAGTATCACTTCCTCTACATCAGCGGAATTGAGCACGTTGAATCGAAGAACATTCAGGGCGCAGCGTTAATGAAATTGTTTTTCCATCCTGGCACGGACATGAATCAAGCCATGGCTCAGGTTGTAGGATATGTCACCCGGGCGCGTGCTTTCATGCCACCTGGAGTTGTTGGTCCGTTCATCACTCGCTTCGATGGTGGGAGTGTCCCCATCGGCCAGTTGATCTTTTCCAGCCCGACGCATAGCCCGAGTGAGATGCAGGATTTCGCCTTGAATCGTGTGCGCCCGTTGTTCGCCACCTTGCCTGGCGTATCCGCGCCGCCACCGTTTGGTGGGAACCAACGAACCATTGTTGTGCGGCTGAATCCTGACAAACTGCGGTCGTATCGAATTTCACCGGAAGAGGCGGTAGCCGCTGTTACCAAGGCTTCCACGGTGATGCCGGCCGGAAATGTTCGCATTGGCGATTTGAATCGCTTCGCAACAACGAATGCCGCTCTGGGTGGAATCCTGCCTGAATTGATGGAAGCCCCGGTGCGACCCGGCCAATATCCTCCGGTGTTTCTCCGCGACATCGGCACGGTGGAAAGCAGCACAGATATTCCCACGGCATACGCGCATGTGAACGGCAAGCGAACTGTCTACATGCAGATCACCAAGCGTTCCGATGCGTCCACGCTCGACGTGATCCGCCGCGTCCGTGAGGCGCTGCCAGCCATGAAAGCTGCGTGCCCGGAAGGTGTGGATGTGCGGGTGGAGTTCGATCAGTCACGCTTTGTCACGGATTCATTGAAGAGCCTTATCAACGAGGCGGCACTAGGCGCGCTACTCACCGCTTTAATGGTGCTGCTGTTTCTCCGCGATTGGCGCAGTGGCTTGATTGTTGTCCTTACGATTCCCATTTCATTACTCTCGGCGGTCTGCTGGCTGTGGGCTGCTGGCCAAACCATCAACATCATGACTCTCGGCGGACTGGCGCTTGCTGTTGGTGTGCTGGTGGATGAAGCCACTGTTGAAATTGAAAACATCCATGCGCATTTGGCAGGCGGTGCAAGCCGGGCAACAAGTGTGTTGGAAGCTTGCCGCAAAACGGCCACTGCACGATTGCTGGCAATGTTGTCCATCTTGGCGGTGTTCTTGCCAAGCTTCTTTATGGTGGGCGTGGGCCGTCAATTGTTTGTTCCATTGGCATTGGCAGTAGCTGCTGCAATGGTCAGTTCCTACATACTATCCAGCACTCTAGTTCCGGTGTTGGCCACTTGGCTGCTGCGCAAGGGAACGCCGGTGAATGAACAGGGGCTGCTGCATCGCGCTTATGGATCCTATCTGGATTTGATTTTGAAATTGCGTTGGCCTGTGGTTGGATTCTACCTTGCTGGTGCTGGCTTGCTGATCTGGACGCTGCTGCCGCGTCTTGGAACCGAACTTTTTCCCACAGTGGACGCGGGTCAATTCAAGCTCCGTCTGCGCGCGCCAACCGGCACTCGCATTGAACGAACTGAGTTGGTAGCACTGAAAGCACTGGATGTGATCAAGCAGGAAATCGGTGCGGACAACATTGAAATCAGCAGTGCGTTTATCGGCGTACAACCGG
>JAYUSZ010000174.1:0-4714 GCA_043755435.1 Bryobacterales bacterium | reverse complement strand
CCAAAACGAATAAAGCAGTCAGTTGCGAAGTGAAGGCTTTGGTGGAGGCCACACCGATCTCAGGTCCAGCATGGGTAATGATTGTTCCATCGGCTTCGCGCGGGATCATGGACCCCACCACGTTGCAAATGGCTAGCGTCTTCGACCCCTTCTGTTTCGCTTCGCGCTGAGCGGCAATGGTATCTGCCGTTTCGCCTGATTGGGAAATCACCACCACCAGATTTTGAGGGCCAAGGATTGGATCGCGGTAGCGGAACTCGCTGCCATAATCTACTTCCACTGGAATTCTAGCCAGCTTTTCGATCATGAATTTGCCAGCCAATGCCGCGTGCCAACTGGTGCCACAGGCCACAATTTTAATGGATTCAAAGGCGGCGAATTCCTGAGGCGTGATGTTCATTTCCTCCAGAAACACCTTGCCTGTATCCTGACTCACACGGCCCAGCAATGTATCGCGCACGGCCCGCGGCTGCTCATAGATCTCCTTGAGCATGAAGTGCTTATAGCCGCCTTTTTCCGCCATGATGGGGTCCCACGTGATATGGGTCAACTTGCGTTCTACAGGTTTACCGTCGAAGTCCATTAACTTGACGCCGGCGGAGGTGAGAACGGCCATGTCGCCATCGTTCAAAAAGTACATGTCGCGCGTATGGTTCAAAATTGCCGGAACGTCTGAGGCGACGTAATATTCGTCTTTGCCTATTCCGACAACCACTGGAGGTCCAAGCCGCGCGGTAACGATTTTGCCCGGGTCTTTCTTCGACATTACGGCCAAAGCGAATACGCCGGAGACTCGACTAATGGCTTTTTGGACGGCGTGCTCCAGGTTGCCATTCATGTACTTTTCAACCAAATGGGCCAGGATTTCCGTGTCTGTCTGCGTTACGAAAACATGTCCTTCGGCTTCCAGTTCGCGCTTCAGCTCTAAATAATTTTCAACAATGCCGTTATGAACCAGCACTACACTCCGATTCGGACCGGTATGCGGATGGGCATTTTCTTCAGTAGGGCGGCCATGCGTGGCCCAGCGGGTGTGGCCGATTCCGTAACTGCCATCCACTGGATTCAGCTTTACGGCTTCTTCCAAATTGTGCAACTTGCCGGATGCACGGCGGATCACCAACTCTCCATCTTCCCCGAAAACGGCCAATCCAGCGGAGTCGTAGCCCCGGTATTCCAATTTCCTAAGCCCTTCCAAAATGATGGGCACAGTCTTCTTACTACCGATATAACCAACGATTCCGCACATAGTTCCCTCTATTCAAGAATCAAAACCCTGTAGTCTTCAATGACTGGGTTGGACAAAACTTCTTTGGCGATCTGATTGATCTCCGTTTGAGCCTGCTCCCGGCTTACACCTGGCAACTCGATTTCAAAAAACTTTCCCTGCCGGACTTCGGCAATTGAGGCATGGCCCAAACCGCGTAAAGCGGATTGAACCGTTTGGCCTTGAGCATCTAGAACTGTGCGTTTTAGCGTGACGTACACGTGGGCTGTCATTAGTTCATTGTTTCGAACTATGGGCCGTAGTGCAACTCTCATTGTGCACTCCTGTGACGAGGAGGAGTTAGCTAGATGCGGTTGTGATCCGGGCAACACTGGCGAAAGTCGGCTCTCCAGTTAAGCTTCGGCATTAAGGGGAGCATTCTTTAGTGAGGTAGAAACTTTGCTTGGAATTGGTATTAAGCAGGGGGATCTTGCGCATGGGACACTTCTTTCGGATGTAGTACTTTGATTCCTTCGTATCTCAGAAAATCATCTCCGTTGAATGTAAGGATTGTTTCAATTCTATGAACGCTGGCACATGCAACAAGCCGAGCATCGTAACATTTTAGACCAGAAACAGCATATTGGCCGACAAGCCGCTTCCATGAATCGTAAATCCCAGATTCTTCCGGGAGCATTGTGAAAGTGTCTTCAATACTTGCCACAATTCTTAAGACTTGATGTGGCAGCAGTCCAAGGCCATTCTTTTCGATCGGTCTGGTTGCGACATTCCAGGTTTCGATGATGTTCTGAGGCACAATACAAACGCGATGTCCCATTTCGGTGAGCAGCCTTAGAGCTATTCGTGTCTCTTTATGTTGACTATCGTAGCGATTAATACGTCTTACAAGGATGTTTGTATCAGCCAGAATATCCATCTATCGGTCATCATCTTCATGCGCGTAAATGCTTTCACGGCGAAGTGCTTTGTCTGGCAGATTGGGCATTGTTGGCAGTGAATCCAGGGCTTCTTCGAGAGCTCTCTCCGCTTCATCGGGAGTCATCTTCTGTGATGGCAAATTGTGGAAATTGCTAACCCCATACCTACTCTTTAGATTTTTGATTGTTTCCATAACTCCGCGCGCAACCGAATCTGGAAGGCCTCGTAGATCAACTTCCTGTGCCATATGCTTGTCTCCAGTTTCAGAATACCAACGTTTGGCGTATGGAGGAGTTAGCTAGATGCGGTTGTGATCCGGGCAACACTGGCGAAAGTCGACTCTCCAGTTAACCTTCGGCATTGCGTGGCCCATTCTTTAGTGACGTGGAAAGTTTGGCCGGTTACTTGAAGTTCTCCACCAACATCAAATCGCGGACTCTTTGATCTATTTTGGAGTACACAATTGTCTTGCCATCGGGGGTGATCGCGAACTGGCCAGTAAGAGGGACGTTTTCAAACTTCACAATGTCCACCGTCTTGCCATCGGAATACCGGTAAAGCTGAAGCGTATTTGATCCGCGCTCCACAAAGTAGATTCCGTCCCTGCCATCAGCATAAGCGCGCAAGCCTTTCGCCGCCGCGACTTTCGTGGCCTTCCCTCCGGCTGACGGTGTTCTTGCTAAGGATGCATCGTCACGATGGCGTCCAAACACAAATGCACCATCAGGAGATTCTCCGATTGGTCCCCCCCGCACTTCTTTCGAAATAAGTGCTACGGAATTTTCTTTGTCGGTCCTGATCTTATAAATATCCAAAACATCCCTGTTCGTCCAACCGTAGTAGAAATGCTTTCCGTCTTTCGAATACCATGGGTAATCTGCCCCACTTCGCCCCAATGCCTGTTCCGTTCCGCCTTGAACAGGAATACAAAAGTTCCCTCGGTCCATCGCATGGAAAGCAACGAACTTGGCGTCGGGTGACCAACTGAGAGCTCTTGCAAAACCACCTTTGGTAAGCTGCCGGGGCGATCCCCCATCAATGGGGCCAATCCAGATTTCGCTTTCCCCAGACCGGTCTGACGTAAACGCAACAAGCGACCCATCGGGAGAGACCCTGGCATTGCCTTCCTGTCGTGTGGAATGAAAAAGTGGTTCAGGTGCTGGATCCTTCCCTTTGAAACCAAGGGCCATTCGGTACAAGTTGGAATCTATCAAGTTGTGGGTATAAACCAGTTTTTCGCCTCGAACGTCCAATTGAATAATGTCTTCTCCAATACCAGGAACTATTTCCGGGGGCGATTTCCCATCCCTATCAACACGGAATAGTTTCCTTCCTCCTTGCCTGGCTGTAAAGAGTAAGGATGCCGAATCGGAGGACCAAGCCATAGACTCCAAGGGGCCTCGGGAGACTACGACCTGGTTGAGTTGGCCATCGATTTGGTTATTCGGTGAGATTGCAGCCATCAGGATACTGTCCCCTAAGTCTCCCGATGCAATGAACGCAATGTGTTTACCATCAGGACTGACAGTGGGCCATACGCGATGAAAGTGCCCTTTGTCGTAAGGTGCTGGCAAGAGAAGCTCGGACTTACTCCCTGAATCCACTTTTACCAAATTCAAAGCGTGGTCTCCCATAACAACAAGAGTATTGCCATCCGCCAGCCAAGCCATTTTCAGTGATAATCCTACGCTAGGAAACGGATTGTCGCAAAGCCTTCTCTCGCTTCCACCCAGAGCCGGAATGACATAAATTCCCTTATTTTCACCAAACCGGTAAAACGCAATGTATTGCCCATCTGGCGACCAGGCCGGCGCCAAATCCTGGGCTGGGTCAGTGGTCAACCGCAACGGCTCGCCTGCGCCGACGAGCCGGAGGTAGATATCCGTATTATCCTGTCCTGGGCCGTTCCAACTGAAAGCCACTTGCCTACCATCTGGAGATAGCGCGGGGTGCGATTCGAGTCCAGGATAGCTGGTCAATGGCACCGGCTTATAGACAGTTTGCGACTGTGGGCGCCCCCAACGGCTGCTGACAAAGAGTCCGCTGGCTGTCAGCACTAACAGCGCGGCAATTGCAATCGGCCACCAGGGACGCTTGGCCGACGGAACCGCTGCTGCAGTGCCAGTCGCACTCAATTGCCCCGACTCCAACTCAGCCCGCAACTCCTCCAGCGAATGTTTCACATCCAACAAACTTTGCGCTCGCTCCGTCACTTTCTTACGCATGCACCGGGCAATCAGCCGTTGCAATTCCCGCGGCGCTGCCGGAGCAAGTTCGCTCAACGCCTGCGGCTCTTTCTCCACAACTGCGGCGAGTGTCCTTACTCCGCTTTCGGCTTGAAACGCGCGCTGCCCCGTTACCAGTTCATATAGGAGCGAACCAAAACTGAAAATGTCACTGCGCCAATCCACCTCTTTGCCTTCAGCCTGCTCGGGGGACATGTAGGCTATGGTGCCCAGGATCGTTCCTTTTTCGGTATTCGGGCTGTTGGCAAGCACGGTGGTACCTTCTGATCCGCGCGTGATTGGTTCGGACAATTTAGCCAAACCGAAATCGAGGATCTTCACT
>JAYUSZ010000173.1:0-12007 GCA_043755435.1 Bryobacterales bacterium | reverse complement strand
TCCATCATATTGTGATGCGCCAAACTCTTGTTGTAGCCATTGGAAAGTTTCACCGCTTCTCGCCCCTCTTTTTCCAGAAACGCACCTTTCCAACCAAGGTTGATTGTGCCCTTCTTGCCGCAGATACTCAGATAGGTATCGCTTGACGAACTGAGGCTCCAACTCAACATAATTTCCCCAAATACTCGCTTGCCGGCAGATACCAAAAGCATTGCCTGATCTTCCACTGGAAGATTCTGCACAGCTTTGATGGGAAGCACCTGCACTTTATCCAGGCTGCCGAACACAAAGTTCACCAAGTCCAGCGCATGCGCACCGTTGTCGATGATCACTCCCCCACCAGAGATCACAGGGTTCGCGTTCCATCTGCTAGACATGTCCACTGCAGCAGCGAACTCAATGTGGAATGTCAATGGATCCCCGATTTCACCGAGTTCAATCAATTGTTTCGCTAGCTTGATTTCAGGAACGTGGCGGAATTTGGTAGCTAATTGCAGTTCCAGACCCAACGTTTCGGCACATTCCAGAACATCAGAAGTGGTTCCAAGGGCGGCAGTCAAAGGCTTTTCGCAAAGCACATGCACGCCGTAATTCAGAGCTTGGGTTGCTTGCGATGCGTGCGAAGCCGGAGGTGTGCAAATGCTAACAGCATCAAGTTGTTCCCCTTCAAGCATCGAATCCAGGGATTCATAGGTCCGCAACCCCTGTGCTGCAGCCTTTTCTCTTGCACTCGCTGCTTCATCGCAAATCGAAACCAGGTTCACCCCGCCTACGGAACGCCAAGCATCGCCGTGGACCGCAGCGATTCGTCCAAATCCAACAATGCCAACCTTCAAGTCCTTCACGCCGAGATCCCCCTTGCACCCGATATTAAGAAACCGGTGGTGGGTCTACAAGGGAACTTTAGTCACGGAAAACACCTAGAACCTTTGCGGGATTACTTTTGTTGGGAAAGTACTGGAATTGAAGCAAAGTTCCGTACCTCCTCTAAGGAGCTGTGCGGCCTTTTCTAGAGCAGGGAAGTGTCTAGATTCGATTCTGACTGCTGTTGCCGATCTAACGGCTCCAACCCAAGAGCCGGAATTGGAACTCTGAGCCAGCTTGCCAAACTGCTGGAGTCCCCATCGAAATAGGTATCCAGCAAATCTTTTACCGCTATGCGCCTTAAGGCTTCCCGGTCAACAAGAGGCACGTACACAAAAGCTCGTCCAAGTTTCTTGCGGGCTACTACTTCTTTTTTTGCCAGCCGATCCAGAATCGTCATCACGGTGGTGTAGGCTAGTTCTCGACTCTGCGTCATTTGCTCACGCACGTCTTTCACCCTGCCTTCGCCCAATGCCCAAAGTACTCTAAGACATTCCAATTCTAGAGGGGGCGGAATGTCTTTTGGCGCAGATTTCTTTCGCATGATCCCTTGGCTTAGTTCTTCTGCTGGCTCAGCGCACCAATCAGTTTCTCGCCGAACATGGAACCTTGCTGTTGTTGTGGTTTTGACGGGTTCGAGTGCACTTTTGCTTGTTCTTTCACTGCTGGAATACTTTCCTGTGGATTCAGGAATCGGTCCTTCTTCAATAAAAGACGTTCCAGCGAATTGATCCAGCCACTCCAATTCCCATCAATTTGTTTATCCCGATCCAAGGCACCCCGAATCGTCTCCATTTTCGAATCCAGATTATCCAAATGATGCAGCAGCATCGCTTCAGCGAACATAGGTACCTTCGGGGATCCGAAATTCATTTCGCCATGATGGCTCAACACCATATGTTCCACCAGCATACGCAGTCTAGCGGGGAACCCCTCTACTAACCTGATTTTTTCGTCAATCATGCGTAAGGCGATAATAATGTGCCCCAGCAATTGACCTTCATCCGAGTAGCCAAATCCGCGTTGGTAGGTGAGTTCATGAATCTTCCCAATGTCATGGAGAATCACGCCTGTCAAAAGCAGTTCTCGATCTACCATCGGATAATGAGCTGCCGTGAAGTTGGCCAATTGACATAAAGAAAGAACGTGTTCCAATAGCCCACTCAACCACGCGTGATGAATCGTTTTTGCAGCAGGAGCAATGCGGTATCGTTCTCGAATATCCGGGTCGGCAAAGAACGCATCAAGAAGGCCTTTAAGGTGGGGATTCTTGAACGATGCAATGATCCCTGCCAGTTCCGTCATCATCTCTTCCGAATCACGCGATGAGGATGGAAAGAAATCACTGAAGTCCGCCTCGCGATCCTCAATCTTTTGGATCTTGTGAATCGTCAACTGGATCTTGTTTTGAAAAATCGCCGTGACGCCTTTCACTTTTAGGAAGTCATCGCGATCAAAGGTATCCATAACCTCCGCCACGTTGTCCCACATTTTGGCGTCAATATCACCACTCTTATCTAGCAGGATTAGAGAAAGAAATGGCTCTCCACTTTTCTTTTGACGAATGTCTTTTGACCCGACTAGAAAAGTCGTGTTTATTTGTTGGTTTGCTTCAAAGTCTCGGACGTAGGCATTCTTCATTAGGTGGATTTCGATTTCGATTTCTGCGAAGTTTCCGTACCAGGAACCGGAACCATCCACAGCAGACGCTTTTTGCGAGGTTGTGAGGAGACTTCTTCCTTGGTGACTGTTTCTGGCTTCAACTGTGCAGGATCGGACCACTTGGTGGATTTGTTGGGAGCAGCTGCCGTATCAATCCATCCTTCACGGATTTCCAAAAACGCATCTTCTCGAAGTTTGGTGAGGTACTTCCTAAGCTCTGGCTGCATTTTTTCATTCTGCATAAATCCAGCAATTTCCTGCTCCACTTCCTCAAACTCGGCCATGCCTGCTTTGTGGTGTTCATCCACCTTCAAGATCAGCCAGCCATTCGGTCTCTTGATCGGATCGGTGACGTAATTTCGCTCTTTATCCCAAACCAGGTCTTCAATATCTTTGGCCATTTCGCCTTTCTTGAAAGGAGCCAACTCCCCATATTGTTCCGCCGTCGGGGCGTCTGAATTATCGCGGGCCAGTTCTGGGAATTTTTCACCCTTCTTCGCGCGTGCAGTCAAATCCTTTGCCTTCTTTTCTGCTGCTGCTTGCTGTGCTGCGTCTTTACCGTCGGTGGTGATGAAAATTTCTCGCAGAAACGCCCGCTCTTCGCGCTGAAACTCAATCTTGTGATCGTCGTAATATTTGCGTACGTCCGCTTTTGGAATGTTGATGCGCGAACCAACTTCTTGGCCTATCACGCGCCGTGTCAGAATGCTGTTCTTCAACTCGCTTTTGTAGTCTTCAAAGGATTGGCCCGTTTCTTCTCGAACAGCCGCTTGAAATTTTTCTGGATCACTGATCTTCAACTTGCGTTGCAAGTCTGCCAGATACTTGCTGACTTCGGGGTCAACGTTCACCGTCATTTCCTTTGCTTTTTGCACTAACAACATTTGGTCGATTCTTTCTCGCAGGAAGTCTTTTTCCTTCTCCGCCGCTTGCTTCACAATCTCAGGCTGCTTGGCAGAAAGTCGCTTCACTTCCTCTTCCATAAGCCTCTTGCTTCGTTCAAGTTCAGTGCGGGTGATGATCTCGCCATTTACTTTAGCGACGATTTGTTCAACCACCAATGTGTCCGCACCGTAGGCGGCAAAAAGTAGCGCAGGCGCTAGCAATAGTACAAACTTCATATGTCCTCCATTATCCTATAACCCGAGTCCGCAAAAAGTGCCTTTTCTTTGGTAGGCGTTCCCAGATGGAACAGGTGTGCCCGCGCGGCACAGTTCCTGTTACAGGAGCCTTTGATTCCAAGCACACTGATCCAGATACCAAGGTCCGGTATTGCAAGATGGAGGCCGTTTCGAATGAGTGGAGTGTTAGTTGGCTTTAATCCGAACTTTGGTGCCAGTGTCCAGACGGTTCAATTGACTCAGTGCGACCTGCTCTCCGCTTAGTACGCCTTCCAGAATTTCGATGTCCTGATCAAGGCGTTCCCCCAGCTTTACTTCCCGAGCTTCAATGATCCCGTTCTTGTGGACATAAGCCTTATTTGAGCCTAAGACGTAATTCACTGCCTTCATCGGGATGATAATCACTTGTTCCTTTTTTTCCGTAGGAACATGGGCCCTTGCATAAGAACCCGGCTTCAGGGCTGCTCCAGGATTGTTGATCAGCGCCTCAACCATGAAGGTTCTTTTATTCTGCTCAACTGTTGGTGAAATGCGCCAGATCTTGCCCTTGAACTTCTTCCCTTCGAAGGCTTCCAGCGAAACGGTGATTTCCTGATTCATCCTTACCCACGGTGCCATCCTTTCCGGAACATCAATCCTCAACCTCACCGGGTCCACTTTTACCAAGGTAAACAGTGGGGTGTTCACCCTAACAAATTGCCCCATCACGGCTTGACGATCCTTCACCAGTGCTCGGAAGGGAGCCTTAATAACCGTGTCACGCAATTTCTTCCGTTGAAAATCAAGCATTGCCTGAAAACGTTCCACTTCCTGAATCAAGTTTCGCGTTTGATTCAAAATCGCATCCAGCGCAGCTTGGGCTGATTGCAAACGGGAAGAAGTCTGGTCAAGATCCGACTTTGCGCCTATACCTTGTTCCACAAGTTTCTTGGTGCGCTGATACCGCATGTCGGCTTCGTTCAATTCTGCCTTTGCTTGGCGTACTTCCGGCGTTTGGTTTATGTCCTGAACTTTGTCCCGTTCATTTTTCAAACCTAACTTTTCCAGAGATTGACGCAACTGGGCATTGTTTTGTGCCACCAGATATTTTTGCTCTTCTTCTGAAATTCGAGCCAGAATCTGCCCCGGCTCCACTGCGTCACCCAAGTCCACTTTTACTTCTTCCAGCTTGCCGTCTATTTCAGCGCTGATCACCGCCTCGTCCATTGGGAACAAAGATCCTACGCTATCAATAGAGCGTTGAATATCCCGGGTTTGAGCGGTGCTGACGGCGATTTCGACTGGTCCAGATTCCGCCTTTTTTTCAATAACCGCAGGTTGCTTGCACGAGCAAAGAAGTAGGAATAAGAACAGCGCCGCAAACGTTGACTGAGAAAACATTCTCTGACTGTTGTAACGCATCTGGACAGACAAAGCCAATTCGTTATTGCAATTTAAACTTGATGGAGACTACCCATGCAGCAGCAAGACAACTGAGCGAGCCAAGAAAGCCCCCTGTCAAGCCGAGCCACGGCGATTCTCCATTGATATAGGCGACAGGAACACTGACCAGACCTAATAGAAGGATCACCAGGCTTAACCAATAGCCATGTCGGAAAGGTAGATTTGGAGCAATTCGAGCAGCCACGGCTCCCCCAGCGGCCGCCCCTAGAAGATTGATGCAAAGAATTGTAATTTGCCATCCCAACGGCATTGGTTGCATTGGTTGACTGGAGAAGTATAAAGGCAGAAAGGCTCTCATGATGTTGAAATAACAAATCACGATGAAGACCATTACTGTGTACCCCGCAGACACCGAGCCAAAACTTCTCAAGAACATGAACGGAACCTTCTCTTATAGCGAATCGGCTCGGATTGAGCTAAACTTTAGTTGTAAGGTCAGCCTTTAGGGGCGCGTAGCTCAGTTGGTTAGAGCGCCTGCTTCACACGCAGGAGGTCTGGGGTTCGAGTCCCCGCGTGCCCACCATGCCTCCCAGCTTTTTACCTGAAATCGTCGTCGACCGCTGGGGAAGCAACTATGTTGATCCTGTCTCCGTGAAATGGGTTGATTTCAGATGTAACTTTCATTAATCTCATCCCACGAGCGGACTTGAGTGAAACTACTCAATAAACAATCCAATAAAAGAGCTGCGAACTTCAACCGACTCGAACAGAACAAGGCCAGCATTTTCAATTTTGTACAGTATGAACTAACCCATTTGGGTTACTGCATTTGGGTGATTGTTTTAGTACTAAGTCCTCTGTATTATGTTTCCATGTTAAGAGGATTAGTACTTTTCCCTGTTTTTTCGCCTTGACCTTCGGAGCAGATTTTTACATTACTACTGGCCATACAGGGGCACAAACACAGATCGATACGAATCACACCTCCAGTTGGACGTTGAATCCTTCCACCAATTTTACATTCGGTGGCGGGATTTTTTCCATGAAGGACGGCACATCAACCACCGCCAACGTTGTATTATCGCTTTACCAGGGAACAAGCGCCAGTGGAACTCTGCTCGGCTCGCTCAATTTGACGCACACGGCTTTTTGCAGCGCACCGGTGTCCGCGGTGCCTGTCGCCAACTGCGGCCAGTTCAACGACCGAAAATTTCAATTTAGCCCCACTATCTTGTTGACAGCGGGCACAACTTACTTTGTGACGCTAACCTCCACTGCTCCTGACGTTCAAAGTGAAGCGTATTTCATTAAGAGCGGGGGGCAGACATTCTTTGACGCAAGTGGAAATCCAGCGCTTGACTTGACCATTACCAAATCACACGTGGGCAACTTCGTTCAAGGTTCGACAGGAAACACCTATACGGTCACCGTAGTCAACTCCATTGTCGGTGATAAACCAGCAGGATCCTTAGTCACTGTTACGGAGGCTCCCCCAGTTGGCTTAACCGTTACGGCGATGAGCGGATCAGGTTGGACCTGTACCACGCTGCCAACCTGCACGCGTTCGGATGTGTTGACCGCGGGATCCAGTTATCCCCCTATTACGGTCACCGTAAGTGTAGCTGCCAACGCAACATCGCCTCTTGTAAACAGTGTGTCCGTTGGCACTGCCGCGTCGGAGACGGATACCACAAACAATACCGCTACCGATTCCACTGTAATCACTGCAGGGCCACAGCCCGACTTGACGCTTACAAAGACGCACACAGGCAATTTCGTGCAAGGCTCAACCGGCAATACTTATTCGGTTACAGTGACGAACGTTGGCAGCGGCATCAAGCCAGCCGGAGACGTGATTACCGTAACGGAGGCACCTCCTTCTGGACTGACTGTTACGGGCATGGGTGGAACCGGTTGGACGTGCACAACTTTGCCTGTTTGCACGCGCAGTGACGCATTGGCGGTTACCGCCAGTTATCCACCGATTACGGTGACTGTGAGCGTGGCGGCTAACGCCAGCACACCTTTGGTTAACAGCGTGAGTGTCGGTACTTCGGGTATTGACGCTAATCCTAACAACAATACGGCGACGGATTCCACCGTGATTACACAGCCTGATCTGACCATTACCAAAATGCATACAGGGAATTTCGTCCAAGGGTCAACAGGCAATACTTATTCAGTAACTGTGACCAACTCTGGTGTGGGAGAGAAGCTTGCTGGAGCATTAGTTACAGTGACAGACAATCCCCCTGCCGGATTGACGGTGACTGCCATGAGCGGAACTGGATGGACTTGTACAACTTTGCCAACCTGTACACGCAGCGACTTATTGGCGCCAACGGGCAGTTATCCTCCAATCACTGTGACGGTAAGCGTGGCAATCGGTGCCGCTTTGTCCCTTGTAAACAGCATCAGTGTTAGTACCACGGTAAACGAAAGTAATACGACCAACAACACAGCGACCGATACCACTGTGATTACCCAACCTGATTTGACAATCACCAAGACGCATTCCGGAAACTTCATTCAGGGATCGACTGGCAACAACTATTCGGTGATTGTTACCAACTCGGGGGTTGGCGATAAGTTGGCTGGATCTCTAGTGACGGTAACGGAAGCAGCCCCCGTTGGACTAACGGTTACTGCGATGAGCGGAACAGGTTGGAATTGCACTACATTGCCAACCTGCACTCGCAACGATGCATTGGCTCCAGCGGGCAGTTATCCTCCCATCACGGTAACGATAAGTGTGGCGGCTAGCGCTTCTACGCCTTTGGTGAACAGCATCAGCGTTACAACGCCAGCAGGAACCGAAAGCAATACGAGCAACAACACGGCGACTGATTCCACGATCATCACAGTGGGCGCGCAGCCTGACTTGACGATCACCAAGACGCACTCCGGCAGCTTTGCCCAAGGCTCAACGGGGAATATCTATACCGTCACGGTGACCAACTCGGGGACCGGGGACAAGTTAGTGGGCGATACCATCACGGTGACCGACGCCACCCCCGCGGGATTAACTGTGACAGCCATGAGCGGCACGGGTTGGACCTGCACTACGCTGCCGACGTGCACCCGCACCGATGTATTGCTGGCAGGCAACAGTTATCCTTTGCTCACGGTAACAGTTAGTGTTGCCGCCAATGCCGCAACACCACTGGTGAACAGCATTAGCGTCGCCACTTCGGGGCCTGACGCAAATCCCAGCAATAATACGGCGACGGATTCCACTGTGATTACACAACCGGACTTGACAATCAGTAAGACGCACACCGGCAACTTCGTCCAAGGGTCCACGGGCAATAACTATTCCGTTACGGTGACTAACTCCGGAACAGGCGCCAAGCTGGTTGGAGATACCGTGACTGTGACGGATGCGCCCCCCTCAGGATTGACGGTTACGGCCATGAGCGGAGGGGGCTGGACTTGCACAACGTTACCAACTTGCACGCGCACAGACGTGCTGCTAGCGGGCAATAGCTATCCTCCCATCACGGTTACAGTGAGCGTAACCGCCAACGCAACTTCACCTCAGATGAATAGCATCAGCGTGGCGACGACAGGAACGGACTCTAATCCCACCAACAATACGGCAACCGATTCCACCAACATCACTCAACCTGACTTGACGATTACCAAGACACATTCGGGAAACTTTGTCCAAGGGTCGACTGGCAACACCTATTCAGTGATCGTAACTAACTTCGGCGCGGGCGATAAGATCGTAGGGTCCTTAGTGACGGTCACAGAATCTGTGCCTGCCGGATTGACTGTTACCGCGATGAGCGGCACCGGTTGGACCTGCACAACGTTGCCAACTTGCACGCGCACCGACGTGTTGGCGCCAACGGCCAGTTATGCACCAATCACTGTTACTGTTAGCGTGGCAGCCAACGCCACTTCGCCACAAGTGAACAGTATTAGCGTCAGTACGGCCGCGAATGAAAGCGATACTGGCAACAACACAGCAGCCGATTCCACGGTGATTACGCAACCTGACTTGACGATCACTAAAACGCATACGGGTAACTTCGTGCAAGGATCGACGGGCAACAATTATTCAGTTACTGTGACGAATTCCGGAGTTGGGGACAAACTGGCGGGAATTCTAGTGACGGTAACGGACGTTCCGCCGTCCGGGTTGACGGTTACGGCAATGAGCGGAACAGGTTGGACTTGCACCACCTTGCCAACCTGCACGCGCAACGATTTATTGACTCCGGCGGGCAGTTATCCTCCCATCACGGTAACGGTAAGCGTGGCGGCTAGCGCTTCCACGCCTTTGGTGAACAGCATCAGCGTTACCACGCCAACTGGAACCGAAAGCAATGCGGGCAACAACACGGCGGCCGATTCCACAATCATCACAGTTGGCGCGCAGCCTGACTTGACGATTACCAAATCCCACACTGGCAATTTCGTTCAAGGTTCGACGGGAAATACTTATTCAGTAACGGTGACCAACTCGGGGACCGGGGACAAGTTAGTGGGCGATACAATCACGGTGACCGACACCACTCCCGCGGGATTGACTGTGACTGGTATGAGCGGCTCAGGTTGGAACTGCACTACTCTGCCGACCTGCACCCGCTCCGATGTATTGTTGGCAGGCAACAGTTACCCTCCAATTACAGTAACCGTCAGCGTGACGGTCAATGCGACCTCACCTCAAGTGAATAGCATCGGTGTCGTCACAACGGGCACCGAGGCCAATCCCGCCAATAATACGGCGACGGATTCCACCGTGATTACGCAGCCAGACTTGACCATCACAAAAATTCATAGTGGTAATTTCCTGCTAGGATCGACGGGCAATACTTATTCAGTGACAGTGACCAACTCCGGCGCCGGCGACAAACTGGCAGGAATATTAGTCAGTGTCAACGATGTACCGCCAGTCGGATTAACTGTTACCGCGATGAGCGGTACCGGTTGGACCTGTACCACCCTGCCGGCCTGCACACGGACCGATCTGTTGACTTCAGGATCCAGCTATCCTGCAATTACCGTGACTGTGAGCGTAACCGCTAATGCTACCTCACCCCAGGTGAATAGTATTAATATCACCACGCCGACTGGAACGGAAAGCAACATTGGGAACAACTCCGCAAATGACTCCACAGTCATCACCCGGACGGATTTGACTATCACCAAGACACACACAGGCAACTTTGTCCAAGGATCAACCGGCAATACCTACACAGTAACGGTGACTAATTCTGGGACAGGTGACAAACCGGCGGGAGATACAATCACAGTAACAGACGCGCCGCCAAGCGGATTGACAGTGACGGCCATGAGCGGTACCGGCTGGACCTGCACCACCCTGCCTACCTGCACACGGACCGATGTGTTGGCTTCAGGAGCCAGCTATCCTGCAATTACCGTAACCGTGAGCGTGACCGCCAACGCCACAACGCCCCAGGTAAACAGCATCAGCGTCACTACCACTGGTACGGACGGCAATCCGACTAATAATTCGGCGACCGATTCTACTGTTATCACGCAGCCCGACTTGACGATTACCAAAACGCATACGGGTAACTTTGGCCAAGGATCAACCGGGAATACCTACTCAGTAACTGTAACCAACTCCGGCGCTGGAAGTAAGTTAGCCGGAATTCTGGTAACAGTCACTGAAGCCGCTCCGGCCGGATTGACCGTTACGGGAATGGTTGGCTCTGGATGGACTTGCACCACGTTGCCAAGTTGCACCCGAACGGACGTGCTGTTGTCCACTGCCAGCTATGCTCCGATCACCGTGACTGTGAGTGTGAGCGGCACTGCAACGTCGCCCCAGGTAAATACGGTCAGCGTCACCACGCCGACCGGAACGGAGAGCAGTATTACTAACAACACAGCGACGGATTCCACTGTGATCGCCGTTGGGCCACAGCCAGATTTGACGATTACCAAGTCGCACCAAGGAAGTTTCACTCGGGGACAAATTGGGGCCACTTACACGTTTACAGTCACCAACTCAGGTAGTGCGCCAACGGATGGCAGCGCAGTAACGGTTTCGGATTTTCTGGCTGCCGGTTTTACTGCCACGGCTGCTTCTGGTTCGGGCTGGACATGTTTGCTTGGTCCTCCTGTATCCTGTCAAACTACGGCCGTGTTGGCAGTAGGCTCTAGTTTCCCGCCTATCACGCTAACGGTGAATGTTGCACTTGACGCACCAGCCAGTATCGTCAATGTCGCATCTGTGTCTGGAGGTGGAGATGTGAATCCGGGGAACAATACAGCCAATGACCCAACCACAGTCGATCCTCTGCCGCCAGATACCTACCTCCTAAGGTACGCTAGCAATCTAAACTCCGGTGATTCAGTGATAAACATCATTAATACAGGAGCTAACGGTGCAGCTCTAAACGGTCCTGGCTTTGGCGGTCAGGCCGGCAATATATGCGTGAACGCTTATACATTCTCGCCCGATGAACAATTGGTCTCTTGTTGCTCGTGCCTGATCACACCCAATGGACTTGCGTCACTCTCAGTCAACAGTGATCTTGTGAGCAACACTCTGACGGGAGTAATACCCAATTCAGTGGTAATCAAGTTAGTGAATACGGCCGCAAGCCCGAATTTCACAGGTACCAATTGCACCAACAGTGCGGCGCTGGCGGGAACGGCCCCGTTCCCATTGGCAGGAGGGGTACAGGCATTTGGAACCACTCTACACGCCGGTACTCAAGCAGGAACATCCGTTACAACCGAGACCCCATTCAAGGGCGGAACTTTGAGCCCAGGGGAATTGGCCAGCATTACCAACCGATGCGCAAATATAGTCGGCAACGGCAGCACATTCGGTGTCTGCCGCTCCTGTCGCCAAGGAGGGTTGAGTTTGAGTCGATAGTAGCAGGACGTCTGAATACCGTGATGGGGAAACCACGTTACAAACGAGCCAAAACTGGTCAGTAAGTTGGTACGCCCGGCACGATTCGAACGTGCGACCTTTTGCTTCGGAGGCA
>JAYUSZ010000172.1:0-34435 GCA_043755435.1 Bryobacterales bacterium | reverse complement strand
ACACAAGTGGCCCAATCTTGGTCAATTTTGGCGCTACAAGATTGGAAATCAACAGCGCAACCACAAAACAATTAACTAGAATGTCAAAATAGCGGTATCTAGGAAAATCTGGAATGTTTTTTGTTGTAGCCATGGGCAGGTAGTACTGACTACTATAATTGATGACAAGTGACTGAAGCAGACGAACTTTCTTTTCATAGTTGGAAGGCGCCCGGACACGATCTGGAAATCATGACGGTGGAAACCGTTTTGACCCAGATCCGTGATTTCGCAGTGGATGGCTATTTACGCTTGGCACGCGGCGGAATCGAAGTTGGCGGTGTGCTTTTTGGTTCACACGAAGGCCAGCAAATCAAAATCAAGGCTTGGCGCCCCATCGCATGTGAACATGCTAACGGACCTTCCTTTCAGTTGTCTCCAAAGGACGAGTCAGGGTTTAACCGCTTGTTGGAGGAAGTCAACAAAGAAACAGAATTAATGGGGCTGGAACCAGTGGGCTGGTTTGTTTCCCACACCCGCTCAGATATTTCCATTCGTATTGAAGATGGCATTTTCTGGGAAAAGTACTTCCCGGAAAATTGGCAAATCGCGCTTGTCGTGAAACCTTCCAGGTTTCAACCGGTTCAGGCTGGTTATTTCTTTCGCAACGGATCGCAAACGCCCATCGATCCCTGCCTGCAGGAATTCGTCCTGCCTGCCGCTCCCGTGGAAAAAAGACCGTTGCGTGAAAAGCGCGAATGGACTCCGGCACCTCCAGATGTGAAACACGAAATTGTGCAGGAACCCGTCGAATCGGAAATGGCCGTGCAGGCTCCTTCCCGCACCTACCGTGAAATGGCTCCAACGTACGAAGTTCCTTTCGTCCGCGAAGAACTGCGGCCAAGGCTCAACTATCGAAGGTTGCTGGCAACGCTTCTTTCGATTGTTGCCGGATCCTTGCTCGGTGTTGTGGCGCGGCTAGGTTTTCTATACTATTCCGATACCCATCAGCCCAACCTCGGCTTGAGCGTCAGCGAAGAAAATCAGGAATTACGAGTGCGTTGGGATAAGGAAAGAATCCGTGGGTGGAAAGCAAGTACCGCGGAAATTCGGTTTAGAGAAGCGAACGGTGAAACTGTGCAGACAATCACTTCAGACGCCCTCATGTTAGGCGCCTGTTCCTACGTTCGCAAATCAGGGGACGTTCAAGTTCAGTTAAAGGTTTTTCGCGACGGAAAATCACCGGTTGTTGAATTGGCCAGGTTTCTTGGTCCGATGCCAGCCGCCGTCATAGACACCAAGCCACCCGCGGAAGGCCGACGGCCAGGGCGCCGCCGCAGAGTTATCCGCAACCCGCAGGAACCCCAAGCTGAGGACGTTCCACCTCTCTAGAATGGAATACCAACCTCCGGTACAATAAAACAGAAGGGTGGTGTTTTGTTTTATGGACCAACTTTGGATTTTCCTTTTTGCGTTTGCAAGTCTTCTCCTTGGCGCTGTGGCAGTGTATTTCTTCATGGGGCTTCGAACTGCAGCTGAAATAGCTCCGCTTGCAGAACGTCTGCGAGCTCGCGATTCACAAATTGCCGCCCTCCAGAGTCAGTTACAACAGGAAAAGAACCAAGGCGCTCAATTGGCTGCGCTCAACTCATCCTTGCGGGCGACAGCCGCGGAATTGGCAGCAAAACTGGATGCAGCAAATACAAGCTCTCTTGAAAAAGTGCAGTCACTGGAAGATTCCCATCAAAAATTGATGGTTAACTTCCAGGCCCTGGCAGCCGATGCCTTGAAAAACAACAACCAGACATTTCTTGATCTTGCCCATCAAACGCTCAGCCGCTTCCAGGAATCAGCAAAAGGTGATCTGGATGTCCGTCAAAACGCTATCTCCGATGCTCTAAAACCGATTCACGAATCCCTGGAAAAAGTCGACACCCGAATTCTGGACATGGAAAAAGTGCGCATCGGGGCCTACGCCGGACTTCAGGAACAAGTGCAGGCCATGGCCTCTACCCAAATGCAACTTCAATCAGAGACTGCGAATCTGGTGAACGCTCTTCGCGCACCGGCAACCCGCGGACGTTGGGGTGAAATTCAATTGCGCCGCGTTGTTGAAATCGCCGGCATGCTGGAATATTGCGATTTCATTCAGCAGGAATCTGTCACCACCGAACAGGGCCGTTTGCGTCCCGACATGAGCATAAAACTTCCCAATGATCGCATGGTGGTGGTGGATTCGAAGGTATCTCTCTCCGCCTATTTGGAAGCAATTGATGCACCCACTCCTGCCATCCGCGCAGAGCGCCTTAAAGTCCACGCCCAACAAATTCGTACACACTTGACGCGATTAGCCTCGAAGAATTATTGGGATCAATTCGATCAATCCCCTGAGTTTGTAGTGGCATTTCTTCCAGGTGAAATTTTCTTTTCAGCCGCATTGGAACAGGATCCTGAATTGATTGAATTCGGTGTTCAGCAGCGGGTGATCCTGGCAACGCCAACCACACTCATCGCACTGCTTAAGTCTGTCGCTTACGGCTGGAAACAGGAAAAGCTATCTGTTAATGCCGCCGAAATTCGTGATCTCGGCAAAGCGCTATACGATCGCATCCGCACCTTAGCCGAACACTTCGACGACATTCATAAGCATCTGGAACGCACCAATCATGCGTTCAATAAAGCTGTGGGCACGCTTGAAACTCGTGTCTTAGTATCTGCACGCAAACTGAATGAACTGGGTGCAGGAACCGGGGAACTGAATTCTCCACAGCCCGTTGAAACCGCCCTCCGCCTTTTTCAAGTGCCGGAGTTAAAGCCCCGCGTATTAGAAGCGGCGGACTCCATAGCCGTCAACTTCAAGCAATAAAACCACATAAAGTGCTGAAAAACACCACGCGGTGCTTTTCCACCAATTTGTAAATGTATCGTAAATTCGGCCAGATTCTGCAACCGCCAGGGCTCCATTTGCGTTTACTGAAGTGAAGGAGCCAAACATGAAACGCACAATCAACCAATTGACAATGACCATGGCGTTGGCCGCAAGCTTCGCTTTCGCCACGCCCAACAACAGCAACCCCAATCCGCACCAGGAACGGCTAGAAGCGAAAGTTCGCCACGAGCTTTTGATGCTGCCCTACTTCGGAATTTTCGACAACCTGCAATTCAACGTGGAAGGTAGCACGGTGACTCTTATCGGTCAAGTGAACCGGCCAACTTTGAAATCAGACGCAGCCAATGTGGTGAAACGCATTGAAGGAGTCACCGCAGTCAACAACCAGCTTGAGGTGCTGCCGTTGTCCAGCTTTGACGACCAACTCCGTTTCCGCGTGGCGCGCAACGTCTACGGTCAGTCAGCGCTCAATCGCTATGCACTGGGATCCAACCCGTCCATTCACATCATTGTGAAGAACGGCAATGTAACGCTGGAAGGCGTAGTGGCCCGTCAAATGGATAGCAACATTGCCAACATACAGGCCAATTCCGTTGCAGGAGTGTTTGGGGTAACTAACAATCTGCAAGTAGAAAAGTAAGAATTCGTTCGGTGTGCAATGACCCTCCAAGTCAAATTTAGCAGAGGCACTCTGGGCCGGCCAATTATGGTCGGCCCGATTTCTTTGTGAAGTACATTTTTTCTCTCTCCTCCCAAGCCAAAGAAACATAAATCCCTATAATTCGATATAATTTCGACTGGATATAAGGTGGGGATGTTTTTATGCGGCGAATACTTGCTCTTGTTGTCGTTGTTGCCAACTTCTGTCACGCTGAAGACTCTAATGAAAAGCTAGCGGCAACCGCGCGGCTGTGGAACTATGTTAAGTACTTCCACCCACGCGTCACCTCCACAGAAATCGATTGGGACCGCGCCTTTACCGAAACCGCTCCAAAAGTGCTCCAGGCCAAGTCGAATGAGGATTTCTCTAAAGCCATAGCTGAGATGCTCGCTGTTCTTCAGGACCCCAACACTCGCTTAGCCTCCTTTCCCGATCAATCCGATTCTTATCTCCCTGTGCTCGCCGTAAAGGTCGCGGATGCAGGAGTCACATTGGTGCGACTCGAAGCCGGCGACATGACGCAGGGTATGGCGTCTCGAAATTCCCTCTTAAGGAATTTGACGGGAGCCACGAGTGTGGTGTTCGATCTTCGCGGATCCAAACTAGGCTCTAATTTGTTACCTCCCTCGCTGCCATTGCGAAATGTTTCGTTCGGCCCCAGATTTGTGACGCGGCGGCATTCCGGCTACGCACCGGCCGATGGGTCTGGTGGTTATCATTCTACCTGGGAGATGCAGGACGCACTCACGCTTCAGGCTTCTCCAAATCCAATACAGCCAGTCTTCCTTGTTAACAGCAAGACACTAATTCCACCGGTTGCTTTCGCCATTCAATCCTCTGGTGCCGGGGCGATTGTGTCGGAGGATCCCATAAGTGACGAACAGGTTGAATTGAGCTCTTCGGTGGCCGTGCTCGGCAATCTGCGAGTCATGGTTAGGACCCGGGAAATGGTCTACCCCGATGGAACAACTGGCGTCGCTGCAAACGTTGTATTGAATAAGACGGGTGAAGAAGCGTTAAAAGAAGCCATGGAAATTGCACGGACCGCTACCTGGCAGCCGCCAACGCGTACGAAACGAGTCCTTCCACCTGCCAATTTTGCTGAAAAAAATTACGCAGATCAAGCCTATCCGTCAGCGGAGTACCGCATGCTCGCCGCTGCCCGAATCTGGGGTGTGTTTCATTACTTCCACCCTTACAATCATCTGTACGGAGAAGATTGGGACAGCGTGTTGGCACAGTTTCTGACAAAAATGCGCAACACCGAAAACGCGCAAGCATACCATCTGGCAGTAGCGGAAATGGTAGCGCACACCCATGACACGCATTGTTTCGTTTCAAGCAGGGAACTTTCTGCTTTCTACGGCGCTCCCCCTGCCATTGAAGTCCGTTGGATTGAGGATCGGCCAGTGGTCACGCGCGTTCTTGATACCAGCTTGGCGGATAAAATACTTCTTGGCGATGTCGTCACTATGATCGACGGCAGTCCGGTTAAAAACCGAATCGACGAATTAACCGCGCACATTTCCGCATCCACTCCGCAGTCGATGATGAGCAGGGTGATGCAGATGCTTCTAAACGGTCCCAATGGGTCTGTCACGCGTCTCGGAATTAGTGGCGTCGAGGGCACCCAGCGCGAGGTTGAAGTAAGTCGTGCCTCAGCCAATGCGGCAAAAATCCGTCCTTTCAGAACCGGGGAAGTATTTCGACTAGTCACTCCGCAGATCGGCTATGTGGATCTGGAACGCATAACCAATAGCCAAGTAGACGCAATGTTCGACAAATTTCGGGACACCACTGCAATCATCATGGACATGCGCGGTTATCCCCAAGGCACAGCCTGGAGCATCGCCCCGCGTCTGTCGGCCAAGCCAGCCCCCATTGCCGCCCAATTCAGACGCAACATTGTCAGTCCAAATAATGTTGCGGGAAACACGGTGACAAGTATGCTCTTTGAACAGAGAATTCCCACCACGAACAAACCGCACTACAGCGGGAAGACTATAATGCTGATCGACGAAAGAGCAATCAGCCAATCCGAACACAGCGGTTTGTTCTATAAGACTGCGAACGGAACAGTATTCGTAGGAAGCCCCACTACGGGAGCAAATGGGGATGTCACATATTTTCATGCTCCCGGCGGGATCAGGATCAACTTCAGCGGTCATGACGTTCGCTGGCCTGACGGCAAGCAACTACAGCGCATCGGGTTGCTTCCCGATGTAGAGGTTAGTCCCACAATTGAGGGCGTTCGCTCAGGGCGCGACGAAGTCCTGCTGCGTGCAATTGCATTCCTTGAAAAAGGTGGTCTGGAAGCATCAAAGTGATTGGACACACTCTGTCGCAGTACAAAATTTTGGAGCAACTGGGTGATGGCGGAATGGGCGTCGTCTACAAAGCGCGCGACACCCGCCTGAATCGCTTCGCCGCTCTCAAGATCTTGAGGGCTGACAAGATTGCAAACTCCGAGAGTAAGCGCCGTTTTGTGCAGGAAGCCCATGCGGCCTCGGCGTTGAATCATCCCAACATCGTCACGATCTACGATATCAATTGCGAAGACGGTGTCGACTACATCGCCATGGAATTTGTGCGCGGCGAGACGCTGCAGGAACGGATCGCCGCAAAACGACTATCGCTTTCCGATACTTTGAAATTTGCCGTCCAGATCTCCGATGGATTGGCTGCCGCTCATGCGGCTGGCATCATTCATCGCGATATGAAACCCACCAATGTAATGGTGACCGAACATGGGCTGATCAAGATTCTGGACTTCGGGCTGGCGAAACTGGTGGACCCAGGCTCTTTGGAGCCTACTCCCGTGGACAGTGAAACTGGATCAACGGTGGTGGACCTGCGACAAGGCGCGCCGGAGACTGAAGAAGGTACCATCATGGGCACGCTTGCCTACATGTCGCCTGAACAAGCTGAAGGCAAGAAGATGGACTCCCGCTCGGATATTTTCAGCTTCGGCTCAATGCTCTACGAAATGATAACCGGGCAGCGGCCGTTCCAGGGCGAGACAAAGGTATCCACCCTCACGAAGATCATTCGCGATGAACCACGGTCGCTCCGGGAATTGGTGGACACCTCGCCGCCGGAAATGGAACGGATCATTTCACGATGCATGCGCAAAGACCCTGACCGCCGGTTCCAGCATATGATCGATGCTAAGATCGCACTCGACGAACTTCGCCAGGAATCTGAGTCGGGATCGCTCCGGCCAGCTTCTTCAGCTTCTCCAACCCCTTCGTCCCCGCCGCTTCCTATCGTTCGCCGCAAAAGTCGCTGGCTCCTTCCGGTCGCGATCTTAGGAACACTTTTGCTTGCTGGAGCCCTCTGGCTTCTGCGCCCTGGGCGCGTTGCTCCCGAACAGCCATTGGTCGCCGTTCCGTTCACAACTTATTCAGGCTCTGAGACGGAACCCAGCTTTTCTCCCGATGGGAACCAAGTGGCGTTCACCTGGACTGGTGAGAAAGATGATAATTCCGATATTTATGTGAAGCTGATCGGAACGGGAACACCATTACGACTTACAAAGGATCCCAGAACTGAATATGGCCCCGCTTGGTCGCCAGACGGCCGCTCCATCGCTTTTCTTCGGACAACGGTCACGAGCACTGAAGTAGTTTTAATTCCAGCCCTAGGAGGCCCTGAGCGCCAACTGGGTGACATTGGCTCTGGAAAAATGGCGATCAACGGCCCAAAACTTGCTTGGTCTCCTGATGGCAAGTGGCTAGCCACTGTGAGAATCAAAAAGCTCGATAGTCCCATTGGATTGCTCCTCATGTCGGTCGAAACAGGAGAAAAACGAACGCTGACTACCCCGCCCAAACAAATTTTAGGCGACGGGAGTCCAGCCTTTTCGCCCGACGGCAGCCGCTTGGTCTTCAGCCGGAACGTTATGACCACGGTCGCCGACCTGTATCAATTGGATTTGACTGAGGGAATGGTTCCAAAGGGGGAGCCCAAGAGACTCACCTTTGAAAACTCCTGGACTCCCAGTTCGGCCTGGACCCCAGACGGCCGGGAAATCATTTTCTCCACCGGCCAGTTTGGATCGTTGAACCTCTTGAGGATGCCCGCTGCCGGGTCAAGGAAACCAGTGCGCCTTTCTTCAGTCGGGGAAGGTGGCGGCCACCCGGCCATCTCGCAGAACGGGCGTCGTTTGGTTTATCAAAAAGACACCACGGACATCGACATCTGGCGCGCAGAAGTTCCTGCTGCCAATTCCCGGGCGACTCCGCCGGTGAAGCTGATTTCCTCAACACGAATGGAACACACGCCGAGCTACTCTCCGGACGGCAAAAGGATCGCCTACTCGTCCAACCGGTCAGGAAGCTTTGAAATCTGGGTCTGCGATGCGGATGGCTCAAATTCCAATCAGTTGACTTCCTTCGGCGGCCCTTTCACCAGATCCCCCTCCTGGTCGCCAGACGGTGCCTGGATAGCCTTTGACTCTCGTGCTGAACTGCAGCCCGATATCTATGTCATCAGTTCACAGGGTGGCAAGCCGCGACGGCTTACCAAGGACCCCTCCAATGAAATTAACCCGATCTGGTCGAAGGACGGAAAATTCATCTATTTCGCCTCTAACCGCGGAGGGAATTATCAGCTATGGAAGTCGCCGGCGGCGGGAGGGGATTCAATCCAGATCACCAAAAGTGGGTCAGGTTATTCTCACGCTGAATCACCTGATGGCCAGTTTCTGTATTATCTTGGACCTGATTCGGGATTGTGGAAAGTTCGGATTCAGGACAGAGAAGAAAGTCAGGTCATAAAGAATTTTTCATCGGAGAATTTCAAGTTGGGGAGTAGTGGGGTTTACTTTACATCTGTCAAAGGTTCGGAGATCGAATTCCTAAGCTTCGCCACCGGACAGACGCAGCGAATCGCCACGCTCGACAAGCGGACGCATATGGGGTTCAGTCTTTCTCCCGATGAACGATGGTTATTGTTCACTCAGATCGATCAAAGAGGCAGTGACTTAATGCTGGTTGAGAATTTCCGGTAGCCTTCCACCCTGTACTGATAAGATAGTATTCGCTGTCAATGTTAGAACATATTAAGACTTTAGGGTCCCTCATGATTATTTTGGGCATTCTTGGCGCTGTTACCGCTATTGGATGCCTGGTTGTTTTTGGTGGCTTCGCCGGTATTACTGGCAATGATGATTACGGCCGCCCAGGAACCATCGCCTCTACGCCACTTTGGGGTATTTTCACTGGCTTTCTAACTCTCTTTTCCATTTTTATCGCTCCATTACTTGTCATCAGCGGTGCCGGATTGCGGCAGTTGAAACCGTGGGCAAGGTCGATGAGTATTGTTGTTTGTGGAGTTAACATTCTGAGCGTGCCGTTAGGAACAATCTTGGGCATGTACGCTCTTTGGGTCCTGTTATCTGAGGAAAGTGAGCCAATTTTCGACGAAGGCTTTGGCCGCGGCCCGATGCGTGCCCCCCGCCCTGCCCCGCGTCAATCCCGCCCAAAATAAGAAAATCTCAGGACACATAGTCCTGTCATTACATACAGCATCCAATGGACTCGCCCAGCCCTGCCGCTGGTCACCATCAATAATACATAGGCGATAAATCCAAATGCCAAACCTGTGGCAATGCTGAACGTCAGCGGAATACTGACAATAGTGAGGAAGCTTGAAACACCAATAGCCGGATCCTCCCAATTGATTTCCCGCGTGTGGCTCATCATCATCGCTCCAACCAGGATTAGAGCCGGCGCCGTTGCAGCAGGTGGAATAGCTCCAACCAATGGAGCCAGCGGAATGGAGGCAAGAAATAGAAGTCCAACCACCAGCGCCACCGCACCGCTTCTCCCACCGGCCACCACACCGGCAGTGCTTTCAATGTAACTGACCACTGTGGATGTCCCTGCTAGCGAGCCAAAAACGGTGGAAATTGCGTCAACTGTAAGAATGCGTCCCAAGCGCGGAATCCGGCCATCCGCCTCAACCAGTCCCGCCTTCTTCGTAACAGCGACCAGGGTTCCCAAATTGTCGAACAAATCCACGAAGAAAAATACAAACACAATTTCCAAAATGCCAAGACGCAACGCCCCTGGAATATCCAAGGCAAACGCAGTGTCCGTCAGCCTCTTGATGTCAAAATACGCAATGGTTGCAGGCAACATTCCGGCAAAAGCTGCGAACACCGAAGCACCGATAATTCCGAGCAGAATAGCTCCAGGCACCTTCCGCACATACAGGATCGCCATCACAGCCAGACTCCCCAGACTAAGCAAAGTATTCGGATCGCGCAGGTTCCCAAGCCCAACCATCGTTGCCGCATTAGGCGCAATCACCCCGGAGCTACGCAAACCAAGCAGCGCTATAAACAACCCAATTCCCACGGCAACCGAAGCATGCATTTCGCGTGGAATGGCTTCCACGATTTTCTGACGGATCCCGGTTATCGTAAGCAGCAGGAATAGCACGCCAGATAAAAATACGGCACCCAGCGCAACCTGCCATGGCACGTGCATCCCCTTCACAACGACATAGGTGAAATAGGCATTCAAACCCATGCCTGGGGCCAATGCGATGGGATATCGCGCCACAAGCCCCATTAGAATGCTGGCAAAGCCCGCAGATAAGCAGGTGGCCGCGGTGGCTCCCTCAATTGGAACGCCTGCTTCCTTCAGAATCGCTGGGTTAACCGCGATGATATAGGCCATCGTAACGAAAGTTGCAAAAGCAGCAGCTACCTCTTGCCGCCAGTTGGTGCCTAGCCGGGTAAATTCGAAATAGCTTGCAAGCCAGTTCATTCTAGTGAGGATAGCGGAAAATGTTCGCTAGAATAGCGGTTTGTAGTTATTTTTGATTTGCTTGTTCATGTCCTATAAGCTTCAGACTCTTTTCGTCATCGCCGCCGTTTTCCTCGTGCGCCTTCCATTCCTCAATCAGGCCATACAAGGTGACGAAGTCTATTATCTTGCTGGAGCGCAACATGCCTTAATCGAACCTTTGCATCCCAAACACGTGGACTTCGCCTTCAACGGAAAAATAGTTTCCATGCAAGGTCACACTCATCCGCCCTTCAACGTTTGGTACCTCGGATTGTTGTTGTGGATTTTTGGCGATGTGAAGGAACCAGCCAACCATCTTGCCTACATCCCGTTTTCGCTAATGGCCGGCCTTGCATGCTTCGCTCTAGCACGCCGCTGGAGCCCTCAACCACTGGCCGCCACCCTTCTCTTCATGGCTACTCCAGCCTTCGTCATCAACGGCACATCCCTCGAAGCCGACTTGCCGTTGCTTGGATTCTGGATGGCGTCCATCGCTCTTTTCATTGCCGCTGCCGAGGCGAAGTCCTACTCCCTGTTGGCATCTTCAATGCTCATCACGATGCTAGCCGCAATGACCGGTTACCAATCAGCATTTCTTCTACCGGTTTGCGTTTTCTACCTATGGTGCTTTCAAAACAAATGGAGGCCCGCATGGATAGCCGCCGGCACGGGCCCTCTGGTAATTGCAGCCTGGCAACTATTCGAACGCCTCACCACCCAAACCACGCCATTGGCCGCACTCGCGGGAAATTTTCAGAAGTATGCCCTGCAGTCTTTGCAAAACAAGTTGATGAACGCCGCCGCGTTGACCATCCATTTGGGTGCCAGCGTCTCTTCCTTCACACTAGCTTTCACGTTTTCCCGTATCATCTTCCCATTTGCCATCGGCACGGCTCTGCTGCTTTGGTGCTTATGGCATATTCGAAAAAATCAACTTGAAAACCGCTTCCTCGCCGGCTGGATCCTGTTCTACTTTGCGGCTTCCCTAGTTTTGTTCTTCGCAGGATCCGCCCGTTACCTGTTGCCTCTCGCCGCACCCTTGGCCATTTTGCTCAGTCGCATGGTCTGGGCTAACCTGCTCCGCGTTGCTATAGTGGGCAATCTGATCACAAGTCTCGCCCTGGCCACTTCTAACTATCAACACTGGGACCAGTATCGAAAAATCGCTGCCAGCCTAACTGAGCAAGCCAAAGAAAAGCGCGTGTGGGTCAACGGAGATTGGTTAAGGTTCTATCTGGAAGCTAGCGGTGCATTGCCTGTAATGGAAGGTCAATCCGTTCAGCCAGGGGAGATGGTCATTACCAGTAAGCTGGCCTACCCAAGCCATTTCAACACCGGCGGAGGAATGCGGGTAGTCACACGCGAATGGCCCGTCAACTTACAATTGCCTTTCCAACTGATTGGCTTGGATGCGCACTCCGGATACTCCACCGTCGCCATGGGACTTGAGTCCTTCGGTTTCGCACCCGGCAAACCAGTCGACATAGTTACAGCTGAAGTGATCGTCGAAAAGAAAGCCACCCAGCCATTTGTGAACATGGGTGATGCCAGTTCAGAGTCGCAATTAGCGGGCGGTTTTTATTCCATCGAAGATGGACGATGGCGTTGGATGTCCGGCAAAGGCGTCGTGCTATTGAGACGAGAACCACAGCATCGCAAAGTGTCTCTAACTTACGCAATCCCCGAATCTGTCCCCGGCAGGTTGCTTGAAATGTTCGCCGACGGCCAATCCGTTGGTCAAAAACGTCTTGATGGTCCAGGGAACGGTGAGTTCATTGCCCAGCTACCTGCATTCGCAAATGACCAGGCAACCATCACTATAACTATCGATAGAACTCTAACTCCCCTGAATGACCAGCGCAATCTGGGAGCAATCATAAGTTCTGTGCGCCTTCTGGAATAATTTTCGTTATTTTATGTTAACACTTGCAACTTAATAGACTCCGCCGCGTTCTAAAGAGGATATGCGCCCCCAGCATTTATTTTTATTTGCAGCTGCCCTAAGTCCCGGTCTTTGCCAAAGCGTCTATGTGGAAACGGCGGACCGTGTAGTTATGCGCGGATCCGTGGATTCCAATAGCCCCGCTCATTGGTTCAGCGGGAAACGCTATCTATACAACTCCTCCGGTATGCCAATCCGTCTGGAAGGGACCGACGTGCTTCGCATGACCGGTGCCCGTGCGGTCATGTTCGATAAGTATGACCGCGTCGCCCGCTGGATCGAATCCGTTTGGCAGGATACCGACGGTACGTTATTTGGCTGGTATCATTACGAACCAGGCAACGTTTGCCAGGGAGATTATCTTACTGCCCCCCAAATCGGCGCAGCTGTCTCCACCGATAATGGAATCACTTTTCGCGATCTTGGTATTGTGATCAATTCTCCCTTTGAACCAAATTGCGATGCCAAGAACGGTTACTTCGCCTCTGGCAACGGAGATTTTTCCGTCATCTTAGATCGCGAGAAAAAATTCTTCTACTTTCATTTCAGCGCCTATGGCGGCGATTCGTCCAAACATGGTGTTGCAGTTGCCCGCATGCCGTTTGAAAATCGGGAGGATCCAATCGGGCACATCTTCAAGTACTTCAACGGCGGTTGGACACAACCAGGAAACGATGGCGATCTTACTGCAATTCTTCCCGCCAACATACCTTGGACGGCCGAAAATGCCGATGCGTTTTGGGGTCCGTCGGTCCATTGGAATCGCTACTTAGGAAAATTCGTGATGCTGCTGAACCGTACCTGCTGTGATTCCCGCTGGCCTCAGGAAGGCATCTACATCAGCTACATCGCTGATCTATCCGACCCTCTAACTTGGTCCTCTCCGCAAAAAATCCTCGACACCAAATCCTGGTATCCGCAAGTGATGGGAGACGGCGGCCTGGATACGGACTCCAGCGCAGGTCAGTCTCCGCGTTTGTATGTGGGCGGCGAATCCCGATGGAAACTAGTGTTCAGCAAGTAATTACTCAACAACCCTTACGCGGTGCGCTTCACTATCGCCGACGTAAAGCTTACCCTTTTTATCCACAAACACTCCATGCGGGCGAGCCAGCTTGCACTTCAATGGATCCGCCTCGGGTCCATCACCTTTTTCGCCACTTCCCAGCACTGTGGTAATCACACCAGTTTTAAGATCAATACGCCGCACCACATGGCTCTCCGTATCGGTTATGAAAATGCTTCCATCTGGCGACCAGGCAACGCCCTTGGGTCCGTTCAGCTTCGCTTGTTTCGCTGGGCCATTGTCCCCTGTATAGCCTTTTTCGCCAGTCCCTGCCAAATGATGAATTGTTCCCTTCTTCATATCCAGGCGATAAATCTGGTTCCCTTCCCGCAAGGCTAAGTACAAATTTCCCTTTGGATCAAAGTCCAGCGCACGAGGCCCATTGAGTGGCGTGCCTGCAATCGGTGCACCGTCCGGAGTAGGCTTCTTCTCTCCCGTTCCGGCAATAGTGCTGATCACGCCGGTCTTCGAGTCTACCCGACGAATACGATGATTGCCAACATCGCAGATTACCAAGTTCCCCAGCGGATCGATATGAACACTGTGAGGTTGCCGCAATTGAGCCTTTGCGGCAGCCCCTCCATCGCCGCTAAATCCCGCCTGCCCTGTCCCCGCCGCAGTGGACACATTTCCAGTCTTCGCGTCAATTCGCCGGATAGCATGATTGTCCATATCCGCAACGTACATGTTGCCAGCCTTATCAAAACGAATTTCGTGCGGAGCGCTGAAAGTTGCCGCCAGCGCGGGGCCACCATCACCGGTGTAGCCCTTCTTCCCGGTACCAGCAATCACAATCATCTTCCCGGTCTTCAAATTCAGCTTACGGATGGTATGGTTTCCGTACTCGCAAAAATAGACATGGCCATCGGGGCCAATAATAACGCCAAAAGGATTGTCAATCAGAGTGTCGCTAAAACCCTTTTGCCCAGTGCCGGCAATGGTGTGAACTTTGGTTAGCTTAGGAGCAGAGATCGCGAATGACGCGGTCAGGAGACAGAGTGCGAAAATCGGTTTCATCAGCTATGGAGTCTAACACATGGGAGACACTTGCAGATTCGATCTGTAGAATCTTAACAGCAGTACTGCGTGGCGCCCAGATTTTTGGATCGGTAGGTCCAAACAAAGCAACCACAGGCGTCCCAACAGCTGCTGCCAAATGGCTGATGCCGCTATCATTGCCCAAGTACAAACGCGCCGATGCCAACCACACGGCCACATCGACCAGGCTTTGAAAACGATGCGTGCCATCCGGAGCAGCAGCCCATTCCACGGCCAAACGCGACTGCGCCGCAACTTCTTGGAACTTTTCCAAAGGCCAGTTTTTTTGCGCCGAACCCGAAAACGGATGGATGGCGATAAAGTCGCGCTTTTCAGCGATCACTGGAATTCGCGGCATCGCTCCAAGTGGCGCACCAACCTGATCTAAATAAAAATCCACCGCGTGCACCGGACAATCGGCTGGGGGCAAAGCACGATGAAACTCCACCGGCAAACCGTGCAGAGCATTACGAAACTCCTCACGATTTGCCCCGTACCAGGAAACGATGCGGTCAAATTGCCGAAGTTCTTCTGCGATCGGTTCGTCGAAAACACCGACCCGTTCAAGACCAGTAGATGCAATAGAACGTACTCTATCCGCGAAGGAAAATAACGGCAGGTTTACTGTTGGAGCCCAGACTTCAGTATATTCGCCCCTCAGGAATTCCATTGCCGGCAGCGAAACAATGGCGTCCCCAATCGCACCAGGACGGATCAGCAGCGTCCGCTTCAAAGCAGGTCAAACGGAATACGAACTTCAATCGTTTTCGGGGGCAGACAAGCATTTTCCGTGCAAGCCTGATAGCGCAGCTTTGCATTCGCAAAATTCATACCAGCTCTGGCATCGGGCTTGGCCTTCACCTTGGCCACAATCTCGAACGCCCCGGAATAAACGGAAAGCGGCTTTTCAGCAAAAGCATACTTTTCCATTTTCGGTGTTGGGAAATGCGCTGAAACAAGCTCCAATGGCGTCGTGTCAAAGGATAGCTTCAACGGAATCAAATATTCATCCGCAGGCTTATTCGAATTCACATGGTAGCCCTGCTTCACTTCAATACGCAGTTTCACCTCCGCAGCCTCGCCCTTCTTAAGCGAGGTCTGCACTGGAGCCTGCGCGGTGATAACAGCGCTACTTTGCGCCAGCAACAGCAGCGCGCTTAACAGCAGCGCCGGACTTAGTTGCCAGAAGTTTTTCAATTTCATCCGAGTAATCCTTCTTTGAAACCAATCCTACATGCATTGCCGAAATGCGCCCATCCCGATCAATGATGAACGTCGTCGGCATCGATTCCACTCCACCGTATTTTTCAGCTAATGCCTCATTGCCAATCATAATCGGATAGCTAATCTTGTTCTTTGCAAGGTGTGGACGAACCATGTCCCAACCTTCGTCGTCCATCGCAATGCCCAAAACTGAAAATCCTTTCGCCTTGTAGTTCTTTTCGAATTCCATGAACCACGGAATTTCAATCTTGCAAGGGCCGCACCAGGTAGCCCAGAAATTCAGCAGCACCACTTGTCCCTTGTAGGCGCTAAGCTTCACCGTCTTGCCCGTGGAATCAGGCAAGCTGAAATCAAAAGCAGTCTTCAGCGGCTTAGCGGGAGCCGCTTTGGTTTGGGCCTGCGAACAAACCGCCACCCCTAAGGTCAGCAGTATTTGTAGCGCCAAGCAGTTGATCAATTTCATCCAAATATTCCTTTTTTCGCGGCAACCCTTCGTGTACTGCCCCGATGCGACCTTCCCGGTCAATAATAAACGTCTGCGGAATAGAAGTCACCCCGCCGTAGTGTTCGGAAATCAATCCCTCACCCAACACCATTCGATAGTTGATCTTGGTTCTAGCCATGTATGGCTTCACCACTTCCCAACCCTCATCGTCCATCGCCACACCAACCACAGCAAATCCCCGATCCCGAAACTTTTGTTCAAACTCAATCAGCCACGGAATCTCAGTCCGGCAAGGACCACACCAGGTAGCCCAAAAGTTCAGCATCACCACTTTGCCCTTCAGGTCGCTCAACTTCAGCGGATTCCCAGTGGAATCTTTCAAAGTGAAATCAGGGGCAGCATTACGCTTTTCCAAAGGCTTCACGCCCCGCGCATGCGTCTCCTCGCCGCTATGGCAGCCTGCCAACATAGCCAAGCTAAAACTCGCTATCAAGACCTGAGCGCGACGAAACAACAGAGGGACCTCACTTCAATTATATAAATACCGGCCGTGCACGAAATATTCCCGCATACCATTGGATGCGTCGATCCCGCCAACGGTTGCGTAGAGTAAACTCCGCATGTTCTGTGCAATCAGAATAAATGTAGGCAGCACTGTCGCAGAAACTCTCCACCGCGTACTCCCGCCACTTCCGTGACCGGTCCCTTACATCAGAATCTGTCAGCTTTTCCTTGCGCCATTCCGCCGACCACCCCAGTTCCCCACGCGCTCCAACCTTCATTTCTGCCCGCAACAGTTCGTGATAAGACAATCTCAATGGGTTCCCTAACCGGACCCAGGCAAAGTGAAATACCTCATGAACCAGAATCCGGCTCAGTTCCGGCCAGTCTTCCAGCAGCGCAGATTCCAGCACAATTTGCCGCTTGGGCAAATAGGAACTGGCGTGCACCGGCTGCCCTTTATCCTGACTGCTCAGCAATTTCCCCCGCCAGTTAGTCAACTCAGGCCGGAATTGCACTCGTATCGCAGTCCCGCACAACTGCGGCGATGGAAGCTTCACAGTATTGGCAGCGGCCCAAAGACAGGCACAGCCATTCCTAAGTTGTCTTCCAAATTGCAGATAGGATCTCGGCTGTATCCATACATCAGTTGCGCCCCTTCAGGCAGCTTGCCTGAAATATAGAGCAGGACGGCTGAAGTGTCCTTAGGGTCAATCACGGCCTTGTAAATCGCCATAACCGGCTGGCTGTCTTTGTTCAGAATCGTAAAGCCAGAAATCCGGCCAGCGGCACGCAATCTTTCGTTCACGCCAGTGAACTTCACCCGAACCGCAAACGTCGCACCTTCCCCAGTGGTACTGATCGCCCCCGGCCGAGGACCATGCTTCAGGGTTTGGCAATTGTACACTTCAGGGAACAGATCATGACACGCCATATCCGCAAAATTACGCCCCAGCTTTTTCAAGTCCGGAGTAGAAACGTGAATGCCATCGTCCAAATCCGAGTTCACAGAGGCAATCATCCCTGTGTTTGGAATCGCTTCAGATTTTCGTTGCAATTCCTGAACCCGGTTCCACTCCACAAAGTTGGCAGCCGCCACGTGGCGCCCAATCTGGACGGAATAAAAAGGAAGATTTGGCTGTTTCAAATCCTCACGGAAAGCTTGAATCAGTTTTTCAAATCTATCCGCAAACAAATTCACAGCAGCAGGACTTGCGTCCGATTCCCCCTGGTACCAAAGAATCCCTTTCACCTTTCCGCCCACTGCGGCCACTCGCCGCAGCGTTGCCCCATAGAGCGAATCGCCACCCTTCGACTTCAGATCGGGGCTCCATTGTGACATCGACGTCCCTCCATGCGCACAGGGAATCAGGCCCACCGGGACGTTGGTGCGCTTATACATTTCCAATGCGAAGGGCAAACCAAGTCCCGCACCTTTTTTGCGATTCTTTATGAAATCGGCCTTGGCCTCGCCAGTGAGTCGCTCCGGAACGCCGTCTTTATTCTTGCGCCAATGCACAGAATCAACCGAATCAGGCAAGGAATGCAGCGGTTCAGAAGCAATTTGCCAAACGTCACTTTGATCAAAACTACGAACCATTTCGTTCGACGCCGCGACGTCAAGCAAATTGCCGACACCTTCCATGTTCGATTGCCCAGCAAGAACCCAAAGGTCGCCAACCAAGATATTTTTCACCGAAGCGACTTGCCCAGCCGAGCGAACTTCAATGATGTAAGGGCCACCAGTGGGCACTTTAGTAATTTCGCCGCTGAACAAGCCAGCCCTTGCCGCACCCAAAGATTTCCAATCCAGCCCCTGCATCACCAGTCCGCCATCATTCAGAACCCGAGCCTCAACATTCCCGGTTGCCTTACCGGTAATCTTCACAGTGGCAAGATTGCCCTCCCCCCGTTGCATAACTTGAAATGAAACCGGGTAAGTGATTTCGACGGCCTGCAGTATGCTGGCTGTGACGAACAGAAGAGTGAGTAGAAAATTGTAGCGCATCACGCGATTTTATCATTCAACCCGTTGGCCCGTGCTGACGGCTCTGGTAAGCGGCGTGAGTGAAGATGGGGGAATGTCTCGCTTCGTTCCAGTTGAGCTGTTCGCCGAGCCGCCATTTCGATACTGAGATTGTGGTGTTGTGCGTTCGGTGGTGCTGGAACTTCAAGATGACCTACCGGACTTGGTCACTATGATGAACGAGCGGGGAACTAACCTGGCGCACAAGACGATTCTGCGATGGGTGCAGCGTCCCACGCCGGAATTCGAGAAGCGATGGAAACGGTACGCCCGCCTGGTGGGTTGTTCCTGGCGGATGGGTGAGACCTAAGCCAAGGTGCGCGGCGAATGGGTTTACTTGTACCGGGCGGTCGACAAAGCGGACTAGACTTCGGATTCGGATCGATGCAACGGCAGCGTCCGAATTTGCGCCACCTCACAATTTGCACCAGAGCCCTCCAAACACCCCCGCTCTCCCCCGTTGGTCCCCAGCTTCCCCTGCGCCCCAATCTAGTAAACTCAGCTAACACGGTATGCTCGCTCGGTTCCTATTCCTGCTTCCGGTCTGCATGGTTATCGCGCAGGATCCAATGATCCGCATCACCGTCTCGTTAGTCCAAGTCGACGCCGTAGTCACCGATTCCCGCGGCAAGCGTGTCACCGATCTCAAAGCCGACGATTTTGAAATCAAGCAAGATGGCGTAGTTCAAAAAATCACACATCTCGTCTACGTCCCCGATAACCGCCCACCCTTCATACTTCAGCCAAAATCGAAGAACCCTTCTTTAACCCTGCCGACCCCTCTCGCCGCAGGACAAGTCAATCGCACCGTGGCCCTGGTGATTGACGACCTCAGCATGGACTTTGAAAACATCGTGCGCGTTCGTGATTCGTTACGAAAGTATGTGGAGCAATACATGCAACCCGGTGAACTTGTCGCTATTGTCCGTACCGGCGGCGGTGTAGCCATATTGGAACAATTCACTTCCGACAAGAAACTCCTCCTCGCAGGAATTGAATTGTTGAAGTGGAAATTCACCGGGCGCACTGGCTTACTGCCAATCAACCGCGTAGATTCCGAACCTGTGAAAACTGCCGACGGACCAGAGTTTTTAGATTACGGCAATAACGCATTGGCGGAACTCGGAGCCCTGGGAACCATTGAGCAAGTACTTGGCGGCATGCGGAAATTGCCAGGCCGGAAATCCATTGTTTATTTTTCCCAAACCATGCGCATGGAAGCTCGAATCACTTCAGCGCTGGACCATCTTACCGACCTTGCAAACAGAGGCGCAGTCTCCCTTTATGCCATTGATCCGTCCGGCTTGAAAGGCGTGAATTTTGGCAACGACGCTTCCAGCAGTGAACCAGAACACGAAGTTGGCGGTTCGTTTGGAGGTGCCGTTCTTACCGGCTTGGGTGGCAGTCAAATCAGGGATCATGCCGGGTTGGATTATCTTGCCAAGCGCACAGGCGGCTTTTTCTTCGCTAACCGGAACGACATTCCAGCAGCAATTCAGCAAGCAGTTGACGATCAGATGGGCTACTACTTGCTCGGCTATTCCCCGCAGGAAGGAACGTTTGAAAAAGATCCCAAGAAAGTGAAGTATCATCGCATTGCTGTTCGCTCCAAGCGTCCAGGATTGGTCATCCGTTGGAAAACTGGATTCAACGGCGTAACCGGCAACGACGTTCCGCTGGAAACATCATCATCCGCCAAAACCCGCGAACAACAATTGATGGAAGCACTGGCGTCGCCCTTCACCTCAAACGATCTTAAAGTCCGGCTCACCTGCTTCTATATTGATTTTGGACCCAATGGCCCCGGCGTCCGTTCCATGCTTCATTTCCAGGCGCATGGACTTTCCTTCGTACAGCAGCCGGACAAATCTTGGACGACTGCTGTGGACGTTGTCACCACCGCCTACCGCGGACTGAAAGACACCATTCAACAAACCCAAAGCCGGCGGGACATACGCTTGCCGGACGATGTCTACCGCAGGGCACTAAAAGAGGGCTTTCTATTTTCCTGGGATTACAAAATGAAAGAGCCGGGACCATTTCTGATGCGGGCAGTTGTACGTGATGCGGAATCTTCCCGAATCGGTTCCGCCAGCCAATCCGTCAGTGTGCCCGATACCAAAAAAGGGCAGCTTGCAATGAGTGGAGTTATAGTCAGTTTAAGCCCAACCGAAGTGGCCACTACTTCAACCGGGAAAGCGGAGGCGTGGACCGACGGCAGTCCAGCCATCCGTCGTTACCTGCCTGGGCAGAGTGTTTTGTACTCTTATGTTGTAGTCAACCCGCGCTTAACTGGTTCCCAAAAGCAGACGAAGTTAGTTCAACAAATGTTGGTTCATCGAAACGGCAAATTGATTTATCAAGGCAAGCCGCTGCCCGTGAATGAATCAGGAAAATTGGATGCGCGCCGAATGGTTGGCGGAGGGGTCCTACGGTTAAATGCCAACGCCCAACCCGGTGAATACATTTTGCAGATTGTAGTAACGGACCAAGCGGCCAGAAAGAGCAAATCAAAAGTCACACAATGGATAGATTTTGAAGTGCTCAATCCGCCGCAAAAAGTTGCCGGCTTACGCCGCTAATGCTTTGCCCATTGCTTCCAGAAGGAGTGCAATATTTTCCTTCTTTGAACCTTCGCCCATCAATCCAATGCGCCAGATCTTGCCAGCCAATGGCCCAAACCCGCCCGCAATATCAATGGAGTAATTGTCCAGCAAATACTTGCGCACTTTCATGTCATCCTTGCCTTCAGGAATCATGGGCGTGTGCAGCGTCCATAGCCGGTGAGGGTTATTCACCAGCATTCTTAATCCCAGTCCTTCCAAGCCAGCAATCAATTCCAAATGGTTTGCCTTGTGGCGGGCAAATCGGGCGTCCACACCTTCTTCAGCAATCAACGCCAAACCTTCGCGCAGCGCGTAGAACATCGTGATGGGCGCGGTGTGATGATATCGTTTTTGGCCACCGAAATATTCGTCCAGTAACTTGAAGTCCAGGTACCAGGTGCGGTTCGATTCTTTCCGCGCACGCAGCCGGTCCATTGCCGTTTCACTAACCGTGATGGGCGATAAACCAGGAGGGCAGCTCAAGCCTTTTTGGGAACAGCTGAATGCAATGTCAATTCCCGTTGCATCCACATTTATCGGCATCGTTCCAAGTGAAGTGACGCAATCAGCAATAACCAGCGCACCAACCTCGTGCGCCGCCTGGCAAATAGCATCTCCACCCTGCCAAACACCAGTCGATGTTTCTGCAGTAACGTAGCCAACCATCGTTGGTTTCTCGCGCAAAATTGCTTCGCGAACTTCCGCGTCCGTAAAGGTTTCGCCCCAAGGCTTTTCAATCCGTACGACGGTAGCTCCTTGGCGTTTGCCCATTTCCGCTATGCGGTCCGCGAAATAACCGGCGATGAAGACTACAAATTTTGTGCCTTCGTGAACGAAGTTGGAAACCGCTGCTTCCATACCCGCGCTTCCGGTTCCGGAAAGCACCATGGTGAATGGATTCTTGGTTCCATAAACCATCCGCAACCAAGGGCGAATCTCTTCATTGATTTGGAAAAAGAAGGGGTCCAAATGCCCCACAATTGGCTTGGCCATTGCCTCGTAAACTCGCGCCGCTACGGGCGTGGGTCCGGGTCCTAATAGGAGCCGATGAGGAGGATTAATGTGTGGAATCGAACTAGACATATCTCTTTCAGTGTAACGTGAAATGAGTGCCCATCCATTTACCGGTCGATGAATTGATTCGGCCCATTCTAGATTCATTAAAGCAGCACCGCAACCTGGTTCTTGAAGCAGCACCCGGGGCCGGGAAGACTACGCGGGTTCCTCCTGCTTTGCTTGCCCTGACAAACAAGGAAGTTTGGGTGCTGGAACCGCGCCGCATCGCCGCCCGCATGGCTGCCCGCCGCGTTGCTTCTGAAATGGGCGAGCCTTTAGGCCAGACCGTTGGATATCAAGTTCGATTTGAAGAAGTGGCCGGCCCGAAAACGCGCCTTCGATTTCTTACTGAAGGCGTCCTCACCCGGCGCATGCATTCCGATACCAAACTCAGTTCCGCCGGTATTGTGGTTCTGGACGAATTTCATGAACGCCACATGGATGCCGATCTGGCGCTCGCCCTTCTCCTGAACCTTCAACGCACCGTGCGCCCCGATCTTCAATTGCTAGTGATGTCCGCCACTCTTGATGCAACGCCAATTGCTGAACATCTTGAATGCGAAGTCATTCGAAGTGAAGGGCGTCTCTTTCCTCTGACCGAAAGATGGACCCCTTACTCCAATGCCCGGTTGGATGAGCAAGTCGCCTCCACGGTTGGTTCGCTTGAATCCTCCGGAGATACTCTGGTGTTTCTTCCAGGTGCCGCCGAAATCCGGCAAGCCGAACGAGCAGTTGCGGCAATCGCCCGCGGTCGCAATTTATTGGTGCTGCCATTGCATGGCGACCTTTCCCCCGCTGAACAAGATCGCGCCGTTGAACCCTCGTCTTCCCAAAAGCTGATCCTTTCAACCAATGTCGCCGAAAGTTCCATCACCATCGATGGGCTTACCACAGTGATCGATAGTGGTCTGGCTCGCACTGCCTTCGATTCCCCATGGACCGGCATTCCGGAACTTCGAGTGACGCGCATCAGCCAAGCCTCCGTTCGTCAGCGCGCCGGAAGAGCCGCCCGCACAGGACCAGGGACTGTGATCCACCTTTATACCGGTGAGGATTTTGCACGACGCCCAGCGCAGGATGTTCCGGAACTTCTGCGAAGGGAATTGTCTCAGCTGTTGCTGGATCTTGATGCCCTGCACCTGAATATCGACAAACTTCCGTGGCTGGCCGCTCCGCCTTTGGATCATGTGAACGCTGCAAGGGAATTGCTGAATCGGTTTGGTGCGTTCGGCCCAGCAGGCCGCAAAATGGCTCGACTTCCGCTCCCTCCTCGGCTGGCTAAACTTGTGGTTGAAGCCGAAGCTCGGAATGCTGCCTATGATGGTTGCCGGATTGCTGCCGCACTTTCCGCTGGAGAACGGCTAAGTAGTCGAGGACATCAGGCGGCGCCAAGTGATCTGCTTTTGCTGATCGATCAGGATTGGCAATATCGAACTCGGCAAACCTTCGAACAACTCAAGAGAGCTGCGGGAGTTCGCGACCAACGCCATGCAGAAGATGAAGCCCTTCTGATGGCAACATTGGCTGCATTTCCAGACAGGCTGGCAGTGCGAAAAAGAACCGGCGAATATACTCTGGCCGGTGGTGGATCAGCACGACTGGCGGCGGAAAGCGCACTCGAAGGCGAAGCGCTGATTGTTGCCGTTGACGTCGAAGAACGGAAGGACAAAGGGCTCCCGTTAATTCGTCTGGCAAGTAAGGTGCAACCTGAATGGTTGATCGATTTGTTCCCGGATCAAATCGTGGAGACTTCTGGTTTGGAATGGAACAAAGCGGAAGAACGAGTGGAAGCCCGTAGTTCTTTGGTGTATGACGGGCTAGTCATTGAAGAATCGCGAAGCGGCGAAGTTGATGCTGAAAGTGCTGCCCACCTTTTGACCACAAGGGCATTGGAAACAGGCATGCCGCGATTTGTGGGAGAAGATACTTGGCATGGCTTGAGAGCTCGCCTTTCGTTCGCATCGGAACATCTTTCGCTGCCACCGGTTGACGATGATTTCCTTAGGCCCTTGATTGAAAAAAGTGCCTATGGTCTAAAGAGCTTTGGCGAATTGAAGAGTGTCCTGGCAGATGGGGGTTTGCTGCGGACAATCCTGCAAGGATTCCCAAACGATTTTGCTCGCCGCTTTGAAGATTTTGCCCCGGAACGTTTGCGGTTGCCTTCAGGCCGCACAGCAAAGGTGGAATATGCCGATGGCCAACCGCCGTGGGTCGCATCTCGACTGCAGGATTTCTTCGGCTTAATAGAAACCCCACGAGTTGCCGGAGGCCGAGTGCCAGTAGTCGTACATCTGCTGGCCCCCAACAAGAGACCTGTGCAAACGACTTCCGACCTTGCCGGTTTTTGGCAACGGCTGTATCCAGCAGTGCGCCGGGAATTATCCCGCCGCTACCCGCGCCACGATTGGCCGGAAGATCCTTCGTAAAAGGACTCTCAAGGCTTAATGATTTGTTCTATGAGCCCTTGATCCATCTGTTCGAAATAGCGGTATTGATACGCAGGTCCGTGCACGCGCACAAATTCGTTGTTCCAATTTACGGGATCGGTCCATAACACTTTACGGTCACCAATTGCTTTCACAACATCGCTTAAGTCCCAGCGCAACACAAACCCGGGCATCGTAGCGTCGTGGAGTTGGCGATGGACTGCTGTGTCAAAAGCTGCTCGCAAACTATATGGAGTCCGATCCACCCATACAGCTTCAATTCGTGGATCAATTGCGGCGGCCATCAATGCCCAAATACCAGCTACGCCATCGGCCACTACTCGAACTTTTTGCTTTCCAGTGGCATCCACACCGCGAAGAATGTCGCGGATTCGCATGCCCGGCAAACTGCGGCCAATCAACCAGGCTCGTGTGTTGGTGATCCAATCGCCCAAAGCTGCACGACGTTCAACGTTTGATAATGGCCAGCCTCGCGGAGTAACCGACCACACTTCGGCACCCTGTTCCGCCATGGCTTTCATCCTGTCCGTGACAATGCCGTAGCTATCCACCACAACTACCGTAGGCCCACCTGCTTTTGCTTCGGACACTTTCTTAGTCTTGATCTCAAATTCCGGTGCGTCTGTTTCAAGACGTGCCAGATCCTTGATATAAGATCGAAGTTCATCCAAAGTACCGGGCTTGATTTTTGATTTCATCTGATCGCGAATGTATTCGGTTAAGTCGATGGAATTCCAGTCTTCGGCAACTTGTCCGGTTGTAGTAACCTGCAAATCCAGGTTGGAAAACATTTTCAGTTTTGGATCTTCGGCAGCATCTTCAGCGTTCAGCAACCAGCGCGTCATCCAACCGTAGATGGCTTCCCGCACAAGCAAGGGCGTCCCATGTTCTCCTGGACCCACCACCCACTTCACCTTGTCTTGCGCGTCCCAAAGTCCGTACCATTTTTGCGATTCTTCAAAGACAATCTTCGCCGCAGCTGGTGTGAAGAAGTCTTTTTCGGTTGAGGAAATCAGCCATGGTTTTGGTGCGAAGGCTTGTACATAATCGGTTTCGTCCAAACCACTGGAAAGAAAACCAGGAACACTCTGTTCGGAATCCCCGATGGCTCCCTTAAATAGAAGCTGGAACGATTGCAGGTAGCAAGCAGGGGCGGAAACCTGAATTCTGGGATCAAGCGCGGAGATGTAAGTTGTGACAGTTCCACCGCCGGAACAACCAGTGGCGCCCACCTTTGCAGCATTCACTTCGGGTCGCGAAACCAAATAATCAAGGGCGCGTTTAGCATCCCAAACACGATAGCGCATGAAACTATCGCCCATTAAAATGCTCTGTGTTCCGGCGGCAAAATGTTGGTCGGTGGAGCCTCCGGCAAGAGCCGTTCCGCTGCGCCGATCCCAAGCTTGGTTTCGCTCCCCTTGCCCCATTGGGTCAAACGCCAGTACCACGATTCCCTTGTTGGCCAAATTCGCCGCGATGCGTTGTGCTGCGGGTTTGCCTTCATTCCAATGACCCAAGGCAAACAATACAGCGGGGTGTTGGCCGGGCGATTTCGGTAGATAAAGATTTGCGGTAACCCAGTAGGAAGGTAAACTCTCGAACGCAACTTTATCGATGGTGAACGTGCCTCCATCAAGGGTTCCAGTGGTGCGCGGGTTCAGCGCGCCTGTGTAATCCGGGAGGCCGCCAATGAGTTGCAATACTTTTTCGCGAACCCATTTTTGGCGTTCGCGCGCTTGCTCTATTGTGCGAATTGCGGCGATCTTTTTCCCGCGTTCAGCAAGCTGGGCCTGGGCAATATTGTACATCCAATCCAGGAGCTTCGGCTCATCGGCGGCTTTAAGAATAGTGAGCGAGACAAGGGCAATTAGGATGGTTCGCATTTGAGAAGTTTCTCCAAAATATCTGGGATTTCAAAAACAGCTCGATTGTGAAGGGCGGCCGTGTTGGCTTTGTATTTGGCTAATGTGCCGGGTTGAAGCATGCGGCGGGAAGCGTCGACGATCTGGTCGAAATTAGAAATCACTTCGCCAATCTGGTTTTCCACAATCCAATCGGCATTGTAGCGTTCTTGAGGCAACGTCCAAGCGTTACGTTCTGTAATGACGGGCAGCCCCATGGCTACAGCCTCACTAATGCTTCCAGGGCCAGGCTTGCCGATTAACCAATCGCTGAGCTTCATGTACATGGGTACTTCTTTGGTGAAGCCTTCTACAAATTTTGCAACACGGCCGGATCGCCCGCGCAAAGTTTCGGCGAGTTTTGTGTTCTTGCCGCAAATGAAAATGCATTGCAGGTCGAGGTCGGACCTGTCCAAACGATCGGCAATGGTTTTCATTACGTTCGAGCCCATGCCACCAAACATTACAAGGGCAGTGGGTTTAGATGGGTCAAGGCCCAGCTTTCGGCGACCTTCGGCGATATCTACATTTACCTGTTCATAGAAGCGCGGATTGAGAATCATGCCCGACGCACGGATCACTTTATCCCTGGAGTGACCAACGGCCAAAGCCTGTTGTTCAGCCTTCGGCGATCCGCAAATGAAATACTGATCCTGCCTTTCGATCCAGAAATGAGGAGGGTAGTCGGCTATATCGGTAAGGATTGTGACGTATGGAATTGTTGGTGAAACTTTGCGTAACCCTTCAAACATGGAGCGGTTGAAATTGGGGACCAGAGAGACGACCAAGTCGGGTGGGCTGGCCTTCCATTCTCTGGCTAAGACTCGAACTTGCGAGCCGTGATAGATGCGGATGACCCCGTGCATCAGCGGTACGAGTTGAGCCGATCCGAGTGTCCAACCCTTTTCGAGAAGCACGTTGTAGATGTCTTCGAGGCGCAATCCAGTGAGCTTGCGAAAAATGTCGAGTTCGTCCAAAACGTCTTGAACGTCAATCAGGCGGACGTCCCAAGGTCTTTTCTGATTTTCAATAACTTGCTTTAGTGCGGTGGCAGCGGCACGATGGCCGCCGCCGGCATCGAAGAACATGAAGTCCAGAACTGGGCGTTTTTGCAATGGATGCTCTTAAAGAGATGGTTGCGTTGCGGCGCGCTTTTTCCAGCGATATGCGGCAACGGAATTTTTCCAAAAGTATTTTTCCTGAACAGACTGGGGCTTAGTTGCAAAATATTCTGTGACGATTTTCAGCACTGCTGGATATTCCGCCCAGTTGTCGCTATTAGGCCAATCACTGCCAAAGACCACGCGATCCTCTCCGAATACGTCGAAGATTTGGTCGAGGCGGCGTTTGTAGAACGCTAAATCCGTGGGGACGCGATCGTACGATTTTCGAAGGACCGAAGAGATCTTCACGTACACCTGCTTCCTGGTTCGAAATTTTTCAAGGTTAGACTCGTAAGCTTTGAGTTCCTCACCTCCTGCAGGAGGTGCCATTTGCGGCAGATGATCAATGACCAGGCGCAGCTCTGGAATCTTGTCGGTAAGGTGAAGTAGATCTTCCACCAAGGCGGGGTTCGGATTTGCAGTGTCCATAGTAAGCCCGGCAGCGGCAAGAGTCTTCAAGTCCGCGATAAATGCCGGACTGGTAATGTTAGTGCGAAAATTGCGATCCCACAAATTTCCATTGCGAATTCCAAGGAACAAAGGGTTCTTATGGAAGCGATCAAAGTTTTTCTTGAAATCGGGCTTGCCCACATCCAGGTTGCCGATGAAGCCCACTATTAAAGGTTCATTGGCAATTAGATCGAGCACCCATTGGTTATCTTCCAGCCAAGGGCTAGCTTCCACTTTGATGGCCCCGACCACGCCAAGCGATGCCGTAAGCTTGCGATAGCGATCAGGCAGCGCGGGCTTGTAAAGCTTCTCATTCGTTTTAGGAGGCCAGGGGATGCCTTCTTTACGAGTAGGGTCGAAGAGATGAATGTGCGTGTCAATAATCGGCACGTTCGGTTTGGTGTCTGCGGCCATGGCACCGAGTGCGGCACCGGCGGTTGTGGTGGTGAAAGTTCTGCGGTTCACGAACGTATTCTATCGCGCCGGGTGGTTATCGCGATACTTGAAAATCGTCCCAGGGACTGGCAGGCAAATCTTTCATTAGTTTTTGCCAATCATATTCTTTGTACTTTTCAAGGTGCTGGCGCGCATTGAAGTTGCGCCCACAAGCGTGACCCATGGCAGCAGAAAGCTTCATGGACTTCGCCATACTGGCGTCCATAACCTTATTTTGAACAGCTCCGGCGGTTCCATACGGCCCCCACCAACCCTTTACGCCACGGGGCGAAAGATCGATGTGCCCGCAGAGTGTGCGCTCACTGGGCTGATCCACTTTGTCAAAAGTATCGAAATGATCGGCAAGGAAAGTCTTGGCTAATTGTGCATCGATCTTACCTTTGTGCTGGCTCATCAATTGATCCCACCGAGCATGACGGGCATTGGCGCTGATGCTTTTGTCCGTTAGATCGAAATCTGTCTCTTCACGCACCAGCTTTTCGTTGACGGGAAAATTGGAACCGGCAAAGTAGCCATCCTTTGTGCGGCGCAAATTTACATTCTTCAACCCTAATTCAAGAGAAGCGATTTCACCAGTGCGGCGGTCGGCAACCAACCAATTATTGGCGTATCCGCCGTTGTTGCCTTCGGTCATGATGCGGGCGAATTCATCAATGGAGCCCGCATATTGCATGGCCTTGCGAGCCCGGATGAATTCGGGAATGCCTTTGGGATCGAATCCGCTGAACTGGCTGATAGTAGTTTCAGTGATCATCATTCCGGCTGAGTTAACGCCAAAATCGTCGGCGCTGTGAATGTAGCCAGGAAGGCCGTCCATCAAAATCCGATGACCTTTGGAAGGCGCGATATCGAAAATAACATTCCAGCGCGAACCATCCATATAGCTGGTCCAGGCGTTGTGGGCGATCACTGGTTTGCCATCTTTGGTGTAAGCGCCGGTGGCAACAAAAGCGCTGCAACGCTCTGGAACGGCCGGTTTTATTGCACTTGGGATGCCTTGTTGCTTGTCGTAATAAGGAATGTAATAGGGACCTAATTCAAGGGACGCGTTCATGGCGACAAGATCCCAAAGATCCACTTTGACGCCTTTAGCGGCTAAGCCGGCAACGATGCCTTGAAGTTCTTCGCGATATTCTTTTTCGATTTTGGGCCACAAAACTTCTTGGGCAGCTTTGCGGAAGAAGGGCCAATCTTTATTGGAATCGTGGACGGATTCCATTTGGATCACTTGAAACGTATCGTCGATTTCAGGGGCCATCAGGAAGCCGTGTTGATAGCCGACGTCGAAAGGAGCGCCTTCCAGGTGGACGAAAATCCAACCGCTGCGGAAGGGGGCGCGGGAAGCTCCTTTCAATTTCCCAGCGCGTGGTTGATCGATTCGACCACCAGCAAAGAGAATGGAAGTAGCTAAGAGTGCACTAAAAGTAATGCGGCTGATAGACGGCAAGGGAAGCTCCAATGTTTTAATTATAAGGAGAAGCAATGATTATTCGTGGACTATTTTCGATTCTCTTTGTTTTACCCGGGCTGGGTGTGTTGGTAAGGAAAAGTGGTGGGTACTACATTACGGATGCCTCTAGTGCGGAGTTCCCTTGAGGACCGTCGCGGCCGAAGACATTGCGCCCAAACACTACAGGCAACGCTAATGGCAATCGATTTCTTGAACTGAATAGAATGACTCGGAGCTGGCCTCGGCCCGCTGGCCAAACACCAAGAAGCTTGACCACTAGGCGACAAACGTTACTTCGATTTCATCGGCCAAGCTGGATGGTTGGGGAATGAGTTCGCCAAATTGCTGCAACGTTTCCAAGTGACCTTGGATGGCTTCCCGGATGTTCAGCTTCGCTTCTTCCAACGTTCGACCGGTCGTTATGCATCCAGGCAGATCCGGGACGTAGCGGAATATCGTCGCCCGGACTGCCCGGCACTGTCACAACGTGTGGCTTCGTGGAATGCTTGAAATGGCGATTACTCCCAGTGCTTCTTACATGTTTCCAGCCGTCAGATTCGATCAATCGAACCAGATCACGAACCTTCATTCCTTACTACTTTCCTACCACTCCGAACCCGATAAAGCCCACACCCGTCGCCTAAATCATGAGCCATACAGGTTTGTGTCATATAAGGATTGAATGACTGATCTGGATAAGGAAAAGTTGGCGGCATCCGCTATGATGCGGCTTTCTGCTTTCAATACGGCCATTGCGGAGAACCGCAGAAAGTATCCAATGCACGAGTTTGGGCAATTCACTGCGGCGGCCCGAACCTACATTGAGGCGGTTCACGCCGATTCACTCATCGACCGAAACTTTGCCTCTGCCATTAACGGGTTGTCTGACTTATTGAAATATGAACGGAAGGCAGTGCCGGGCGAGGTGCTGTATGAGGTGGACCGGCTGGGATGCCTGCTCTTCTGCGGTTACGATCCGTACTTCGAGGGAGATGAACCGCCAAGCCTGTGATTTCCAATTTATGATAGGAAGACGCAATGATTTCCCGTACACTATTTTCGATCCTCTTTTTGGCCGCGATTTCACCGGCGCAGAATATCGTCATCAACCCCGACAAGCCTGATGCGGTGATTGCCTATGTGAACGGCAAGCCGATTACGCAAGCTGAGTTCCAGCAAATATCCATGTCAGTGGATCCCAAGGTCCAGGAGGCGATGAAAGGGAACCCTGCGGAGTTCCTGCGCTATTACGGCTTCATGGACAAGTTGTCGGATCAGGCGAAGAAGGAACACATTGATGCGAAAGAACCGTACAAGACGAAGATGAAAATGATGAACCTGCAGATTATGTCTGAAGCGATGATGCAGGAGCAGGAATATACAGACATTGTTACGCTTTACGATCAGGAGCAGTTTTACAAGAAGAATCTGGACCGCTACACGGAAGCGGCAACGAAGCTGATTTATGTTTCCTTTTCGGATGCGATTACGGAACTGAAGGCGAAGCAGCGTATTGGTGATCTGGCTGCGCGGTTGAAGAAAGGAGCTGATTTTACGGCGCTTGTGAAAGAGTTTTCTGAAGACGAAGATTCAAAAAAGAAGGGCGGCGATTTCACGATCAAGAAGTCTGACCAGATTCCGGATGTTGTGAAGAATGCTGTTTTTGGTTTGAAAAAGGGCGAAGTGACCGAGCCGGTGAAGTTGCCAAATGGGTACTATTTGTTCCGGCTGCAGGAGTTGTTGGTGAAGCCTTTTAAGGAAATCAAGGATCAGATTTTTACGGAGATCAAGCAGGAACGGAAGAATGTTTGGCTGAACCTGGTGAGAAAGCAGGTTGAGGTTAAGGCTCCTGACTCGAAGTGACATCTTCCGTAAGTTAGTCCTGTAATTTAGAATTCACGAGTTCCTAACAAGCAGGTCCGCTAGCCTTACTGCCGTAGCTTCAAGAGCGTGCTGCCTTGCATAACTCCTCGCCGCCTCCCCACAACGCTTCATCCGGCTGGCATTAGTTAACATGCGAATAATCGCTTCCCGCATTTCCTCCACAGAATGGGGAACCATTTCTCCAAAACCTGGCTGCATCACTTCCCGCGCCCCCAAATGGTCGAAGCAAACCACGGGCAATCCGGCAGCCATGGCTTCAATCATGGTCAAACCATAACTTTCATGACGGGAAGGAAACACGTACAGATCCGCCAGCCTGAAATAGGCCTGCTTCCGCAAGCCTGTGACGTATCCCGAAAAAACCACTCTTATTTTCTTCATCCGTGAGGATAAAGTTTGGAGTCGTTGAAGAAAGCGCTGACCCATCATGAACGCCGCATCGCCGCAAATCACTAGTACAGTTTCGCGCGGAGGATCCCAATCCTGCAGCGATTCAAGCAGTGTATCCTGTCCTTTCTCCGGTGAAATACGACTCAATGTCAACAGGACTTGAGCTTCAACAGAAATACCAAGTTGCGCACGCAGCCGCATGGTTTCCGCCTCAATATCATTCTCGTCAAACGGGTTTGCAGCAACACCCCAAGGCATTGCCACGCACTTTTCACGATCCAGCTACGGGTAGGTATGGCACATCACATCCACCATGCCACCGGAGGGCAGGATCAGTTTCCGGGAGTAGCGGACACTAGCCTCCTGCTTGTCGAATACCAGGCCCAATATATCCGGCCGCAATGGTTTGGGGATCTTCGAGTACAGGCGCGCCGCTGTTAAGGGCGAGATCAGTCCGCGGCAGTAGATTGAAGTCACGTAGTTCAAAACATCTACATGATAGATGGAGAATAAAGGAAATCCTGCTTGCGCCAGGGTCTGAAAATTTGGGCCTTCCGAAATGTCATTGATCAAGACGACGGAATGCTTAGGATCCTGCTTTAGAATTTCAACAGTAACCGCCCGTTCGAAATCGCGGCAAAACCGCGAGTAGGCTAATTCTCCCATGCATTGTTCACCAGCACGTCGATTGGTTCTGCGATACCCTTGAAGCACGCGCTCACGGATTCGTCAGTATCGACATCCAATGATAAGACCGTGATCGGCAATTTCTCATTTGCCGCGGTCTCCTCAAGTTGCGTTGCCCGCTCAGGATGGCGCATTGTGGCAAAAACCCGGTGCCCCGCCCGGGCAAGCTCAAGCGCAGTTGCAAAACCGATTCCCGTACTACAGCCGGTCACAAGAACATTAGACATAGCCCAAGGCTAGCAAAGGTCCTGCCTGGTCGCCTCAAACCGTTGCGAAATAATCCCTTGCGACGGCAAGTTTCGGTACAAAGAACCAGTCGGCGACGCGGTTCCATCCCCGTTCAATCAAAAGGCTTCTGCCCCCTGCGTAAACCTAGTTCTCGCACAATCCACAACAACCCAACCCGCTGCGCTAAAGTGGGGCTTACACAAATCATCAACTATGCCGGGATTCTCTACATCGTCGCCACACCCATTGGCAATCTGGAAGACATGACCTTCCGCGCCGTACGCATCCTGAAAGAAGCCGCCCGCGTAGCTTGCGAAGATACCCGCGCCACACGCAAACTGCTGGACCACTACGGCATTGCCACTCCCGCAGTCAGCTATCACGAACACAATGAATCTGCCCGTACCGAAGAATTTCTCCAACGCCTGAACAGCGGCGAATCCATCGCCCTAGTCACCGATGCCGGCACGCCCCTCGATCTGTAACCCTTGCCACCCTCTGCCAGAGCAACAAAGCCGGTACCAATTTTCGTATCACTACGCCGGTGATCGTTCTCAAGGCTGGAACGCCACCGATCTGGATCAAGGCTTCCAGTTCAACTTGACGTGCGCTTGCCCGCTTTCGGCGACGGTGACAGCGGTGGCCGAATCTGCATATGGTTGCAGGAACATCGGGTCCATGAAAAGGTTGTCTCGAACGGAATGAACTGCGTAAGCATGGTATCCGCCGGGCGGAACGCTCTGCAGAACAAACCGGCCGGAGGCGTCAGTGGACGTGTGAAGGTAGGCGGCCAGGTCACCTCGGCGTTCGGGCTCGTCAGGCACCAGGATAACGGTGGCTTCGGATATTGGTTGATCTGACCCCGCCAAAACCACATCACCTGCAACTCGCGCCGACTTAGTGCTCAGTTGAAGCTCCATTGGCTGCGGCGCGCCTGAGGTGAAATCAAGCAGTCGGCCGTCGGGCAGAGCTTGGCCACCCAGCCGTATCGATTTCAAATAGACGCCAGCCGGCAGGCTCAACACGCTGAGCCTGTATGGCCCCGCGATGAGTTTTTTCCACGCAAAAGCACCTTCCTTACTCACGGGACTTTCAATGGAATTAAAGTGGACCGGAAACAGCGGTGTCAGCACGACACGCAATTGGGA
>JAYUSZ010000171.1:0-68447 GCA_043755435.1 Bryobacterales bacterium | reverse complement strand
CCACCCCAGCGGATTGGAGGGTGAAGTATAGATCAGCAGGCGCGTCCTGGAAGTGACGGCATTTTCCAATTGGTCAAAGTCAATGCCGTATCGATCGCCAATCAAAGGTTGAGCAATCTCCACGGGCTTTGCATTCGCCATGGCCACAATGGAACTGCCATTGGGCCAGGCAGGAGTCAGCACTATGGCTTCATCACCAGGATCCAAAACGCAACGAATGGCAACGTTCAGCGCTTGTCCGCCGGAAGCAGTAACTACGATTTCCGATTGCGGATTGATTGTCACGCCATGCAGACGCTCATAATATTGAGCAAGCGCTTCGCGCAGAGAAAGCAGACCGCCGTTCGATGTATAGAATGTGTATCCATCTGCCATTGCCTTAGTGGCAGCCTGTTGGATAAAAGGGGCAGTTGGAATGCTGGATTCGCCGAAGTATAGCTTCAAAACCCCTTCCAGCTTCATTGCGATTTCCGCAATTTCCCTTAAGCGGGAATGCGGGATGGCCGTGGCGCTAGCAGCGACGCTTGGCACTTTGCAGTTAGCCTCTGTGATCCTTCTCGCGCATCAATTCTTCAATGTTTACAAGGTGCGTAGGATAATCGCCCGTGTAGCATGCGTAGCAGAAATCGCGATTATCGTCACGCACTGCTTCTGCCAATCCAGATAGCGAAAGGTAACCCAGGGAATCGGCTTCGACGAATTTACGGATTTCCTCCACGGTGTTGTTGGCAGCGATGAGTTCCCGTTTTGTCGGAGTATCCACACCATAAAAGCAAGGTGATTTCGTCGGCGGACAGGAAATGCGAAGATGCACTTCGCGTGCTCCAGCCTGCCGAACCATGCGAACAATTTTCCGTGACGTTGTCCCGCGCACCAGCGAGTCATCCACCAGAATTACGCGCTTACCTTCCAGCAAACTACGGACTGGATTCAGCTTTAGCTTCACTCCGAAATCACGAATGGCTTGCGAAGGCTCAATGAAAGTGCGTCCCACATAATGGTTGCGTATCAGCGCTTGACGGAATGGAATTCCGCTTTCCGTAGAGTAACCGACGGCGGCAGCGACGCCGGAATCGGGCACTGGCACAACAACGTCGGCATCAACCGCATGTTCCTGCGCCAAACGGCAGCCCATGCGCTCCCGCGAGGTCATGACGGGCCGGCCGAAGACCATGGAATCCGGTCTTGAAAAATAGACGTGTTCGAAAACACAATGTGCCAATTCGCGAACCGGGGCATACCGTTCGCGCGTCATGCCTTCAGGCCCTACAATCACCATTTCACCGGGAGCTACATCGTTCATGTACGTAGCATTTACTAAGTCAAACGCGCAGGTTTCCGATGCAAATAAATAGGCGATCTTGTTCCCGGAAAGCTCCATCTGCCCCATAGCCAATGGACGAAAACCATGCCTGTCACGCGCCACAATCAAGCGGTCATTCGCCAAGAACACCAATGAAAATGCGCCTTCCAGTTGCAAGAGAGCTTCGCGAAGCGCTCCGGCAAGGGTGCGCTCGCGTGATCGGGCGACCAAATGTAGAATTACTTCTGTATCGCTGGAGGCTTGAAAAATCGAACCGTCTGATTCCAACTCATCCCGCAGTTCTTTTGCGTTGGTGATGTTACCGTTATGAGCTACCGCGATTTGACCTTTGTTACAAGCCACGGAGAAAGGCTGAGCGTTCTTCAGCGCCGTATCACCTGAAGTGGAATAGCGCGTGTGACCAATGGCCATGTTTCCTGGAAGGCTTCCCAGAACCTCAGGAGTGAAGATATCGGACACCAAGCCCATGGCCTTATGGGTATAAATTTCCCGACCGTTGGATACAGAGATACCAGCACTTTCCTGGCCGCGATGCTGCTGCGCATACAAGCCCAAATAGGCCAAATTTGCTGATTCAGGATGGCCGTAGACAGCCATCACACCGCATTCCTCTTTCAGTTTGTCCCAGGGTATATTAGGCATGTAGTTTGTTTTCGAGAGCTGTTTCCCAAGTCATCCGGAGTTCGCCCAACGGCAGGTTGAGCCAACCTTCCACAACAAATCTATCCACAATTGTACTGCCTAATCGCACAACTTCAACCCCCAGTTCTTTACTGAGAGCCAATACCTTTTCTACCTGAGAGGTGCTCACTAAAATACGGGATGGCCCTTCGTGGAACAACGTAAACTCAGGCCGCAAATTGCTTGGTAGTGTCACCTGGCAACCTACTCCACCGAAAGAACATTCGGCCAGTGCCACGGCAATCCCACCTTCACCAACGTCGTGAGATGATTCCACCAGTCCCTCGCCCACTAGACTACGAATAGCGGCTTGCACTCGCTTTTCTTCAGCCATGTCGAGCTTGGGAGGCAATCCCCACATAGACTTCAAAATCGTATTGGCATACTGCGTTCCGCCGAAATGTGTAAGGTCGCAATCGCCCATGCTGCCAATAAGAAGGACTGCCAATCCAGCCTTTGGAAATACGTTCTTTACAGGGGCTTCGGTCTTCATCAACCCGACTATACCCAACACAGGAGAAGGCAGAATTCCTTCACCCAACGTCTCGTTATAAAGGCTTACATTGCCGCCAGTGATTGGAGTTTCAAAGAACTCGCATGCTTCTGACATGCCTTCAATGGCTTCCACTAATTGAGCCATGATTTCAGGCTTTTCGGGATTACCAAAGTTTAGATTGTTCGTTGCGGCGAGAGGCAGAGCGCCAACCGTCGACACGTTTCGGCATGCTTCGGCAACCAGTAACTTCGCGCCTTCGCGAGGAGACAAGTAACAGTAGCGGCCATTGCCATCCAGCGAAATTGCTACTGACGATCCGGTCTCTTTCACTCTTACAATTGCGGCATCGTAACCGGGCCCGGCGATGGTGTTGGTACGCACCATGAAATCGTATTGTTCCCAAATCCAATGCTTGCTGCAAAGGTCGCCGGAACTCAGCAGTGCTTTCAGATCACCACCCAAATCGGCGCTCTTGAAAGTTGGCCCCTCCATCGGGACATTGCGAACAGGTTTAGTATAGGGCCGATTGTATAATGGCGCTTCATCAGCCAAGGCACGATTGGGAATTTCAGCGACAAGCACACCGTTGTGGCGCACACGCAAAATTCCATCGGCAGTGACGGTGCCAATGATTGCCGCATCCAAACCCCACTTCTTAAATACGTCGAACACTTCCTGCTCACGGCCTTTGCGAGCCACCAGCAACATGCGTTCCTGCGATTCGGAAAGCATGATTTCATAAGCACTCATACCCGATTCCCGCTGCGGCACATGCATCAAATCCACTTCCATGCCGGTGCCTGCGCGGCTACCCATTTCGCAAGTGGAACAAGTTAGCCCGGCAGCACCCATATCCTGAATGCCTTCAATCGCTCCGGTCTTCATTGCTTCCAGGCAAGCTTCCAGCAGCAATTTTTCCATGAACGGATCGCCCATCTGCACATTGGGGCGATGCTGTTTCGATTCTTCCGTAAATTCGTCGGACGCCATGGTAGCGCCATGAATACCGTCTTTGCCAGTTTTGGCTCCGACGTAAATAACCGGATTCCCCACACCTTCGGCGCGTCCCAGGAAAACTTCGTCGGCCTTAATTACGCCTAGCGCAAACACATTCACCAGTGGGTTGCCATTGTAACTTGGGTGGAAAACACATTCGCCGCCCACGGTAGGCACGCCGAAGCAGTTGCCATAATGCGAAATGCCAGCTACCACACCTTTCAAAATGCGTTGGTTGCGTTCCCCATATTCAGGATCGTCCAACGGACCGAAACGAATGGCATCCATCACGGCGATTGGACGGGCACCCATGGTGAAAATATCACGCAAAATTCCGCCAACGCCTGTAGCAGCGCCTTGAAACGGCTCGATGAAACTGGGGTGATTATGGGATTCAATCTTAAACGCCACGCCATAGCCGCCACCAATGTCGATGATGCCAGCATTTTCACCAGGCCCAAGCAGTACATATTTTGACCGCGTCGGAAGCTTTTTCAAATGCACGCGTGAACTTTTGTAGGAGCAGTGTTCGCTCCACATGACGCTGAAAATCCCTAGCTCAGTAATGGATGGAGTGCGACCCAGCAGCGCGACAATCTTTTCGTATTCAGCGTTGTTCAGTTTGTGTGTGGCGAGCAGTTCTGGAGTTATCGTCATGCTATTTGGCGGCGAATGCGGAAATCATGGAACGGAAAACAACAAGCCCTTCGCTGGAACCCATCAACGGCTCAGTAACTCGCTCAGGATGAGGCATCATACCCAGCACGTTGCGGCCAGCATTACAGATGCCGGCAATGTTGCGCATGGACCCATTGGGATTGTCGATGTAACGGAATACAACTCGATCCTCAGCTTCTAACTGGTCAAGAGTATGTTCATCGGCGGTGAAGCAGCCTTCACCGTGGGCCACTGGAAAAGTTACGTGGGCACCCTTTTTCGCGGCATTGGTGAACGGAGTGTTGGTTGTGACAATTTCCAGTTCCACTGGACGGCAGACAAACTTCAATCCTTGATTGCGCACCAGAGCACCGGGAAGCATGCCGCTTTCTGTAAGGATTTGAAATCCGTTGCAAATGCCGGCGACGAGCCCGCCATCAGCGGCAAACTTCTTCACTGCCGTCATTACAGGTGAGAACTTTGCGATGGCACCGCAGCGCAAGTAATCGCCATAAGAAAATCCGCCCGGAAGAATGACGGCGTCTACTGCTGGCAACTTGTGCGAATCATGCCAGATAAACTCCGCCTCCGCGCCTAGGTTTTGCGATACGGCCCAAAGGGCATCGTGATCACAATTGCTGCCAGGGAAGACAACTACGCCAAATTTCATGGGAGGCTTTTATTCTAGCATCGAAGATCGGCTGTTGCTCCATCTTTTTATGACTGTAAAATCGATGGAAGCGATGGCGATGATTCCAACACTATAAGCAATCAGATCCAGAAAACTGAATTCGGTTCCAAGCAGCCTTGCAATAGCCCTTAGAATGACATTGTCATGAGTAAACAGTTGGGCTGGAATTCTTGTTAGTTGAAAGAATTCCAAGGCGGTCATCAAGACCATGGAAACCATCGCTTTTCGCAGTGGCACTCCATACCAAAACAAACTGAGCAGCACATAGATCATTGCCGCATACAGCATGTCGCCCAAATATTTGTCAATCATGATCCAACCAGTGTGGATGGTTCGGGACACTATGCCTGCGGCAATAATGACGAACAATGATGACAGCCAGTACTTACGAAATTGCATTTTCACCAAACAACTTACAAGCTGATAGTATCGAAATTGGGAGAGTCAATGCGTTTATATTCGTTGTTCCTTGCTCCGGCATTGCTGCTTGCTGAAACCAAAGTAATTCCACTTGATTCCATCAAGGGAATGCGGCTGGTAAATGTCATCGCCGAACCAACTACTTATAAAGGTAAGATGGCACTTAAAGTTGTGGAGCCGCCCACCAACAAGGTTGATCGTGAGGACAAAATGATTGTCCTGCCTCTTGAATTTGAAAAAGCAACTATTGAGCTGGACCTTGCCGGTGCGGTGGCGAAAGATGCAATGGCAGGAGCCCGTGGCTTTGTGGGTGTAGCGTTCCGCGTGGCAGCGGATCTGAAGAAGTTTGAGTGCATTTATCTGCGACCCACCAATCCTCGTTCCGACGATCAGGTTCGGCGCAACCATTCCGCTCAATATATTTCCTTTCCCGATTACCCGTGGCAAAGGCTGCGGAAAGAAGAGCCCGAAAAATATGAATCGTACGTCGATTTAATTCCCGGCGAATGGACCAAAGTGAAAATCGTGGTGGCAGGAACTAAAGCTACTTTATTCGTTCATGGAAATGAACAACCAACCTTGATCATTAATGATCTGAAGAAAGGCGAATCGAAGGGCGCGCTTGCCTTGTGGATCGGTCCCGGCACAGAAGCGCATTTTGCGAATTTGAAAGTTACGCTACAGTAGTCTGAAATACCTACGTCACAAGCGGCAAAACAGGAAGCAAGGAAATTGAAAGTTTCGAATGCGCCAAGCGGAGAATCTGTTCCACTTGACTTGAATTTTCAGCTCTGGCGAAAATGAAGCCAAGGTAGCTTGAACCTTCCGGCAACGGTACCATCCGATAGCCTTCCTTGGCGGTGATGATTATATCCTCTACACCGTCAATTTTTTTAGCCTCGTCAACACCGTCGACGCGTTCCAAGATGCCCTCACTAGGAATTGGAATCATCATAACCCCTGCGGATTTGAACTCTCTTTTCAAATGTGAAACATGCTCTTGAACTGCTTGGCGAAGCAATACCTCTTCCAAACTCATGCCTCCGTCAAACTTCAAAGTCTGCGCGCAAAGGCCACCAATGGGGCGGCCGGCCACTTCCAGCATCCAGGCCTGATCCCCATTGACGCGAAGTTCGGAATGCACGGGTCCATCGGTCAGCCCCAGCGCTGCAACGGCCTGCGTGACTGTGGCTTCAATCATATTTTGAATTTCCAAGCTCGCCCTTGAGGGAGTTAAATAAATGGTCTCCTCAAAAAATGGACCATCCAGTGGATCGGGTTTGTCGAAAATTGCTAGCAACTGGAACTTGCCATTCCGCATAACGCCTTCCACTGCGAACTCGCGTCCAAGAATAAAGGATTCCACAAGAATTCGATTGTCTCTGACGTCTGGAGCATGCAGCAGCTTTCGGATTCGAATGAAAGCAGCAACAAATTCACCTTGGTCATTTGCGCGGATCACGCCGCGGCTGGCTGAGAGTCCAATGGGTTTCAGGACGCACGGATATGGGACAGTATTTGATATCAAGGCAGGGTCTTGTGCCGCGTTTAACAGCTGATACCAAGGGGTCCGAAGCCCTGCAGCGGCGAAACAATTCCTGGACTGAAATTTGTCCTTTGCGCGTTCCATTGCGAATGGTGGATGAAATGGGATGCCCAAATGTTCAGCAATCATGGAAGCAATGTAGGCAGGGCGATCTCCGACGCCAATAATGCCATCGGCCTGAAAGGGCGGCAACGAAGTTAAATCTGGATTGTCGAATTGTAGTGGAATTGCCTCATCGCCCCATGGATCCTCCAGTTGATGACAGCGATCGGTTATCAACGCAACCTGCTGGCCCATGTGCCTGGCCGCTTCGGCAAAAATCCTCACCTGATAGCCGAGCTTCGCCGCTACGATGATGATCATTTTCGCGCCGCGCGCCACTGTGTGACGTAGTGTTTCAGCGTAGCGTTGTTGTTAGCCAGTGCTTCGTTTACCAGTTGAATTGAATCTCCGCCATTGGCCAAATCATTATCAAGCAAGCGAGTCACAAGATAACTCCAACGATTTTCATCTTTTGTAAGCAGCCTGTTGATAGCCTGAATGGCTTGGGAACTCCCACTATAAGCGATCATCTCTGTTGCGGTCATGATCCATCGCTCATCTTTGGAAGCAGCACCCAGCATTGAGACAAGCCTAGCCTCCAAAAGTGGCACTACTAATGAAGGTCGATTGAGTAGCAGCAAAGTCATGCCATCAGCGAAGCGTTCTGGAAATCCAGCATCCATCGCAAGAATAACGAATTGCCTCTGCTTATCCTCGGGCAGCGATAACACGCGAATTGCTTCGGGCATTACAATTGATTGCCTTACCGGCGAAGCCAGCAGCACATTACGGATAGCATCAAAGAGCGGTCCAAACGCTGGTGGATTACCCAATGAAGGGCTGCGGCCATCGTTGCTGCATAAAATTAACCCAGAACCAATGGCACCCCCTGCGCTGTTGGTATGAACATAAATTTGCCCCGGATCCTGCCACAATTCCGTGGGTTTATTTGCAGCTGATCCAAAATACGACGCGCTATCGTCACAGACAACACCATCACTAAATGGGCTTCGATCCCGGCAGCCCGAAGAATTCAGGGATCGGAGGGGGTTGGCACAGGATCGACCCGATGCTGAAAACCAGACATCCCCGCTGCCTGGAAACGATCCCACATTCCACTGATTTTGGATTGCACTCAAGTAGGACGACAGCACTGGAGTATTAGACTGTTGCTGCTGCCTCCAATTGCCATCCATCTGTTGAATCAAAGTTGAGCAATAAAGGAACCGGTCAAAAGTGGAATAGGGATAGCCAAGCATAGGCGAGCCGAGTGTCAGCAGCTTCGTTACTCGTCCATTCAAAGTAGCCAAGCGGTTATTGGCGATCACGTCCCGTGCTAAAAGTCCTCCCATACTGTAGCCGATTAAGATTACATCGCCTGGGGGTTTGACTCTCAAAATATGCTGCGCTAATTTCTCAGCACCATTTGAAATTGTGCAATTCGCAGCACATGAAGTGTTGGCCGAACATTCACTGAAATCGAATCCGCCATCAACACGAAAGCTGGAGCTATTGGGACCGAACGCAGCAGTGAGCCCTCCAGCAAATGCTTGAATACCAGAAGCTCCCTGCCCTAGCCCGTGAATCAAGAAAATCGTCGCAGGTCTGCTAGCAGGGGATTTGACGGCTATCGTGATCCCCTGCTGGCTCGTCACATCCCCCACACGAATTTCCAGCGGTAACAAACCGCCAGTGGTCAAATCGGTTGGAACAACTACGTTCACTTGTGTGAAGCCATTCACAATTCCTGGCGCTGCACCGGCATAAAGAACCTGCGCCGTGCGCCCCCCTATGGTAGCTGCAACAGGCAAAACGCTCCTGGCAATTCCAGTCGCAACCGTACCGTCCACCGCGGCGGGATTTATGCGGCCCACACCGGTGACATAGAAAGTTACTGGCGAACCGAGGGCCGCTGGATTAGAAGAGGAATTCAGCAGACCATCGGCATTCGTCATGGCCGCCACGCCTGCACCTGTTCCTGCAATGCTGAAAATTCCTGGCGCGGAATCGCTCACTAATTTTTGAAATGGAGTTGAACTTACTCCGTTGTAGATAACTTGAACTTGTGTACTGGCCTTGCCACTAAGTCCAAAGGGCGTTACTGCGGAAACCTGCATAGCTGAAACATAGAGAAGTGGCGCAGGCGTTCCATCAAACAAAACCTGAACGCCTGATAAGTTGCTGGCAACTTTACCTTGGCTATCAAGAACCAGAGTAACCAGAGTTGACGGGCCCATACCGCTGCCGAATAACGTAACAATTTCTCCAGGAGCAACTGGACCATTTGCGTAGCTTGCACCATTAACCACTGCTGCAATTGTGGGATTCGTTGGCTGGGCGTTTAGGGTGAACTGCAAAAGCAGTCCAAAGATTATGGTAAATGTCTTCATCTAGCAGTTACTCCATTTTGCCAGGGATGAAGTAACAATTCCTAGTAGCGAGCCGCCATGCGCTAGCATGCGGACTTCTCAAATAACAGGAAAAACTGCCTGCTGGCGCATGGCGGCTCGGAATGTTCCCAGACTTGTTCTTAAATGACTTTCTGAACAATACCTAGTCGAGAGGAGCCTCAAAAAAGAACAGTTCCTTACCCGTGGCCGCTTGGGTAAGTCCGTGAATCAAAATTTTTGAGCCGCGCCCCATACCTGTCTGGAAATAGAAAAACCCCCAGGCAAATTCTCCAGGTGGCAACATCTTAGCAGCGAACCCTCGTTCGATAAAATCCTGCGCCTGGAATACCAATTTCTTGGTTTTCATTCTGCCGGTTCCCCCGGGGATTGGGCTGGATAGAATCTTCCCTGCCCCTGGTCCGCGAAGGTACGGCACATCGCCCGGCGGAATCGCTTCCAGATTTTGGCGGTTGGGTCCAACAAATTCAACACGCATGGTCCGTAACGAAATAGTTTGCTTACTTTCATTCCTGATCATCAGAAGCACCGGCAAGACTCCCTCATCGTAAGGATTGGCTTTCCCCCCAAACAAAGGCTTCGCGAGATCGGAAGCAATGTATGGGGTAGCGGCAATCGATACCTCTTCAGCAGTAACGCGCTGAGGGTGATTGGCCAGCTCCGCCGGGGTCACACGAAATTCAACTTTCTTGTTGACCGCGAAGGCCATGGCTATACTCAAAGTAAGAAATAGCGGCTTGCAAACTCTCATTTTTGTCCTCTACCGCGCATTGCTTGTTGCGGGCTTGCCCTTCATCCTAGCCTATCTGATAGGACGCGGGATCAAGAATCGCGCCTATTGGCAATCGTTTGGCGAACGATTTGGCTTTCTCTCTTTTAGAGCGACGGTCCCCGGTGCCATCTGGTTGCATGCAGTCTCTGTTGGCGAAGTGCTTTCAGCCGTCGGATTGGTGGCGCGGCTCCGTTCCGCGTTTCCTGATTCAAAAATTTACGTCTCCGTCGCCACACTGGCTGGCCGTCAGCTTGCTGAGCAACGATTAGCAGCCATCACAGACGGCTTATTTTATGCACCACTTGATTTTGTTTTTGTAATCCGTCGAGTTCTGCGTGCCCTGGAACCAGCTTTGGTAGTGGTGATGGAAACTGAAATTTGGCCGAACCTATTCCGCGAAACCAAGCGTTTTGGAGCACAGTTGGTGATCGTGAATGGCCGCATTTCCGACCGCGCGTTTCCCAAGTATCAACGTTTCCGCTGGTTCTTCCAGCATGTTTTAAGTCTGCCAGATAATGTCTTAACGCAAAGTGCACAGGATTCTGCACGCTACATAGCCCTTGGAACTCCGCCAAGGCCTGTGACGAGCGTGGGAAATTTGAAGTACGATTTTGATCCATCTTCAGTACTCGCGCCAGAAGCTGTGATGCGTTTACTGGAACGTACATCACCTGAGCTGGTGCTGATTGCAGCCAGCACAATGCCAGGAATCAGCAGCAACGATGTGGATGAGGACGATGCCGTGGTTCAGGCATTTGACGCATGGTCAGTGGAATTTCCGAAGTTGCTCCTGATGCTGGTGCCACGCAGGCCCGATCGATTTGACATGGCTGCTGACAAGCTATCCGCCGCCGGAATTCGTTTTCAACGACGGTCAAAATTGGAAGGATCCGAAACTTTGCAGTTGCCTGCTGTGCTGCTGCTCGACACCATGGGCGAATTGGGCTCGTTGTTTCCTGTAGCGGATCTGGTGTTCATGGGTGGAACCATTGCGCAACGAGGCGGACACAATATCTTGGAGCCGGCCTTTTTTGGCAAACCCGTCATCGCCGGCCCGCACATGGAAAACTTTGCTGAAATCGCCAGCGAGTTTACCAATGGCGGGGGGCTGGTTCGATTTCAAGAAACGAAGCAATTGGCACCTGCCGTGGCGAAGCTATTGAAAGACGAACAACGTCGCAAGTCCGTTGGCGAGCAAGCTAAGAAGTTAGCGATAGCGCGACGCGGCGCAACCAATCGGATTCTGGAAGTGCTGCAGCAGCACTTCGACCTTGCCGTTCCAGAACGATATCCGCCATTGTGGCAGCGGGTTCTCTTGCTTCCGCTAGTAATGATGTGGCGCTCAGTATCGCACTGGAACATTCAACGAAAGTCACTCCAAGCGAAACACGCTCCAGTTCCGGTTATCAGCATTGGGGGACTAGGCATGGGCGGGTCGGGAAAGACTCCCTTTGTTTTGTGGCTTGCCGCAAAACTACGCGAGCGTGGTGAAACTCCTGCGGTTCTAACTCGCGGTTACCGCCGCAAAAGCGCGGAAAAGGTTTCCGTCTTCGCACCGGGAAGCTATTGTTCAGTGGCCCACACAGGCGAAGAAGCACAGATGATGATTCGCAGCGGACTGGGTCCAGTTGGTATTTCGGCGAATCGTTGGGAAGCAGCAAACGCCGTGATGGAGCAGTTTCAACCCTCTGTAATGTTGTTGGACGATGGCTTTCAACACACACAGCTTGCTCGTTGTGTGGATGTTGTTCTGATAGATACGCTGGATCCGTTTCCCCTGACTCGATTGCGGGAATGGCCTGAAAGTTTAAGCCGGGCAACCATGATTGTACTCACGCGTTGCGCCCAAGCACGGCAGTACGAAGGATTAATCACCAAGCTCCGGCAGTGGAACAAAACAGCCCAAATGTTCCAGTCGCGAGTTGTTCCTATTGCGCTGGTTGAAGCATCATCCTCTGAAAAAATCACGCTTGATCAAATCGGCGGGAAGCGCATGGCTGCATTTTGCGGCCTGGGGAATCCTGCGTCTTTTTGGAAAACGCTGGAGCAGTTGCAAGCAAATGTGGTTTACCGTTGGACGTTTGGAGATCACCACCATTACAAGCCAAAGGAGCTGCAACTCCTAGAACTACAGGCTCTCCACGAAAAGGCAGAATTGTTAATCACCACTCAAAAAGATTTCCTGAATCTGCCAGCCAGTTGGAAAGAAGTGGTGACCCGTTTACCTGTCTATTGGTTGGATGTGGAATTGGAAGTTGACCAACCTGAAGAACTCTTAGAATTTGTGTCCCTCAATCTGAAGAAGAATGCGCTTCACGTGTAAAGCGTCGCCAAAACCGCCGATGGTTCCATCGCCAGAAATCACCCGATGGCAGGGTACTACAATCAAATGTTCGCAAACGCTCATGGCCGTACCAACGGCTCGGGCGGCCCTTGGCTTGTCAACAAAAATAGCCAGATCCCCATAGCTTAGAAGATCGCCAAAGGGAACTTTCATCAAGCCCTTCCAGACCAACTTCTGGAAATCAGTCCCAGTCAGTTCCAGAGGCAAGTCGAAGGACTTCCGCTTTTTCTTGAAAAACTCGATAATTTGAAACGAAGCCAATCGAATGGTTTTTTCCTTGGGGGTTTCCTTCCAATGGACGGAGGGCCGTTCTGTTTCCAGTTGCTCCACCAGTTGCGCTTTGTTGCGTATGTAACAAATCCGAGTCACAAGTCCATTCACCACTGCAATCATCAGCTCTAAGTCTTTGTGTGGCTGTAAGATGGCGTAGTATCCTGGAGTAATCATAAGGTGCCTCCGTTTTCAGAAATGATCAGGGGTTGCTATAATGTTAGCTTCTTATGACACAACTGAGTCCTGCGCGTCCAGACACTTCTGAACGAAAAATCATATTGCTCACGCCCCGAGGTTTTTGTGCCGGCGTGGTACGCGCAATTGATGTTGTGAAAATCGCATTGGACCTATACGGCGCGCCGATTTACGTTCGCAAAGAAATTGTCCACAACCGCCACGTGGTGGAAGAGCTGAAAGAAGCTGGCGCAGTTTTCGTAGAGGAGTTGACCGAAGCACCCGCTGGTGCCCGCGTTATTTTCAGCGCTCATGGTGTTTCTCCAGCCGTCAGGATTGAAGCGGAGCAGCGTGGACTGAAAGTGATTGATGCAACTTGCCCGCTGGTTACCAAAGTGCATTTGGAAGCAGTGAAGTTTGCCAAGCAGGACCACACAATTGTTTTGATTGGTCATGAAAATCATGACGAAGTTGTTGGCACCCTTGGGGAAGCACCAGAGCATATGGTGCTGGTATCTACCGTTGAAGACGTGGATAAGTTGACGGTCGCCAATCCCGATAAAGTTGCGTTCCTCACTCAGACAACGCTTAGTCTGGATGAGACAACCGACATTGTGAACCGTCTGCGCGAAAAGTTCCCTAAAATTAAAGGCCCAAAATCGCAGGATATTTGCTACGCCACTGAAAATCGCCAAATCGCTGTAAAAGCAGTTGCGCCTATCACTGATTTACTTTTGGTTGTAGGTTCCAAGAACAGTTCCAATTCTCTTCGTCTGGTTGAGGTTTGCCAACGTTCCGGAGTTGCTTCCTACCTTGTGGACGACGAATTGGACGTGCATTTGGAATGGCTTGAAAATGTGAAGAGCGTTGCGATTACCGCCGGAGCATCGGCACCAGAGCACTTGGTGGAACGGTTGATTGCATTCTTGCGTAGGAATGGATTTGGCAAACTGGAGGAGATTGAAATCAAAGAAGAAGACGTGCGCTTTTCCTTGCCAGCCGAACTTACACAAATCCAGGTGTCCGCCTAACCCATTATGAGCCCTGGCCTGCACATTGCCGATGCCATAGTGGCTGGTGCTGCGGCAACCGCTCGCCGTGCCACGGATTATTTGTTGGCAAAGCAGCATGAACAGGGATACTGGTGGGGACACTTAAACGCTGATTCCACTTTGGAAAGTGATTATATTCTGATGCAGTTGTGGTCGCATGCGCCGGTGAATGGCGTGTGGAATCCCCCAACAAAATTGTTGGTAACTGCTGCGGCGGAATCCATTTTGAAGCGCCAATTGCCAGATGGTGGGTTCAACATTTATCCTCAAGGCCCTTCGGAAATCAGTGCTTCTATCAAGGCTTATTTCGCATTGAAGCTTGCGGGGATAGCGTTTGATGATCCTCGTTTAGCAGTTGCCCGGACCCGTATTCTTGCCATGGGCGGCATGCAAGCTGCTAATAGTTACGTCAAAATCAATTTGAGTTTGTTCAATCTATTTCCGCGCGAACATACTCCTTCCATTCCGCCGGAAATGATTCTGCTGGGAAACTTCATTTACCAGATGTCTTCCTGGACGCGGGCCATTGTTCTGCCCTTGGCGGTGGTTCATGCGATGAACCCATCGCGGCCAGTGCCTGCAGGCTTCAATTTAAAGGAACTGTTCATACCGGGCGGCGATTTGGGCTTGGCTGGTTCTGCAAAGCCAACCTCCACCCGATCGTTCTTTCTTGCTGTAGATAAAGTGCTGAAAGTTTGGGAACGCTACGGAAGCAGCAAGCTTCGCCAAATGGCGATTCGCCGCATTGAAAAGTGGGTGGTGGAACGAACCCAATTTTCCGGTGGCTTAGCAGCAATCTATCCGTCCATGCAGTACGCCATCATGATGATGGATGTTCTGGGTTACGCTCCTTCGAACGCCGGTCGAACGGAAGCGGAAAAACAGTTTAACAATTTGATGGTGAACAGCAATGGCGAGTTTTTTATGCAGCCTTGTTTTTCGGTGGTCTGGGATACAGCCATTGCCACACATGCGTTGGGTGAATCGGGCATGGCACCAGTTGCATCGTTAGCCCTGTCTGCGGATTGGCTGTTGACCAAAGAAGTACGCCGCAAAGGGGATTGGAGCGTAAAGCGCCCTAAGCTGGAACCTAGTGGCTGGTACTTTGAATTCGCCAATGAATTCTACCCCGATATTGACGATACCGCCATGGTGTTACTGGCCTTGAAGCAGGCGCAAGGAACTAAGGTTCCAGCACAACAAGCATCCATTCGCCGGGCCGTTGCATGGATTCTGGAAATGCAGGGATCCGATGGTGGCTTTGCAGCATTCGATGTTGATAACAATTGGCAATTTCTAAGCGATGTTCCGTTCGCCGATCACAACGCGATGCTGGACCCATCCTGCCCCGACATAACGGGTCGCGTGTTGGAAGCTTTGGTGGCACATGGGGTGAGCCCTTCGCACCCTGCCATCCGTAAAGGCCGCGACTTCTTAATTAAGACACAAGAATCCGATGGAAGTTGGTACGGGCGGTGGGGCGTGGATTATGTATATGGAACCTTCCTTGCCTTACGTGGCTTGAAAGCCGCAGGAGAAAGCGACCGTGAAGTTGAAGTGCTGCGAGGCGGGGAATGGTTGCGGTGCATTCAGAACGCTGATGGCGGCTGGGGCGAAAGTTGCGCCAGTTACAACAACAATAAGTTTGTTGCCGGTACTAGCACTCCTTCGCAAACGGCATGGGGCATTTTAGGATTACTCGCTGGCGGGGACACTACTTCTGAAAGTTTGATGCGTGGTATTGAATACCTAAAAGCGACCCAGCGTGCCGACGGTGGCTGGGATGAAACGCATGCCACGGGAACTGGTTTTCCGAAAGTATTTTACTTGAGCTATCACATGTACCGCGATTCATTTCCGCTGCTGGCCTTGTCGGAGTTTCTAAAGTCACAGGCTGAAAAATAAGGACTGCGTGAAGCCCATCCTCATTACCGGCGCCTCTGGATTTGTAGGATGGCATGTAGCTCGTCTATTAATGGAAAAAGGTTGGCGAGTGCGCGCGTTAATTCGTCCAACTAGCCATGTGCGAGATCTGGATGCAGAGCGAGTGGAAGGTGATTTGAGAAACGCCGCGTCGCTGGAAAAGGCAGTTGCAGGTTGCAGTGGAGTGTTTCACGTGGCCGCCGATTACCGTTTGTGGAGCAAGCATCCAAAGCTGATGTATCAAGCGAATGTGGATGGAACCAGGAATCTTTTGGAAGCTTCACGCCGCGCTGGAGTGGAAAGAGTTGTGTACACTTCAACGGTGGGCTGCATCGGATTTCAGGATGGAAAATTGGCAGATGAGGATTCGCCGGTGAATGTGGAATCAATGGTGGGTCACTATAAACGGTCTAAGTTTCTGGCAGAAATGGAAGCGTTGAGATTTGCCAGAGAGAATTTTCCAGTAGTGATTGTGAATCCTACAGCACCAATAGGCGAGCACGATTCCAAGCCAACTCCCACTGGCAAAACGATCGTAGATTTCCTGTGTGGCAACATGCCGGCCTACATGGACACCGGATTGAATTTAGTGGACGTGCGCAGCGTGGCGGAAGGCCATTTGCTTGCCTATGAAAAAGGTAAGCCGGGCGAGCGCTATATTTTAGGCTGCGAGAACTTAACTCTGAAGCAAATTTTGGAACGAGTCGGAAAGCATTGCAATCGAAATGCGCCGAGGGTGCAAATTCCTTATGCGGTGGCATACCTGGCGGCACTGTTCAGCACTGGGTGGGCGGAAGTAAGTGGAAAGCCACCTCGGGTCCCATTGGAAGCAGTTAAGATGGCACGGAAGAAGATGTGGATTACCTCGGCAAAGGCGGAGCGGGAATTGGGTTTTAAGCCAACCAATGTGGATGCTGCATTGAAGCGAGCCGTAGATTGGTTTCAAGGGAATGGGTACTGTTGACGTTACTGGCAATTGCTGCTGAACGGCTGGAGTTTAGTGGTTTGTTACGCCATGCCCACAATGTCCGTTTTGAAAAGTGGCCGGTACAGTTCGCGTGTTCAGCATCAATTGGGCCAAATCGTTGGTTGATGGCATCCAATGGACCGGGACCAAAGTTGGCAGCCGAAGCTGTGAAGTCCGGTTTAGAGGCTGGTGAGCCGATCGCGGCAATGCTGAGTACTGGTTGGTGTGGCGCATTGCATCCACACTTTTCGGTTGGTGATGTGTTTGTTGCAAGTTTGGTGTACGCCGGCCAAAAGCAGTTTGAGGCGCAAGTTCCCCAATCAAAGAAGCCGTTTTTAAAGGGCCGCTTGATTTCGCAGGATCGTTTTGTTGGAACTGCAGCAGAGAAAAATGAGTTGCACGTGCTTGGGGCTCAAGTAGTGGAGATGGAAGCAGCGGCTGTCGCTGAGGCTGCCCAACAGAATAAATTGCCGTTCTATTGCATCCGTGTTGTGAGTGACACTGCACTTGAAGATTTTTCGATCGATTTTAACGCTTTGAGAGATGCCCACGGCCGATTTGATAGAAAAAAGATAGCTGTACGCGGATTGTTGTCACCTTTTAGAGGTTTGCCTAATCTAATAACCATGGCAATGAGAGGGAACGCGACGGCCAAGATTCTAGGGGACTTCCTTGCCGAATGTGAATTCTAAAATCCCACCCACAATGCGAGCTGCCGTTTATCGCGGTGATCAACAGGTTTTCATAGAGGAACTTGCCACGCCACAATTGGGCGCTGGGGAACTTCTGGTTAAAGTGGAATCCTGCGGTATTTGCCACACTGATTTGAAAAAAATCGAGTACGGATTATTGGCTCCTCCACGGATTTACGGCCACGAAACGGCCGGGGTGGTGGCGGCAGTTGGCGAAGGTGTAACAAAGTTTAAGCCAGGGGATGGGGTAATTGCCTTCCACCACATTCCTTGCAAGAAATGTTTTTACTGTCAACGAAATCTTTATGCTCAATGCCTCGTATATAAGAAGGTGGGTATCACGGCCGGTTTTGAACCGGCTGGCGGCGGATTCTCACAATACGTTCGCGTAATGGATTGGATTGTTGAAAACGGCGTGGAGAAAATCCCCGATGGTGTTAGTTTCGATGCTGCTAGTTTTGTTGAGCCGGTGAACACATGTCTGAAGGCAATCACTATGGCTGAACCACAACCCGATGATCTGGCGGTTGTGATTGGCCAGGGTCCCATCGGCATGCTGTTCACGATGATTTTGAAGCATAAGGGCATTCGGACTGTGACGACGGACACTATGGATGCCCGCAGGGCGCTTTCCCGGCAATTCGGAGCAGAACACTGCTGGGATCCTGGAATTTCCAACGTTAGGAGTTTAATCCGGGAAATGACCGATGGCCGCGGAGCAGATTTGGTATTTGTGGCCACCTCCGCACCTGGAGTTGTGGAGCAAGCGGTTGCCTGCTCACGTCCAGGGGCCAAGATTTGTCTGTTCGCCCAAACCTCTCATAAAGAGCGAATTGAGGTATCCGGGGCCGATATCTGCGTTGGGGAACGTGTTTTATTTGGAGCCTATAGCGCGTCGGTGGATCTGCAAAAAGAGTCCGCAAACCTTGTTTTTAGCGGTAAATTGCCAGTGCAACAGCTGGTTAGCCACCGTGTGCCGCTTGATTCCATCATGAAAGGTTTTAATATGGCATTGCATCCTGGCTCCAAATCCTTGAAAATTGTAGTTTGCCCACAACTGCAAGGTACTGAGGTTCTAGAACTGAATGGTACGTGTGTTTAAGAGAAGTCTTAGAAGCAGTCAAGGGCAAAAAAGGAAACATGCGCTTACGAGCTGGTGATCCACGGTGATGAAGGAAATGAGGGCTGCCGTCCTTTACGGTAAGGAACAGATCAGAGTTGAATCAGTTCCGCTACCGTCTATGGGGCCAGAAGATATTCTGGTTCAAGTAAAGGCTGCGTTAACTTGTGGGACAGACGTGAAGGTATTCCGCCGCGGCTATCATGCGCGTATGATTGTGCCTCCAGCACTGTTTGGTCATGAATTGGCCGGCGATATTGTTGCGGTTGGTCAAGCTGTGACCAAATTCAAAGTTGGGCAACGCGTGGTTGCTGCAAATTCTGCCCCTTGCAAGCAGTGTTTCTATTGCAAACGGAATCTTGAAAACTTGTGCGAAGACTTGTTATTCAACAACGGAGCTTACGCTGAATTCATCCGCATTCCTGGAAGAATCGTCAATTACAATCTTTACGAAATCCCCACCCACTTGACTTATCAGGATGCGGCGTTGATTGAGCCCTTGGCTTGCGTCATCCGCGGCTTGGACGAAACGGGAGTGAAACACGGCGATAATATTGCAGTGATCGGACTCGGCCCCATCGGCTTGATGTTCGTCCGCTTGGCAACGGCAGTTTACGGAGCCCGGGTAATTGCTATTGGACGCAGGCAAGGCCAGTTGGATCGTGCCATGCGTATGGGCGCTTCTGAAGCAATTTCAACAGCTGACACAACCGACATCGTTGGTGCTGTGCGAGCTTTGACCGATGGCCGTGGTGTTGACGTCTCCATTGAAGCTGTTGGCAAGCCGGACACGTGGGATCAAGCAGTCCATATGTTGCGTCGTGGCGGCACTGTGAATTTCTTTGGTGGTTGCCCGAATGATAGCCGTGTGGATTTGGAAACAAGCTTACTGCACTATAGCGAAATAACCTGCAAAGCTAGCTTCCATCACACGCCGCATCATATTCGTAAGGCTTTGGACGCCGTGAGTCGAGGCCATATAACTGCTCGTGATTTTGTCAATCGGGAAGAGCCGTTGACGAACCTGCTGGAAGTTATGAAATACCTCATGAGCCATAACGGGCACATGAAGACGGCGATCATTCCTTAAATCCGTGCTTGAGCCCAAAGATTTCATTCGCGACTCGCAAGCTATGGGTCGCGTGTGGACTATGGAAGAATCGCTCCGCTACACTCAGTGGTTAGCCACGCACCACTACGAAAACTTCCATGTTGTCAGCGTTCTGCTGCCCAAACGATTGCATCAGGATTTCTACAATGTATATTCATTCTGCCGCTGGGCTGACGACCTAGGTGACGAGATCCCCGATAAGGCCGAATGTCTGCGTCTTCTGAAATGGTGGCGTGCCGAGTTCGATGCCATGTGCGCCGGCCAATCGCGCCATCCGGTGTTCGTAGCTTTGGGTCCAACTTTGCAACGGCACGATTTGGAACCCTCGTTGTTCCATGACTTAATCACCGCCTTTGAACAGGACCAAGTTGTTCCGCGCTATCAGGATTGGGACCAGTTGTTTCGTTACTGTAGGTATTCGGCTAATCCCGTTGGGCGGCTGGTACTTGGCCTTTGCGGCTATAGCGGTGTGGAACGGAATCTACTTTCCGATGCAACCTGCACTGCGCTGCAGTTGGCGAATTTCTGGCAGGACGTCACAATTGATTTGCAGAAAGACCGCGTCTATATTCCGGCCAGTGTGATGGAAAAGTACGGCTACAAAGAACAGGATCTTTTCGACTTAAAATTCGATGACCGGTTTCAAAACGTGATGAGCGAATGCGTGACCGTGGCGCGAAAGTTGTTTGATGATGGGTTGCCTTTGACGCGCATGGTGGATCGTAGGTTGTCGATTGACCTGACCTTGTTCAGCCGTGGAGGTCTTTTCATTCTGGACAAGATAGAAAGCCAGGGTTACAATGTGCTGGCGACCAGGCCGAAGATTTCCAAAGTGGAGCGTGTTGGAATTCTGCTGAAGGCCTTGGCCGAAGTGGCGTTTCAGCGTGCGGCATGACAAGCCTGGATGCGTCGTATCAATATTCCAGACGCATTGCGCGCCAACGTGCTAAAAACTTTTACTACGCTTTTCTGTTACTTGAAAAGCCCCAACGAAATGCCATGTGCGCACTATACGCGTTCATGCGTTATTGCGATGACTTAAGCGACGACGTGGCGGGCAGTACAACTCCGCAGACCATGGAGAAATGGCGCGCGGACATGGCGTCGGCACTGAATGGGAAATTCAACGATCATCCCGTATGGCCAGCATTTCACGATACGGTTGTTCGCTATCGGATTCCCCACGAATACTTTCATCACATGATTGATGGAGTTTCCAGCGACCTGGTGCCACGAAAGATTGAGACGTTCGATGAACTCTATCGCTACTGCTACCAGGTGGCTTCCGTGGTGGGGTTGTGTATTGTTCACATCTTCGGGTTCAAAGATCCACAGGCATTAGTACTGGCGGAAAAATGTGGTGTGGCGTTTCAACTGACCAATATCATCCGTGACGTCCACGAAGATTTTGAACTTGGCCGGCGATATATTCCGTTGGAAGATCTGCAGAAGTTTGGAGCCGATGCTGCGAGAATCGAGAGGAGCTCCGGCTGGGTCCAGACGCTTCGTCATGAAGCGAATCACGCGCGGAAGTACTACGAGGAATCACGGCCATTGATTGGGATGGTAGATAGCAAGAGCCGCCGTTCCATGTGGGCCTTGATTGAAATTTACTGGCGCTTATTCCAGAAGATCGAAGCGAGTGGATTCGATGTATTTGATCGCCGCATCCGGCTGACTACTTTTCAAAAGCTTAGGATCTTAGCCGAGGCTGGATTTCGTCCTGCTGAATAACTCAGAATGGATTGCGGATCGTCAAACCATCGATCAACTGCCCTTCCCTCATGTCTTCAGAAAATAGGGTATGGCAGCCTGATTCAAGCGCTGCTGCAATCAGCAAGGAATCGTAGATGTGATATCCATACCGTGAGACAATTCTCAGCGCTGCATCATGGATTTTCAGGGTAATGGGCACAGGCGCTGGAAATAGAGTCCGAAGTGCACCAAGAGCTTCTAACACTTCGGCCCAAGGCATTGCCAGCTTGCGCATCGCCACAGCGGTGAACTCGTTCAGAGTTTGCACTCCAATTATTCCGCCCGCAAGAATCAAATTCTCAGCAATCTCTGCACGAGGATCATTTTTCGCGAAAGCATAAATCAGTATATTGGTGTCGAAAAAAACATTACCTTTCATTCGCATCCAATCGGTCAAATTTGAATCCCGCAGGCAGCGGTCGCCGCAATCGACGCATTATTTCAACGGCCTTTTCAGCACTTCGATTCCGCTGGATTACAAACTTCCGTTCGGATGCAATTCCTACCTCAACCTGATCACCCGCCTTGAGATTAAGCGCTTCTACGACGGCTGAAGGCAAACGAATCGCCAAACTGTTTCCCCATTTTGAGACTTGCATAGATATACAATTAAATTGTATATCATTCAGTGATCGTCAGGTAGACAAACACTAGGCCCCAATGCTAGCCTCACATCGAGGTCTAAACTATGAAAACAATCCTTCTATTATCGTTAGCTGCATGCTTCGCATTTGCTCAAACGGAACCAACTCATTTGAAAGTTGGTGACGAAGCTCCTGAGTTCGACCTAAAAGGATCCGATGGAAAAGCACATAAACTTTCCGCTTTCGCGGGTAAGAACCCTGTTGTGCTTGCCTTTTTCCCGGCGGCTTTCACGGGTGGTTGCACCAAGGAAATGACTGGTTACCAGGCAAATATTGCGAAGTTCACCGGCATGGACGTGAAGGTATTCGGCGTGTCTACAGATAGTCAGCCAACACTTTCCCATTGGGCTAAAGAATTGGGCGCGGAATTCCCTATGTTGAGTGACATGCTGCGCGGAACTTCCATGGCTTATGGTGTTTTGAACCCAAAGTCGGGAGTGGCGAATCGGACTACTTTCGTGATTGGTGCTGACGGCAAGATCGCTGAAATTTTAGAAGGCGCGAAGGCCATCGACATTTCCGGATCGGAAGGCGCTTGCGCACGACTCGTTAAGAAATAAATGTTGAGTAGATGGTGGGGGCCGATGGATGCCCCTCTCTACTCTATTGCGCTGCCGCCAATACTTCTTTAGGTCCGGGCTTTCCGCGTTGTCCGAATTTCACTTTCCCATCTTTCCCAATCAGATACACCGTGCGCTTCACAATCAATCCATTAGTATTGTACAACTCGCACACCTTTTGTTTGTCGTCTACAAGAAGTGGGAATGGGAAATTATATTTTTTCTTGAATTCCTGGTGTGACGAAGCCTTCTGTCCATTGATCCCAAACACCACTACGTCCTTACCCTGAAATGCTTTCCAGTTGTCTCGAATCTCGCATAGCTGCTTAGTGCAAATTGCAGTGTCGTCTCCTGGATAGAAAACCAGCACTACATTTTTCCCTTTTAGTTTTGAAAGCGAAACGGTCTGGCCGTCCTGATCGACAGTAGTAAAATCAGGGGCTGCGGTTCCCACCGCAAGTGGATCGGAAAAAAGCCATCCAAACATTAGAAGTAACAGTGCCATCCTATCTCCAATTCTTTCACAATAGTCAGATGAAGCAAATTGCCCTTGAGGCTCTAGATTTTGCACTTGGCCCGGAGGTGGAATATGCAGACGTTCGTGTGGTTGAAACCAAAGACCGGGCAGTTGCTACCAGAAATGGCCGGGTCTCCCAAGTTGCCGCGGCAGAATCAATGGGCGTTGGCATTCGAGTGCTGATCAATGGCAGTTGGGGATTTGCCGCAACAGATCGATTGAACCGGGAGGGTCTGGCAGCGGCAGCGAATCTAGCCAAAGAAATTGCAGCGGCAAGCGGCATGGCGCACAAGGAAAAAGCGGTGCTGGCTCCTGAGGGTAAGTTTGTGGAAACGTGGATTGCGCCTTGTACTACTGATCCCTTTACAACATCCGTGGAAGCAAACATCCAACTCCTAATGGCGATTGATGCCGAATTGCGACACAATGCTGGAGTAACTTTAGCGGAAGGATCGCTGATGTTTGATCGTACCCGCCAGGTATTCGCATCCTCCATTGGAAGCCTGATCGACCAAACCAAAACGTCGACGGGCGCAGGGTTCGCCGCCTATAGCTTCGCCGGGGACGAAATTCAAAAACGATCGTTCCCAAATTCCTTCGGCGGGCAGTATCAATTGAAGGGCTACGAACTGGTGGACGAATTGGAATTGCTGAAGCACGCTCCGCGAATTGCCGAAGAGGCCGTTGCCTTGCACAAGGCCGACCAGTGTCCTTCGGGCGAATTTTCGCTAATCCTTGATTCCAGTCAACTGGCCCTGCAGATACATGAATCCATCGGGCATCCAATTGAGCTGGATCGGGTCCTGGGCTCTGAGGCGAATTATGCTGGCATGAGTTTTCTAACTCTCGACAAGTTGCGAAAGCTCCGCTACGGTTCCGCCATTGTGAACGTGGTGTGCGATGCAACGCTTGAACATGGTCCAGGCCTGGGCACCTTCGCTTTTGATGATGAAGGCGTGCCTGCGCAATCCACACCCATCATCAGCAATGGCCTGTTCACCGGATACATGACTTCACGCGAAACCGCTGCGGTGGTTGGCGACACACGCTCAAACGGCACCATGCGCGCCAAGGGCTGGGACCGGCTGCCGCTGATCCGCATGACCAACGTCAGCTTGTTGCCGGGCGAGCAGAGTTTGGAGCAGGTGTTCGACGTTCCTCACGGCATTTACATGGAAACGAATAAAAGTTGGTCCATTGACGACAAGCGATACAACTTTCAATTCGGTTGCGAGATTGCCTGGGAGATCAAGAACGGCAAGCGCGGACGCATGTTGAAGAACCCCACCTACAGCGGAATCTCCACCAACTTCTGGAATGCCTGCGAAGCAATTGCGGATCGCAAACATTGGAGGCTTTGGGGAGTACCCAATTGCGGCAAAGGGCAGCCTGAGCAAGTGATGGGCACCGGGCATGGGGCCAGCCCTTCGCGGTACGGCAGCATTAAGATTGGAAGCGGGTATCAGGCATGATGGACCCCAAACATTGTCTAGCCATTGCGCAAGCCGCAGCCCAATCGTTAGGGGTGCGCGATGTTGAATTGATTTTGTCCGATACCTCATCAGCATTGACGAGATTTGCCAACAACGGAATTCACCAAAACGTGAATGCGCAATCCGGACATTGTTCCGTTCGTGTGGTGGTGGATCATCGGACAGCGCGCGCATCGACGAACCGGTTTGACGAAGCGTCCATTCGATCAGTTACAGCGCAGGCAGTAGCATTGGCGAAGTCTAGCGAACCGGATGAGAAGTTACCGCCGCTTGCCGGTCCAGTGCCGGTTAGAAGCGCCGCGCGATGGTCAGAAGAGACCGCTGCCAGTTCTCCAGGCTCGCGCGCCAAGGCTGTTGCTGAAGCAATTCAATTGGTGGAAAGTGCAGGTCAATCGGCTGCAGGAATTCTTTCCACTGATCTTTCGCGTGAGTCTTTGTTGAACTCAAATGGCGTGTTTCTGGAACACTCCGAAACCATGTCGCGGTTTTCCATCACGACCACGGCGCACGATAGTTCAGGATGGGCGAAAGCATCAGCAGTCAATTTGCGGGAACTGGACACAGCGAGTTTAGCCAGACAGGCAATGGAAAAGGCGCGAGGCTCCGCGGCACCTCGTGAAGTTATGCCTGGCGCATATACGGTGATTCTGGAGCCGGCTGCGGTGCTCGATTTAGTAGGACAGATCTTCGGCGATTTCTCGGCAGCAGCAATCACCGAAGGCCGCAGCTTTTTGAGTGGACGCCTGGGGAAACAGCTATTTGGAGAGAACATCACCATCACCGATGATTGCTTTCATCCATTGCAAGCAGGCGCGCCCTTTGATGGTGAAGGCAGCCCGCGTCAGAAACTGATGTTAGTTGATTGCGGCGTGCCTAGCGATGTGGCTCGCAGCAGATCAAGCGCGCTGCGCGATGGAGGCGAAGCGACCGGCCATGGCTTGCCGCTGCCCAATGAATCCGGCGAGGCCGTTACGAATATTGTCATCCACGGCGGCGATAAATCGATTGACGATATGATTCGTTCCACGGCGCGTGGGCTGCTGGTGACCAGACTTTGGTACATCCGCGAAGTGGAGCAGTTCGAAAAGATCATGACAGGCATGACTCGCGACGGAACGTTTCTGATTGAAGACGGCAAGCTGGTCTTTGGCGTGCTGAACTTCCGGTTCAATCAAAGCGTGGTAGAGATGCTGAACAACGTGGTGATGCTGGGGCCTACGGTACGTGCTTCGGGAGAGGAGACTTTCGACATGGCTGTCCCTGCGATGAAGGTGGAGGGATTCAGGTTCACTGAGGTAACGAAGTTCTAAATGGAGCAATGCCGTGTGACGCACTAACCACCAATAAGCGATCCGGGCTCTAGCGCTTCAATGCTAGAATATCGGATAAAATCATCGACATTGTAAGTCAGGATTTGCGTAATGCGGTGAACCTTCATCGCGGCCACTAGCCTCGTATCATGGGCTTTTTTCCCGGAGACTCCATGCAGAACCACAAGCCGTCGCCATTCGTCATAAAGCTCTGGTGGATCACGAAATACCATACACGATTCTTCAATTATGCTTACCAAACGGCTGGCCTGATTGGGACTATGGTCGAGTCCGTTATTCTTTATTGATCGAGTTGCTACAGCCCAGAATTCATATAGGTTCTGTGGAACAACACAAATCCTGTCCCCGCGTGTCCGCAGAGTTCGCAAAGCATTAATGGCTTGGCGATGCGCCGGTGACTTTCGGTGAGCAGCACGAATCAGAATATTCGTGTCGATAAGAACATTCATTTACCACTCGTCTTCACGAGTATAAATGCTCTCTCTGTTTAGTGCGGAGTCAGGGATGTCTGGTACATTTTCGTCAACCAAATCCGCCATTGCTTCAAAGGCTCTATCCAACTCATCCGGACTTAACTGCGGGTGGCTTTTTTGACGCGTGGAAATGATTTGGATAACCGCCTCATGCAGAAGGCTATCCACAGTTATGCCCATCGATTTCGCCTGTTCCTGCAGGGCTGTCTTTTCCTCGAATGTCAGTGAGACCGGAACTGTAACTGTCATTTGAATGCTGGCCTTCTTTCTCTAATCTTATCAAATAGTGGCTTTTACATTTTTTCTTGACGAAAAAAGGGAGCGCCGAAGCGCTCCCTTTTTCTTCCATCCTAAACAACCAGTTATTCTTCGCTCTTGCCCATCTTGTCGCGCTGCTCTTTCAAAACAGCCCGGCGGCTTAACTTGATTTTGTTGCCTTCCAGTGCCAGAACCTTAACCATAATCTGGTCGCCTTCGTTCAACTCATCGCGCACATTCTTCACACGGGCTTCGGAGATCTCGCTGATATGCAGCAAGCCGTCAGTGCCAGGGAAAATTTCAACGAATGCGCCGAAGTCCACAATGCGGACCACTGTACCCAAGTACGTCTTGCCAGGTTCGGCAACGGCGCAAATGTTGGTGACCATCTGAATTGCCTTCTTGGCGGATTCGCCGTCAGTGGCGAAAATGTTCACTGTGCCGTCGTCCGTCACGTCGATCTTCACTCCGGTCTGTTCCACAATGCCACGGATCACTTTGCCGCCAGGTCCAATCAGTTCCCTGATCTTGTCGGTTGGAATTGTGAGGGTGTGGATACGCGGAGCATACAACGAAAGTTCCTTGCGGGACTCTGACAATGTTGACATCATCGTTTCAAGAATGGACAGCCGAGCGCGGCGAGCCTGTTCCAAAGCTTCCTTCATCAGGTCGCTGGTTACGTTAGGAACCTTAATGTCCATCTGCAGGCCTGTGATGCCTTCGGTGGAACCAGCTACTTTGAAGTCCATATCGCCATAATGATCTTCAGCGCCAGCAATATCGGTGAGAATGGCGTACTTGTCGCCTTCCTTCACCAAACCCATGGCGATACCGGCGATTGGTCTTTTAATCGGCACACCAGCATCCATCATCGACAGCGTGCCGCCACAGATAGAAGCCATGGAACTGGAACCATTCGATTCCAAAATGTCCGAAACAATACGAACCGTATATGGGAATTCTTTGTCGGTAGGCATAACAGCAGCCAGCGACCGTTCACCCAAAATACCGTGACCGATTTCGCGGCGGCCGGCACCACGCATGAAGCCTACTTCGCCAACCGAGAACGGCGGGAAATTGTAGTGCAACATGAAGCGCTTGGAGGTTTCGGTAGGATCCAGCAGTTCAATGCGCTGTTCATCGTCTTTGGTGCCGAGGGTGGTTGTAACCAACGCCTGAGTTTCACCGCGGGTGAACAGGGCCGAACCGTGTGTACGAGGCAGGAAACCTACTTCGCAAGTGATGTTACGGATTTCATCGAACGCGCGTCCATCGGGACGGCGGCGATTGTCGAGCATTTCTTCGCGGAAAATCTTTTCCTTAAGCGCATCCAGTAACTTGGAGGCTTCTTTAACCTTAGATGCGTCTTCAGGGAACAGCTCCGTAGCCATAGCCTTAACTTTGTCTTTGCAGGCGGCAACCTTCGCGTAGCTTTCCAGCTTAGGATACTTCTTGGTGTTCAGAGCGTCTTTAAGATCCGCGCCCACAAGCGTTTCAATTTTGGCAGCCAGGTCAGTGTTCACAACCGCAGGAGTGTAAACCCACTTGGTCTTTCCGCACTTGGCGACTAAGTCCTTAATGGCACCAATAATTTTCTTGCAGCATTTGTGGCCGAAATCAATGGCTTCCACCACGTCGGCTTCCGTTGCGTGCTTTGCGCCAGCTTCCACCATCACAATGCCGCTTTCTGTGCCGGCAACGGTGATGACTAAGGTGGCTTCCTTCGATTGGAGGTATGTAGGGAACGCGATCAGTTCACCTTTCACTTTGCCGACGCGAATGCCAGCAAGCAGGTGATGGAAAGGAATATCGGAAATGGCCAGCGCAGCAGCTGTGCCGATGATGGCTAAAGGACTGGGATCACCCAGAGGATCGGCGGAAAGCACCATGGCAATCACCTGAGTTTCATGGGAAAAACCTTCAGGGAACAATGGGCGGATGGGACGATCGATCAGGCGGCTGGTAAGGACTTCCTTTTCAGAAGGCCGGCCTTCGCGCTTAATAAATCCACCGGGGTATCTGCCAGCAGAATACGTATATTCGCGGTAGTCTACGGTGAGCGGAAAGAAGTCCGCGTTTTCTTTGGGCTTTGTGTTGGCACAAGCAGAAACCAGGACGACAGATTCGCCTGACTTAACAACAACGGAGCCGTTTGCCTGCTTGGCTAATTTTCCAGTTTCAATGGTGACTGAAACACCAAATACATCAATTTCAACGGAATGCATGCGATCCTTGAACCTCTCTTTGGGATCAAGGAGACAGAGAGTTTGTAGCTAGTAGCGCTTACGCTTACCGGCGGATCCCGAGGCTTGTGATCAGGGTTTTGTAACGTTCTGGGCTGCGGCTCTTCAGATAGTCGAGCAAACGGCGGCGGCGAGCCACCATCAAAAGCAGTCCTCGGCGTGAACTATGGTCCTTCTTGTTGGCCTTGAAGTGGTCCTGCAACTGGAGAATCCTCTGGCTGAGAATTGCCACCTGCACCTCTGGCGACCCACAATCGTCTTTGTGGATCTTGTATTGCTGCACAACTTCTTGTTTTGAATCTGTCGCCAGTGCCATTCTAGAGTCGATACTCCTTCAGTCTTACCTTAATCGTTTATTTACTTAATCAGGATAGCAAGTTAACTGGGTGGTAGCAAGCGGTCTACTAGTATTGGTAGCCTAAACGGTATGAAATCATTTGTTTTGATGCTTTTGTTGCAGGCCGTCACCTTCGCCCAATCCCCGGCGATTTTGGTTCAAAAACTGTTAAACGATCCCAAATTTAAGGTTGCTACTGCATTTCTAGAAGCCGATCATTCCCGATTTGTGAACGAATTAATTGAATTAACAGAAATCCCATCACCTCCTTTTAAGGAGAAGGTTCGCGCCTTGGCTTATCTCGAAAAGTTGCGAAAGCTAGGATTATCCGACGTCGAAATGGACGTCGAAGGCAATGTAATGGGGCTCCGCAAAGGAAAAGGTACGGCTCCAATGCTGGCCGTGCTGGCACATCTGGATACGGTGTTCCCCGAAGGTACCGACGTGAAAGTGAAGCGCCAGGGGAACAAGCTTTCGGCTCCAGGAGTCGGCGACGACACGCGGGGCTTGGCTCTGCTTCTGACGTCGATTCGCGCTCTTGACGCCGCAGAGTTTGAGACCGCCAGCGACATTCTGTTTGTCGGAAATGTAGGCGAGGAAGGCGAAGGAGATTTGCGAGGTGTTAAGTACCTTCTCACGAAGGGGAAATATAAAGATAAGGTGAAGCAGTTTATCTCCATCGATGGCGGTGAACCAGGGCCAATTACAAATGCAGGCACCGGCAGCAAGCGCTACCGCGTCATATTCACCGGACCCGGCGGACACAGCTACGGTGCCTTCGGTTTGGTAAACCCGGCATACGCCATGGGAAACGCCATTACGAAATTTGCCAAACTTAGCGTTCCTGAAAAGCCGAAGACTACTTTTAACGTTGGCGTTTTAAGTGGAGGCACTTCCGTGAACTCCATTCCGTTCGAAGTTTCCATGGATGTCGACATGCGGTCGGAATCGCGCGAGGAACTCAATAAACTCGTAGACGCTTTTCACGGTTTGCTTTTTGAAGCAACGGCGGAAGAGAACAAAGCCCGGTCAACGGCGCAAGGCATGATCAAAGTTGAGGCAAAACTGATCGGCGATCGACCTTCGGGCGAAACTCCTAAAGACAGCATCTTTGTTCAAAAAGTGGCCGCTGTTGTGCAAGCTCTTGGACTAACCCCTAGCTATACAATAAGCAGCACTGATTCCAATATTCCCATCAGTCTGGGGATCCCAGCCGTCACAATTGGGCGCGGGAAAGGCGGGCGTCAGCATTCTTTGGACGAGTGGGTGGATGTAGAGGAAAAGTCCAGCCTGCTTGCCGCCCAGGTCGCCATCGCTACTTTCCTTACACTAGCTGGAGTACCGCAATAGCACTTCGACACTATTTGTACCCCCAGTACTATGCAAACTTGGTATCATTCTCATAATCTCCTGATTTTAGGAGTAAGTTCGACGATTAAAAAGGATGAACCATTTTTATGGCAGCAGCTAAAAAAACAGCAGCAAAGAAGACAGCAGTAAAGAAAGTCGCCGCAAAAGGCACCCCACCAGCAGCGAAGAAGGTTGACTATACAGTTAACATCGCCAAGTACACGTCAAAAGTAGACGCCGGTGCAGTAGCCGGACTTGTGAGGCACCTGGGAATCGCGCTACGGAGCAAAGATTCTTCCTTGGTAGCGGCTAGCGATCCTACTGAATTGAAGCGCATTCGCGATGGCTTCATGAAGAAGAAACTGCAACTGACCAAATCAGACGCAGAATTGGACGCAGCTATCAAAGACGTAATGGCGAAGATGAAGGGTGTTCGTGAAAAGAGCCGCGTAACAGTTTGCTACCTGCTCGCAGAGAAGTTCAAAGCTCTCGGTATTTTCGCACCCAAGGCCTAACTTTCGATTTCCGAAATTTAGAAAGCGCGTGGCCCCCCGCGCGCGTTCCTTGTGCTGATTATCTATGGCAAAAGGGCAATCGAAGCTTTCCCTGCTGGACCGTTATAGATCAGTTCCAGCGTTTGGATGCTGGTAGTCTTTCCGCGGTATTGAAAGTAAATCAGTCCAGCTTGTGGAAGGCTACGGTCACCTTCCGCCAATGTTGATTTTTTCACGCGTTGTTCCATTGCCCTGCGCATTTCAATTGGCATTTTGGGAGGAACAGCGGGCGTAGAATCCCCTTTATCGCCTCCGCCGCCTGTACCCAATCCACCCTTTGATTTTTTCTCCACAACAATGGTTGCTTCCCACTCAGGATCCTTCAGCGAGCTGAGCACTGCACCGTATGGCTGGCCAGGCGAGGGAACTTTCTTACCATTGATGCGCAGCGAGAAATCCTCGAATGAGAGCTTCAGCTTGGCATCTGCGGGACCAAAGAAAGCTGTTTCTACGATCACGTAATCTTCGGTTGTTAAAGGACCCTGCATAGTAGGGACAGAGTGACCGGTAAACTCCGCGGCAATAGTGACAGTGCCAGCTTGAGCAGCAGCCTGATAATCCGCTGGGGTTGCCCTGTGCGGCATACCTTGGGCTTCTTTCACCGGTTGCCCGAAAACGGTCATAAAACTACAGGTCGCAAGGACACAAATTCTAGGCAAGGAATAGCTTCTCATAGGCACTTACAAGGTAACATATCTACACTCAAATCAACTGGAAGAGCGCTGTAAAGTTAGTAGTGGTTTGTTGGGTAATCGTCTCCAAGCTGACTCCACGTAACTCCGCCAACCGTTCCGCAGTTCGAACCACATACGAAGGTTCATTGCGCTTCCCGCGAAAAGGAATGGGTGCAAGATACGGAGCATCTGTTTCCACCAAAATCCTATCAGCCGGAGCAACCCGTGCGGCAGCATGCAATTCCACAGCTTTCGGAAACGTAACAACACCGGCAAAGGAAAGATAAAATCCCATAGCCAGGCACCGCTCCGCTTCCGCAACTCCACCGGAAAAGCAGTGCATAATTCCCGGTAGGCCCGCCGGAGCCCAATACTTTTCCAATAGATCAAATGTATCCGGCCAAGCTTCGCGGGTATGAATGATAATGGGCTTTCCCGCAGATTTCGCAACTTCAATCTGATCCAGAAACGTCCGATGTTGAACATCGCGCGGGGCAAAGTCGTAATGGTAATCAAGGCCGATTTCCCCCAGCCCCAACACCTTCGGATGCTTTAATAAAGCGGCCAGCCGCGAAGGGCTTTCATGGTCAAACTGCTTCGCCGCGTGCGGATGAACGCCCACCGTGGCATAGACGCAATCATACTTATCGGCAAAGCGAATCGCCACTTCATAATCGGGTGGACCATCGCCTGTGCCAATGCTCATCATGTGACTTACACCGGCAGCCTGCGCGCGCTCAATCACAGCCTCGCGATCTTCGGCGAAGCGTTCATCATCCAAGTGGCAATGCGAATCAATCAGCCCCATTACTTCAGGCGTGCCCCAACCGGAATGTCTTCAAGGAAGCCAGCCAACACCGGCTTGCCACCTTCAACCGACGCAGCCACCACCATGCCTTGGGATTCAATTCCCTTCAACTTGCGCGGCGCAAGATTGGCAACAATCACCACCTTACGGCCAACCATCTGCTCCGCTGTATAAGCTTCAGCAATGCCACCAATAATGGTGCGAGGCTGCGCTTCGCCAATGTCGATTTTCATGTGCAGCAATTTGTCCGAACCCTTCACACGTTCGGCACTCAGCACTTGACCCACACGCAAATCCACCTTTACAAAATCGTCGATAGCGATGGTTGGCGTGTCGATCGTCAAGCCGGTTTTTTCGGGCTCCACGATTCGGCCCAGCAACGTATTTTGACGCTGTGTTTCAGCCACTTCCAGCTCCCTCATTTTTTCAATTGCAGGAGCAGCATCAATGCGCATGAACACAGGCTCCGGTTTGTTCGTCATCTGACCAGCAGCAAGTTGGCCCCATTCCAGCGAACCAAAACGAACATCTTCCACAGACCCCGGCATGCCAAGTTGAGACCAGATCTTCGCCGCAGATTCCGGCAACACAGGAGCCAGCAACACCGTGGCAATGCGTACCACTTCGGCAGACGAATATAGTGTGAAGTCCAACTTTGCTTGCAACTCCGGCTCAGTCTTTTTCGATAGAGTCCATGGTGCCTGCTGCACTATGAACTTATCCGCAGCACTGATCAATCCCCAAATCGCTTCCAACGCTTTGGAAAACTCAAAATTCTCATAGGCCGTTATTGTGGCGGCAATCGCTTGCTGCACTTCAAACGGACCCTCTTCACTAGAGGCGGGAACAACACCCCCGCGGTACTGGTGAATCATGCTCAGCGTGCGGCTTGCCAGGTTCCCTAAACCATTAGCCAAATCGGAATTGTAACGGCCAACCAGCGCGTCATAGCTGAACGTACCATCAGAACCAAACACGATTTCGCGCATCAGGAAATAGCGCAGCGCATCGGCACCCATCACTTCGCGGATAGGTTCAGCCCGAACAATATTACCGCGCGATTTCGACATCTTATCGTTCTCAAACAACAACCAGCCATGAGCGAAAATATGTTTAGGCAACGGCAGATCGGCAGCCATCAAAAAGGCAGGCCAGTAGATGGCGTGAAAGCGAACAATCTCTTTGCCAATCAAATGAAGGTCCGCCGGCCACATTCCAGGCGTGTCCTTCACAGCGGTCATATAGGCGATCAGCGCGTCGAACCAAACGTAGAAAACATGGTTGCCAGGAACTGGAACAGGAATGCCCCATTTAATGGTAGTTCGACTAATGGAAAGGTCTTTCAATCCACCTTTGACAAACGCCAACACTTCGTTGCGGCGAATGGCAGGTTCAATAAAGTCAGGCTGCGCTTCATACAGTGCTAGCAGCTTGTCAGTGAATGCCGAGAGCTTGAAGAAGTAATTCTCCTCCGTTACTGTTTCCGTAGGACGCCCGCAATCAGGGCATGGATCACCAGCCTTTGCATCGGTCACATACAGCTCACAGGAGGTGCAGTATTGCCCCGTGTAACTGGATGGATAAACAAACCCACGCTCCAGGCAACGCTGAAAAAGCCACTGCACTGTTTCATGGTGCTTCTTATCGGAAGTCCGCTGGAAGTGGTCAATCGACAAACCAAACTTTTCCCACTGCTGACGAAATTCTTCAGCCACAACCGTTGTGAATTCCTCCGGTGATTTATTCGTTGCCTTTGCCGAACGCTCCACTTTTTGTCCGTGTTCATCGGTGCCAGTTGTCAACACAACTTGGAACCCTTGCATGGTCTTATAGCGCTTAATAATGTCGGCAGCAATCGTCGTGTAAGCGTGGCCAATGTGTGGCGCTGCGTTTACATAATAAATCGGAGTAGTCAGATAATATTTTTCGGACATGTAGACTTAAATCCCTTTTCGATAAGCGAAACTAGCTTCAGTAAGAACGTTTCGCAATGGAACGCCGGCAGCTATGGCGAGCTTCCGGCAATCCTCATATTCTGGAGCAAACCCTTGGGCCGTGACTTTCACATTCACCTTGCCCCACTGCGTTTCTACTTCCACAAACTGGCGCGGCGCAATGCGGCGTTCCGCAGAATGCATGCGAATCCCAATGGTAGTGGTCTCAGCCATCACGATGCCCGCCAAACGGTCGCGATCCTCAGGTTTCGCAATCACCGTTATCAGTGTACCTGGCCGATTTTTCTTCATCAGCAGCGGCTGCAAAGTAACATCCAAAGCGCCACTCTCAAAGAGGCGATCCATCGCATAACCCAGCATCTGCGGAGTGGAATCGTCGATGTTCGCTTCAATTACCGCAACCGTTTCACTTTCAGTAACAGCCTGCGTATCGCCAATCACAGCGCGCAGAACATTCGCCTGCGTTGGGAAATCCTTGGTGCCTGCGCCATAGCCTGTGGCACTGATTTTCATTGATGGGAGCACACCAAAATGAGTTGCCAACGTTGCAACCAACGCAGCTCCAGTTGGGGTGGTCAGTTCAAAGATAGGGCCACTGGAATAAATCGGAATCCCTTCCAACAGTCGTGCAGTGGCAGGAGTCGGCACGGGCATCACTCCATGATCCGCTGTTACTGTGCCCGACCCAACATTCAACGCCGAACAACGAATTTCCTCAATCCCAAGTTGATCCAATAAATAACAAGCACCCACAATATCAGCTATGGAATCGACGGCCCCTACTTCATGGAAGTGAACTTTTTCAATAGGCACAGCGTGTACGGAGGCTTCCGCTTCGCCCAGCTTGCGGAACACATCGGAGGCCATTTCCTTTGATCGTGGAGTGAGCAACGCGGCGTTGTCAATCATCTTCAAAATGGGTGAAAGATGGCGGTGCGCCTTCTGTTCTCCATGATCCACGTGGAATTTTGTTGCACCAATTCCTTTGCGTTTCGTTTTTTCCACGCGGTAGGCAGCACCGGTGTTTAAGGATTCAAGCGCCGCGATCAAAGCAGGAGCATCACCGCCGGCATCAAGCAGCGCACCTACAGTCATATCGCCAGCTATGCCGGAGAAAGCATCGAAGTAACAAATTTTCATGGAACGGTCCGAGTAACCTATTTTACCAGCCGCCGCTCTCCAACTATGGCCGTGATCAAAAGTGCGGTCAAAATCACCACCACACAACCGATTACGTTGAACCATAGGAACGATGTAAGCTTCAAATAATTCGCAGTAAAAATGGCAGCTTCGCCCACCAGCACACCAGTGAATGCCGCTGTTCCTCCAACTCGTTTGAAGAAAATCGCCAGGACAAATACACCAAGCAATCCGCCATAGAACAACGAACCAATCATGTTGACGGCCTCCACTAGCGATCCCATATTCTTCGCTTGCTGAGCTGTCACCATGGCCCAAAGGCCCCAAAAGGCTGTGGCAATTCTGCTCACCAACAAATAGTGTTCGTCGTTGGCGTGCTTTCTTACGTGGCGTTTATAAACGTCAATCACAGAAACAGTGGCCAATGAATTGATCTCTGCGGAAATCGTCGACATGGCTGCGCCTAGAATAACCGCAAGCACAATACCGACAATCCCAACAGGCAGATACCTTGTGACGAAGGTCAGAAAAATGTAATTAGTATCGTTGAACCCTTTTTCGCCGGTAGTTTTATCCACCAGTTTTGCCGCGTCCTTGCGAGTCGCCTCCATGCTCTGATGCGCCTGACGATAACGCTCCTTCGATGCCGCTGTATGATCGCGAAGCAACGCATCGGCCGCCTGCTTACGTTCTAGGAACGCCGCGTCATACTGTTTGGCTAGGCCTGCATATTCCATGGTGCTTTCAATCTTTTTCAAATTCGCCGGGTGAAACAGCATCGGAGGCTGCTCAAAGGTGAAGAACACAAACACCATTGCGCCTGTCAGCAAAATGAAAAACTGCATCGGGATTTTGGCAACAGCATTGAACAGCAAACTCAAGCGGCTTTGTGCAATCGACTTGCCAGTTAAGTAGCGCTGCACCTGACTTTGATCGCATCCAAAATAAGCGAGGGCCAAAAACATTCCTCCCAGCAAGCCGGAAAAAATGTTGTATCGATCAGCCCAACTGAAGTTGAACGTCACCGGATTCAATTTGCCAGCCGCCCCTGCAATTTCCAAGGCTTCACCAAACCCGACGTGCGCCGGCATCAAGTGAATCGCCATGAAAAACGCTAGTAGCAAACCACACAACATAATGATCATCTGCTGGAAATCGGCCCACGTTATGGCCTGAATACCGCCGCCAACGGTATAGGTGATCACCACCAGCCCCATCAAAACGGTGGTCCATTGATCGGACCAATCCAGCAACACGCTCAACACAACTGCAGGAGCATACAATGCAATACCAACAGCCAGTCCGCGCTGCATAAGGAAAATCGCGCTCACCAGAGAACGCGTTTTGGAATCGAATCGTTGTTCCAGATATTCATACGCTGTGAACACATTCGCCCGGTGAAATACCGGAACTGCGGTGAACGATAGAATTACCATGGCCAATGGAAGTCCGAAGTAAAACTGAACAAATCGCATTCCGTCCACATAGGCCTGTCCGGTAGTTGAAATGAATGTTACAGCGCTGGCTTGGGTCGCCATGATCGAAAGAGCCATGGCATACCAGGGCATGCTGCGGCCAGCAAGCAAGTATTCATCAGTGGTGCGGTTCCGTCTGCCGCGCCACCATCCATAGGCGATAACAGCGGTCAGCGTGCTGAACATCACAACCCAATCGATGATGTTCATGTGTAGTGATTTCCAAAAAGGTAGAAGAGAATAATCAACACAGCAAGGTAAAGAACAACGGCAGCATACACTCTCGGCCAAGTGCCCAAGAACGGCGGTGGTTCGTCGATTACTTCACGTTCTCGATTCAATGTTTTCCTTTACCAGCGCTTAGCAGATTAGCAAAAATGCGATAGGCACCGGGAACTCCAGCGGGCAATTCCCTGAACCACGCAAGAGGCGAGAACACGTAATGACCCTTTCCATAAGGCGTGTAGAGCGTGCCGCCCGTAAGATTCGCTTCGCCAGTATCGTGTCCGGAAAGCAAGGATTGATACTTGGAATCGTATTCGCTTGCGAAATATAAACCACGCTCTTGAATCCAGCCATCAAAATCTTTTTGTGAAATTACATTGGGCCACTTCATCAAAGCATTGCTCGAACCGAACTCCACTTGGGAATCCTCTTCGGTAATGCGGGCAGAAGTGATTTTCATTGGATACGGCCCAACGTGTTCCAAAATTTTCGGATCGCCGCCAAAGAATCCGCCTTCCATCACGTTGTACTGAACCACATAAGTACCGCCGTTCTTCACGTAATCGAAAATGCGCTGCACGTTAGCGCGCAGATCGGGACGAGTGTTGTAAGCCCGTACACCAGTCAGGATGGCATCGAACTTCTTGAAGTCGTTTCGAGCTAAGTCATCGGCGGAAAGCAGAATCACTTCTGCACCAAGCTGCCGCAGATAAGGAGGCACGTCATCCCCTGCCCCCATAATGTAGCCAATTCGTTTTGCTGCCAACTGAATGTCAGCTCGAACCAGCTTCGCTTCTGCCAATGGAAACACTGCTTGCGGTGGAATATGCTCATACAGAATTGAATCTTGCGCCAGCGAAACTTCCCCATTGGTGGTGGTTGCCACGGCTTTCACCTTGCCAAGAAAATCGTGCTCCGGCGGCGTCAAATTGAATTTCACCGTCGCCTGTTCACCAACTTCCTTCAAAGCGAATGGATTTGATTGTGGCGTGGAACGCCAGCCAGCGGGTAGTTCCAACCGTATTGACCCATTCTCACCAGCTTGATTCGCCGTCACCTGAACTTCAATTTCCTTCGCCGCACGGCTTGGGAAGATCAGGGCCTTTTCAGAAAGTTTCAAAGTTACCGGAGGCACAATAGTAACCGGCCGCGTAAGTTCCCCACGCACACGGTCCACGTAGCGGAAAATAACTGGGCGATTCAAAATCAGTTCCTTGCCCTCTACTTTCAATTTGAATTGAGCCATCAAAGGCTGGTTTTCAGGCACATTCAAATCACGAACATCGGCGATGTTATAGAGATCCCCCTTCTTCGGCAGGCTCAGCCAATAGGGCTGTGTGTAGGGCGTCCCTGCAGGGATGGTTACTTGTGTTGCTTGCGTAAAAGGGACGTTAGTAGCAAGGGCACGTTCCGGCTTTTGCGATACCCCCAATGACGGAAGCATCACCTCGGCAAATTCGATTTTCGTGTTAGAACGCGAAAGAGCCTGAGCTGTAATCTTCACTGGTTTTCCGGGCACAATTTGATATCGCTCCGCGGTTGCATCCAACCATAGACCAGAGGCTTTGACAATCAGTTCATCCAACTCCTGCTTCTTTTGCGATGCGTAGAACCCCTTCAAACCGGCTAGAACCTGGCGAGCTTCGAGTAAAAGTGGGACTACTTTTTCAGGATTGCGCGCCGGTAGTTCCGACAAAGCCCTTGCTAGCAGTTCACCAACTTTGGCCCCGCCTTCAACGCGGTTCCAAGAAGTATCTACACCGTCAAAAATGCCTTTCGCGCTTGCCGGTTCACCATCAACATTGACGAGGTAATTCTTCTGGGCACCTTTCCTTTCAGGAAAACCCATTGCCTGGCTGCGATGCTGGCTGCGGCTCATCCCCGCGATTTCAGCGAAGGAAACCCCAAGCAGCGGATCGTATTCGCCCGGATCCACAAGAATCGTATTTGGCGTAGCAGCAGATTGCTTCTCCATTTCTGCCGTGTAGCTTGGTAAGTTCAGCATCAAGCGTTTTGCCTGCCAGGGTTCGACGTAGGCTAGTTGCTCAGGAAACTGCGTCGGGTCCGCAGCTGCTCGAAAAGCTTCTTTGCCAATGATTGAGGAAGCTTGATGTTGACCATGTCCATCGCGCGGCGTACCGGAGAAAATCAGGATTACAACGTCCGGCCGGAAGCGCCGAATGGTCCAGACCACATCACCAAGAATAGTCTGGCGATCCCATTTCGTAAAGGTCTCGGCAGCAGTCTTGGAAAATCCGAAATCAATGGCACGAGAAAAGTATTGTTCTGCACCATCCAACCGGCGTGCTGCCAAAAGTTCCTGCGTGCGGATGACGCCCATTAGGTCGCCCTGCTCACTGCCAATCAAGTTTTGCCCGCCTTCGCCCCGCGTTAGAGAAAGATATGCTGTCCGGTATTTACGGCTTTTTGCAAGCCACGCCAACAGCGCCGTATTTTCATCATCAGGGTGAGCTGCGATCATCAGGACATTGCCAAGCACCTGTAACTTTTCAAGATTTAATTGGACTTCCGCCGACCCTGCAAGATTTCTTTGCGCCAAAGCGGAAATCGAGGTAAACAATAGTAGAGACAAACCGAGTGATAAACCGATCAACTTGCGCATTGACCTTCAGTTTAGTCGATTGGCTAGGGTTTTGAATGCCTAGCTCTTCTGGATTCCGTCAAAAAATCAAAGGGCTTGCCGCCGCAGCCGGAGCTATTTTCGGCGGACCATCGAAACCTCCTCAGCCGGGTAGGAAAGATGTACGCATTGGAGTGGCTCTAGGAGGCGGCTTCGCCCGGGCCGTGACCCATATTGGTGTTCTGAAAGTTTTGGAACGGAACAAGATCCCCGTGCATTGCATTTCGGGTGTCAGCGCCGGGGCCATTGTGGCATCAGCGTTTGCCAGCGGGGCAACTTTAGAAGATACCGAACGCCTTGCAAGGTCCATGCGATTTAAGGATGTAGCTGGATGGTCCATCAACGTGCTCGGCTTGGCCAACAGTGAGCGAATGGATAAATTCTTGGATCGGGCATTGCTGGTGGACCGTTTTGAAGCCATGCCAAAGCGGTTAGCAATTGTGGCCACGGACCTCAGCAGCGGCCGTGCTATGGTGTTTCGAGATTTAGGGGACGTTAAGAATCCGATTCGCGCCAGTTGTTCTTACCCAGGTCTATTTCAGCCAGTTCGGCTCAACGGCCGCCTGTTGGTTGATGGAGCCATTGCCATGGATCTGCCCGCTGAACCCTTGCATAGTATGGGGGCAACTCACGTGATTTCCGTGAGCCTACCCACGCCACTTGAAGTAGTCGATCCCGGTAACCTGTTGGGCGTAGTGAATCGTTGCTTGCAGATTTTACAGCGCCGGACTGAAGATGAATGGCGGAAATATTCCACCGTTGTGTTAGAACCAGATGTTGCCAATGTGAGTTGGGATGGTTTTGAAAAGGCAGCAGAAATGCTGGCCGCGGGAGAGGCGGCTGCCGAGGCTGCCTTGCCGCTGATTAAGAGTTGGATGAAGTAGCCTTACTTTCAATCCAATCGAGCAATGCATGATCCAACCAGAACCGCGGTTTGTTCCTGGCCAGGAAACTGACATGCCCTCCGCGCCGCAATTTCATTAGCTCGACGTTGCGGTTCGATTGCCATACTGGATGGTCATAACAAGCAATCGGAACAATTGGATCATCCTCGGCGGCAATCATCAGAACCGGCGCTGTAACTCTATCCAGGTACTGCGCTGAAGATTGCGTGGCGTAGTAATTATCTGCGGTGCCAAAGCCAAAGTTTGGCGCAGTGATCTTGTCGTCGATTTCGTAAATCGTTCGCACATCATCCAGCCCTTCCAGCGAGAACAAGCCAGGCATGGCGGCAGCGCGACGGCGTAGACGCTTCTTCATGCTGGTTAAAAACCTAGTCATATAAACATAGTTCGCCGTCTCTTCAATTTTCTTTGCACATAGATCCAACTGAATTGGAGTTGAAACCACGCAAGCGCCGGCCAGCGAGCCTGGCGATTCCACACTCAGTTCTGCCGCAGAATTAAGAACCTGATTACCCCCCAGCGAATAACCAATTATGAAAATAGGTCCTTTACCTTGCTTGGCCAAAGTTCGCGCGACATGCTTAATATCGGTAGTCAGGCCAGCATGGTAAAGCGTCTTGCACCAATTTTCAGTAGTTCCACAAGTTCGTATGTTCGTGCGATGAACACGCCAACCGGCGAGTGCACCATAGTGCGCGAAGCTGCGCATATAGCCGCTTTCGGATGATCCTTCCAACCCATGTACCAGAATGATTTCGCCTTTGGGCTGGCCGGCAGGGTGATGTTCTCGCACCAGCACACGAACGTCGGGCTCCGTGTGATAGACGGTATCAATGGCGGGGAAGGAATTGGTGTCTAGCGGCCTTGGCCAAAAATTCGAGAGAATCGTTAGCCAATGGCCGCTCTCCACTAAAGGGACATAAGGGCGCAAGCTACTATTTTAGCGAAGGGTCGCTCAGCGAAGCACGCTTGTTTAGCTCTTCAGCAAAAATAATTGCCTCTGCCAACTCTTTCATTGGCCGACGCAAGCGTCTGCTCTCATTGCGTAGTTGCAGGTAGGCTTCCTCTTCCGTGAGGCTATGCCGGTTCTGCAGAAGACCTTTGGCACGTTCCACAACCTTGCGTTCTTCCAGCAAGCGTTGCAATTTGACGTTCTCTTCTAACAACCTGGATTTGCCAATGGCCGTGCCCATCTGTTCACCCATGAAGCTAACCAAGGAAATTTCATCCTTAGAATGTTCATGCACTTCGCGATGATGAACATTGATAACACCAATCAGTTCGCCGCTGGATACCAGCGGCACAGATAGAAATGCGGGGAATGTGTCTTCCACCAATATTGGGAAACGTTTAAAGCGCGCATCATCCGATGCTTTTGAGGACAAAGCTACAACTGAGCGGTGTTCAGCAACCCAGCCAGTAACGCCTTCCCCAACTTTGATTCGTAGTGTGCCAATCTCGGAAGCGTGCGGAACCTGGGACGCTTGCAAGACAATTTCGTTCGTGTCCTGGTCGAACAGGTAGACCAGACACGCATCACAGTCAGTTACTTGAACGGTCAATCCGATAATTTCACCCAACATCTCATCGAGCGACCGTTGGCTCGCCACAATACTGCTGATTTTCTTCAGTATCGCGACTTGAGATGTGGGAGGTTCCAAAGTTGTTGCCACAATTCCAGAGTAACGGCAGGTGTAGCATGGGTCCAATCGAATTTTCTTATTGGACCTATTGTGACGGTATACCTACAAAGTGGGAAATTGATGCTAGCTATATGCAGACAAAGTACTTACTCTAACTAACTTTTCTTGGCGGTGAATGTTCCGCTGCCAAGGCTCCCCAATTTCACTGTACCTTTCATGCTTTTGGAGTCTTCAATCACACCTTCATACACAACACGGAACTTTTCACCGCTGTATTCCGAATCAAAACCGAAGGAAATGTTATTTCCTTTAACTGTTCCACTTACTGCTGCGGTGCCAAGCAGGCCGGTGTAAGTGCCGGATAAAACTTCCCCTTTTTGCTGAAATTCAAACTTCGGATTTCCGCTTCCGGCATCTAGAGCAATTTCAAAATCCCATTTACCACTAACGTCAGCGGCGAACATGGAATTGGTCACTAAACAGAGAATAGGTAAAAGCCATTTCATGGCAGTAGGTTACCATAGGGAATATGATTATCGCCATCGCCTCCATGATCTTCCTGTTTCTGATGGTGATCGGAGCCTGGGTTGCCATTAACCCGCCGACAAAGTGGATGCACAAGGGCGATGAGAAGCCGAAGCCTTAGGATTTATCGAAGGCATAACCTTTTCATAACAACTTGGAGCGGATTTTTCATGTACTGTTGAATACAAGGAAGGATACCCTCCAATGAAAACTCTTCTGAAAAACTTGTTGCTGACAGCTCTTGCTGTTGGACTTACCTATCAATTGGCCAAGCACCCGGGAACGGTAGCAAAGGCCCAGACCGCAGACACCTTGACACCCGGCATGTTGTTTGGCCCGCTTTGGGTTGGAGAAGGCCAGCACATTGAACTGTGCGCGTCTAACCTAGGCGATGGCGACATAACGGCCGTGGTTCACTTCCGGAATAACACTACCGGCGAGGTTACTGGCAATAGCGAACTCACACTGAAATCGGGAGGCGGTGATTGCGCTTACTACACTGGAGCGGGACGTGTGGTGGGCATGGCGCGCGGCGATGGCCGGGCATCGGACTGGGTGAGCCCATCGAACGCACTGATTTCAACCATGTCCGTTATCAGCAATGACGGGAAAACGCATTCTGCTGTTCTTGGAAATGCAAAGCTTTGGGTACGCGGACTCTAAGTCGGCGCTCGTTTTTAGGCACGCTGGGTGCACTAAATTCGTTGCCGGCTTCCGCAAAATCCGACTGGTTTGAGGCTATCCCTGGATCTCAAAGTGGGATTGGCTGGAGCCATGAAAGTGCGATGTCCACCCAACACTTTCTCCCTGAATCATTGGGGCCAGGTGTTGCGGTTTTCGATTATGACGGCGATGGTTGGATGGATCTGTTCCTTGTCAACAGTGGTCCATCCGATTTCTTTCAACCCCGCACCCGTCTTCGAAACGCCCTGTACCGGAACAATCGGAACGGCACTTTCACTGATGTCACCGATCGGTCTGGCTTGGGTGGAGGTGCCTCGTTTGGGATGGGCGTTGCCGTAGGTGATTTCGACAACGACGGGCACCCCGATCTTTTCGTAACTGCCTATGGGCGACCAACTCTTTACCGCAATCGAGGCGACGGTACCTTTGCCGATGTGACAGCTAAATCAGGCATTGTCGCTCCGCCATGGACCACCAGTGCTGTGTGGTTCGATTATGACGGAGATGGACTGCTTGATTTATTCCTCTGCGGGTTCGTAGATTACACCGCCAGCAGCCAAAAACTCTGCATCGCTGAACGGGGTGGCAAGCCCGGATACTGTATTCCTCGGGTGTTCAAAGCCGGATCGTGCCGCTTGTACCGCAATCGTGGTGACGGTACGTTCACCGACGTCAGCCGGGAAACTGGCATTGCAGCGCGAGCAAGCAAAGCGTTGGGGGTGGTGGTCACCGACATCAATAACGACGGACGTTTGGACCTTTTTGTGGCTAACGATACTGTGGAGAATTTCCTGTTTCTGAATCGCGGAGGCCGCTTCGAGGATGCCGGCATTGCTTCCATGGTTGGCCTAAGTGAAAGCGGCTGGCCGCGCTCGGGCATGGGTGTTGATGCAGGGGATATTAATGGCGACGGTTTGCAGGATTTGTTTGTGGCGAACATCGACAAGGAACGCTTTTCGTTGTACCGCAATACTGGACATGGAGTGTTCGACGACCTATCGTTCAGCGGCGAGTTGGGAAGGGCCACATACAATTTAAGCGGCTGGGGCTGTAAGTTGGCTGATTTCGACAACGACGGAATTCTTGAGTTGTTTGTCGCCAACGGCCACCCTGACGACATGGTAGCGGAGCGCAATCCGAAGGTTGCTTACAAGGAGCCGATGCTGTTGTTCCGGCAGGATAACGGACAGTTTCGCAACATCAGCAGTCAAGCTGGACCGGCGTTTTCATGGCCGCTTTCCGCAAGGGGAGCTGCGGTGGGAGACCTGAATAACGATGGCCGGTTAGATATTGTAGTCGGTGTAAATGGCGGTTCCCCCGTGTTGCTTCGCAATCAAGTGAGCACTGGTAACAACTGGGTAGGATTGTCATTGCGAGGGGTGAAAGCGAACCGGGACGGAGTTGGTTCCAAAATTACCTGGCAGTCAGGAGAGGTTCGCCGCAGCAAGTTAAAAGGCGCAGGTGGAAGCTACCTATCGTCACACGATCCGCGGGAAATCTTGGGATTAGGGCGTGCGGGCAAAGCGGATTGGGTAGAAATTCGTTGGCCTGCTCCGTCAAATCGAGTTGAGCGGTTCGTGGGCTTGCCAATTAACAAGTACTCGTTGCTTGAGGAAGGACGAGGTGAGTTAGTTTCTTGAATCGTTCAAATGGTGCTTCGCCAGTTTGTTGAAGAACTCTATTTCCGTATTCAAACTGGCCCCAGACAATCCAGTTTCAACGATCAACAGAATGGTGGCATAGAAAAGGAAGCATGCCCCTGTGATTCCCAAGACCAATGGCACCCAACTGAATTGACTAAAGGCGATGGAGGCCATTCCTATAGCCACACTGGTTGCCACAAAGATTCCAGCAGCAATATACAAGAGCCGCAAACACTTTTGCAGCAAATGAGCTCGTTTGCTTTGCAATTCCACTTGGCGGGCCATCAGGCTTTGCCGTTCCTGATAGAGGGTCTCTTGGAGTTCAACCGTGAGGAGGTGTTCCATTTCCACCGAAAGCGCTCGCACACGATCCATACAGCGGCCAAGTCGTGATGATGTGGAAAGAATGAATGTACCGGTGGCTGATAGAAGCAGCGCCGGAGTGATCATGGAAGTGAGCACCGCCAGCGCCGCAGATAGGGTGGATTCGCGGAGTTCCTGAAGTACATGAGGGATCACTCCCCCTATTCTAATCTCATAAGTATTCGCCGCCAAAACGGACCCAGGCCGGCTACGCCTTTTTGCATGCCGCGAGGCAGCCCAGGCCTTTGCCAACTATTAGTCTTTCTTGACCCTCTGATTGAAGATGCTCATTCCAAAAGAACCTGGGCCTTCTTCCATTTTGTAATCGGAAGGCACTTCAAACAAGGTCTTCAACGGTTCCGCTCGACGCACATTGGTTAGCTTGAAGTTTGTTTCGCCGGTGCGAGGATCGCTGCGGCGGGTTTGAACTACAGTTTGCAGTTCAGGAGAAGTCCAGGCTTCCTGGATGGTATCAATGGGCCGTTCATTGCCAATCGCCCCTGCGGCAAGAGTGATGGTGGTCTTTACGCCTGAGCATTCCAAACCTTCAATCACGCGCTTACCCAGTTGGTCCACTTTCGCGTTGTTACGATCAGCAAAGTGCAGCATGGATTGCATCGGCTGGTTCGGAGCAACCATCGCCCCGTGAATCATCATCGTTCTGGCTGCCATAGCAGGCTGAGGAACGGGCAAATTCATCTTGCCTACTTCGGCTTTTGCTTCTGCGCCAGTCTTGCGCTCAACCGTCTCTTCGCCGTTAGGTTGGCGAACGCGCCGCTCCATTACGAACTCACCATTAGAATCCACATTGATCTTGGTACTTCCCGTCATTGATTGTGCCGCTGTTTTGATTTGTTCGACCCGGGTAGGGGCCTTGAACATCATGTCAGACATCTTTCTGGCGGTCTTCTTCTCTGGGTCTAAAATATAGCTAACTTTGGATACTGGATCGTTGATGAAAATCGTCTTTTGGGTCATCTCAGAACCAGGCACCGACAAGGACTCTTCCCGTCTTGTGCGGCCTTGGCTATCCCGATAAACTGCAGCGTTACTCTTACTGGAAATGCGATTGCCATCCGCCAAAATCTGTACTGATTCTGTAACAGATTCGGCCGAATAGGGTGCATTGGAAACTGGTTTGCCGTCGAAGTTAAATTCGTTGGCGACGAATACCATTGTGTCGGCCAAACCACCAGCGGATGCCGGGTTCGCGTTGACGAATACTCGCACATCTTTGCGCACATCTTGTGTGGTGGTCTGCGCGGACAAGGTTGCGGTTGCAACCACGAAGCCTGCCGCGATAAATATGCTTCTCATATGAATTCTTTCTCCTTGAAACTTATTGAATGAAACGGACAGCCCTGGCGATACCTTCTTCGTTCAGGACTAAATCAGCTTGAATAGAATCGTTTATCCGGTCCATGTTCACCGGCAATCCCACTCGAATTAAAGCAGAGCGCGGCATACTTACTCTCATCACGCGTCCACGCTCAATTTCAAACGGCCCGGTGCCCGACTCCAACGCGAAGAAGTCAGTGTAGATTTCCTGGGTTCCTGCTAGAGAAACCGGAGTAGGTTGGGCTTGGGAGTCAACTTGCTCGGGACGTCTACGAAAGGGAGACTTCTTTGCCACCGGAACCTCAGCCACTTGGCGAATTGATGGACTTACTTCAGGAGCGTGGGGAATGTTGACCACTGCGGGCTGCGGTTTCACAGTGGCAACCGCCGACTCGCGCGGAAGCTTGTTAACGGCAATAAGGGAAGTCAGAAGTCCCAGGATTAGGGCAGCCGCCACTGCCACCCAAGTCCAACCGAGCTTCAGCGGAGCCACCTGTTTCTTCCTGAATTGTGCAAGTAGCCGCGCTTCCATTTCAGGCGGAGCTTGATGCTTCTGCCGCCACTGTTCGGCTAGTGAATTCCACTCGAATTGGGTTCGTTCCTGATTTTTCATGGCAACCTCAATTTATTCTCTACAAGCTGCGTGAGTCCGCAACTTTCCGGCCAACATGGCTCGCGCTCGGGACAGCCGCGATCGGATTGTGCCCAAGGGGCAATCGAGCAATCCTGCGGCAACGTCGTAAGGCGCCTCTTCTAAGTCACACAAAACCAAAACTTCCCGAAAAGGAGAGGGCAATTGCTGAACGGCTTCATCCAAAGCGGCTAGCCGTTCCCGGTGGGTTAAGGCATCCAAAATACTTTCCTGGCTACCCGGGCCATCGGCAACACCGCTATCCTGTTCCCAGGCCACATAACGATTCTCTTTTTCCAGCCGTTTGCGAGACTGGTTCCGGGCAACACTATAGAGCCAGGATTGCACTGTCCCATTTACCGGATCCAACCGGGGGGCGCTGTTCATTAGAGCGACAAACACTTCCTGCGTGATTTCTTCAGCCCAATCGGCACGGCCACATTGCGAGTAGGCGAACCGGTAGACCCCATCTTTTCGGCGGCGGAATAGTGCGACAAAGGCGTTCTCTTCGCCTTTTTGCATTCGACCGAGCAGTTGTTCGTCTGACTGGGAGTCCATTAGTCTTTCAGCGGCCCTACTTATATAAGTAAATTCCTTCGCCAGGAAGAAAGTTCCCGGTTTTTGTGATGTATCCTTACGGAAGGTACTTCTTGCTCAATCCTACCCCCTTTCATCCTACGCTTCTACTACTTCTGGTTACGGGCCCATTGGTTGCGCAGGATGCTCCGAAAATGGACACTCCCGCTGAAACTCGGCCAGTTGCTCCCAAAAAGAAGCAGGATACCGACTATTTTTCGCTTGATGGTGCTGCAAGACGCAAAGTGTTGCTGCAAAGGCTGACTGGTTGGCAAGCGGTTTACGAAACGGTGCCCGGCACTCTAATCGGACAATCTATCAATTTCCCAAAGCAGTGGGGGCGCGGCTTTGATGGTTTGGGCCGCCGATTTGGAAATCAGTATGGCCAGTTTGCCTCCAGTGAAGTCATCGAATTTGGTGTTGCGGCATGGCGTGAGGAAGATCCGCGCTATCACCGCAGAGGTTCGGGAGGATTTGGCGGACGGCTTGGTCATTCCATGGCCGCCACTTTTGTTACCAAGGATTCTGCAGGGAACAAGACCGTCGCAGGAGGCCGTTTGATGGGGATTTATGGGAGCTGGGCTGTGGCAACCGTCGCGTGGTTACCGGACGAACAGAGAAATGTCCGGCGCTATGCCATCAATTCCAGTTTAAGTGTATTGACCAAAACGGGAGCCAATGTCTTTCGTGAATTCTGGCCTGATGTCAGTCAGAAGCTCTTCAGCAAGAAGAAACCGCCGGTGGCAGCACCGAGTCAGGCTAAAAGCACCACTCCATGAACACACTTCAGCGTCGCGAACAGACAAACGCAAATTTGATCAACTGGCGTTCCTTATTTCACCTTCTGGACTGCTCCCAATAAGCAGCCTGCTTTTACGGCTCACATTCACGGTGCTCAAAGCCGTGTTCGCGATTCGGATTCCATTTAGAACGCCAGAAGAGTTAATCACCCTCGAGGACTAGATTTTTTGGGAAGTTGCTGGCCAGCAATTTGTATTCCTGTAGAAAGAGTCTCATGGGTTTTGGGAACACAGCCTGTTGCATTTTTGCAAGCAGCTGAAAAAAAGGCACATTGAGATGAGCAAGTGTTGTGAATCAAAATCCTGATTAGACCGACCTTTTCAAACTCCGGCGCGTTTCGTTCACAATGCCCAAAGTTACTTCTTTTCCATCTTCTCCTTAGACTCATGAGCGCCAGCCTTGGCCGCCTCGGCTTCGGTCATGTACTTGCCTTTCTTGGTTCTGCCATACCAGCGGTCGCCCTCACGGTGAAACACTTTGCTATCCTCATTCACCCAAACTAAGCCTTTGCCTCCACCAGGAGCCAACGGCAAGGTTGGTGCGGGAGCAACTCCCTTGGTTGCTTTCGCTGTTTCAGTTGCCTTTGCTGCGGCTTTGGCCACCGGCGTTGGAACGGCCGCCCCAACTTTAAGCATCGGAGTGATGTCGGAAAGCTGTTTTGCGGATAATCCTATTTTCTTCAAATCAGCGACGGAGCTATAAGGCCGGCCGGCAATGATCTTCTTTGAAGTTGCTGGGCCGATCCCCTTCACTGATTCCAACTCCTCGGCGGTTGCGGCGTTGAGGTCGACGGGCGCAGTAGCCACGGCTTTGTCCGCTTTCTTTTCCATTGCTGCTTTCTCTTTCATAACTGGAGCCGGTTTTGCTGGCTGAGCCTGGGAATTAGCCGTTGCGGCGAGAAGGCAGACTAACCCGAAATTAGCCATTTGTTGATGTATGAATCGCATGGAAACTCCAAATCTTGTGAAATTCGAGCTCCAGGAGAAGCTCTTAAAACAAAAGTAGCATTTTACGTGTTGTGAAGCACGCATTTGTGCGGACACGTAACGGTACCCGCTATTAGGAGTAACCCTATAGACATTGGTATGATCCGTCGAAAGCAGTGTTATCCTAAGAAGGAGCACTCATGCAACCAAGAACATTGAGCCACCTGCGGGCTCTTGAAGCCGAAAGTATCCATGTAATCCGCGAAGTTATGGCGGAATTCACAAAACCAGTGATGCTGTATTCCATTGGCAAAGATAGCTCCGTAATGGTGCGTCTGGCGCAAAAGGCGTTTCATCCAGCGCGCATTCCCTTCCCCTTGCTGCATGTCGATACCACTTACAAGTTTCAGGAAATGATCAGCTTTCGCGACGAGTTTGTGAAGACCATTGGTGCCGATCTAATTGTAAAAACAAACACGGAAGCCATTGAAGCCGGAGCCAATCCGTTTGACCTTGGTACGCAACGTTGTTGCGCTTTGTTGAAAACCAAGGCCTTGCTGGATGGACTGGCCGAAGGCGGCTACGACGCTGCGTTTGGCGGGGCCAGGCGGGATGAGGAAAAGAGCCGCGCCAAAGAGCGCATCTATTCCTTTCGCGATAAGTTCGGCCAGTGGGACCCGAAGAATCAACGCCCGGAATTGTGGAACATCTATAACTGCCGTATTGAAAAAGGCGAAACCATCCGCGTGTTTCCGCTTTCCAATTGGACGGAAACCGATGTGTGGAACTACATTCAATTGGAGAACATCCCCATTGTTCCGCTTTACTACGCAAAAGAGCGTGAAATGGTGGTGCGCCACGGTCAACTGATTCCTCTTGAAAATGGCATGCGCCTAACCGAAGGCGAACAGCCGAAGATGGTGATGAGCCGGATGCGCAGCCTGGGTTGCACTTACTGCACCGGTGCCATTAAATCCGACGCAGATAACCTGACTAAGATTGTAACGGAGCTTTCCGAGTTCCGCCGTTCGGAGCGGGAGAATCGGATCATTGACCACGATAGCGAAGGGTCAATGGAAATGAAGAAGCGCGAAGGGTACTTTTAGGAATGATTGAAGAACCCAAAGAGTTACTACGATTTTCCACGGCAGGGAGCGTAGACGACGGTAAGTCCACACTAATTGGACGGTTGTTACTGGAGACTAATTCTGTTTACGAAGATCAACTGGCATCGGTAGCTAAGTCGGGAATTAACAGGTCTACCGGACCGATTGACTTATCGTTACTTACAGACGGTCTGCGAGCGGAACGGGAACAGGGCATTACAATCGACGTAGCCTACCGCTACTTCCAAACGCCTCGCCGGAAATTTATTATTGCCGATACCCCCGGCCACGAACAGTACACACGTAATATGGCCACCGGTGCCTCCACCGCCGATCTGGCCATTGTACTGATTGATGCCCGCAAAGGCGTGCTCCCGCAATCGAAGCGGCACGCCTTCATAGCGTCGTTGTTGGGGATTCCGCACGTGGCAGTGGCCATTAACAAAATGGACTTGGTTGAATTCCGCGAAAGCGTTTTCAACCGAATCGAAAACGACTTCCGCAGTTTTGCAGCCGATCTTCAAATCCCGTTCATTGAATTCTTTCCAGTAAGTGCGCTGGATGGTGACAACATTGTAAGTAAGAGCATTCGCACACCCTGGTACAAGGGTCCAGCAATGCTGGAGTATCTGGAAACTGTACCTTTAGACGCTGGCCGTAACTTCCAGGATCTGCGCTTTCCCGTACAGTATGTGGTGCGCCCGAATCTGGACTTCCGTGGATTTGCTGGTCAACTGGCTTCCGGCATTTTGAGGCCCGGAGATACAGTGATGGCGCTCCCCAGCGGCCGCACTACCAAAGTGAAATCGCTTCCCAGCTTCGATGGGCCGATGAGCGAAGCATTCCCTCCAATGGCAGTTACTGTGGAGTTGGAAGACGAAATCGACATAAGCCGTGGCGACATGCTGGTGGACCCGCGCCGCATGCCGCACGTTTCCCGCAGGTTGGAAGCTCACGTTGTTTGGATGCAGGAAACACCGCTGATTGCCGGGAATGCTTACTTGCTGAAGCACACCACGCAAACCGTAACAGCGAACATCACCGAAATTCGCCATCGGATTGACATCAACGATATGGCGAAAGTACCAGCCACTGAGCTAGGGCTGAATGAAATCGGCCTGGTGCAGATTGAAGCCAAGCGACCCCTGTTTTATGATGTGTATCGCGACAACCGATCTACTGGTTGTTTTATCCTCATCGATCCGGAAACAAACGCCACAGCGGGTGCGGGGATGATTACCGAAGCCGCATGGGCGGGTCGCGACCGGCGCAAATCGGCCTCGCTCCAGCTGGAAGAGGGTGTGCTTACACCGGCCGAACGTTACAAACGAAATGGTCACTACCCGGTTACTGTTTGGTTGACCGCTCGTAAGGATTTGGCTTACCTGTTGGAGCGACGCCTATTTGACCGCGGATGTCAGGTGCATGTGCTGGCTGACGATCATGAAACCAACTTATTACCGGAATTCGCTGCGGTATTGAATCACGCGGGAGTGATTGCCATTTGCTCCATCGCTTCGGACGACGATTCGGAGAGGGCACGAGCTGCTGCATCTATCGATCGTTTTGTCGCGATTGATCCTTCGGAACTTTCGACCAACGATAACAATGCCGCGAACATGATTCTTTCGAGACTGGAACAAACAGGATTCCTGCCAAGTGAGTTGTCTTTTGATTCAGGCGAAGGAATTTAGCGTAGAGCGCGCCTTCGTTATAAGAGTACTGGTACGCGTATGCCTTTTCTGGTGCGTCTGAAATCATTTATATGATTTCTTGCTGCACAATAATATCTATGCCGCTACGGAATTAAATACAAAATAGGTGTTACTAACTTAACAAACTTCTAGTCTTACTGATGGTTCATCAAGTCCTATAGCCTACCCACTTTTTTTCGTTGAATACCCACATTAGTTATGGTACTATCTACCCACATTGTAGATTAAGCACAATTCACCCAGATAGGAAGCTTCTTCGTTGGAAGCCTGTCTGAAACAAGAAACCACTTTAACCAACTCTATGAAATCGGAGTTGTATCAATATCGAAATAACTCCAGGAGGAGAACTGAAATGAAAGTAACCCCTATGCTTGCACTAGCTGCAACATTGCTATCATCCGTGCTGCTTGCACAAATCCCCATAACAACTGTGAACACTCCAGCAGGTACAGGCCCAGTGGCCCCCCAACCGCAACTGGTCCCATGCATTCCAACATTGGATTCGCTCAACAACACCTCTTGGGCTTTCTCAAACTCAGGTGGAAGCATCGCCGAAATCGGGAACTTCAGTATTACTAGACCAGCAAGCGGCCGAGGCGGTTTGCTAGTGAACGGAACACTAACCATGAACACGCTAGGTACTGTTTTCCGGTTAATTTCGTTCGTTGGTTCTATCGACTATCTCTGCCTCGCAGGGACCAACATTGCGGCCGCTGGAACGCTGCAAATCGCTGACGGAATTGGTGGGCAGATTATGACCTGGTCGTACCCCATCACAGCAACCATCGGCGCGGACCGTAGTATTACTTACACAGTTACATCAACAAGCACTTTGAACCTTCGCAGATACGGCGCGCTTGACCCAGTGGGAGTTTCAGGAACCAACGGCACTGACGGTTACGCGTATGGCAGCAACACCTATGCAACCACCGGAACAGCAACGCAAACTACTGGTCAGCTTCCTTGCCCTGTGCCCCCAAATTCGGTTCTGGACATTTTGGCCCCACTTGGTTACAACGCAGGTGCCGGAACATCATTGGTTTTCAAAGCCGGGACAGGTCCGGTAGGAACAGTTACCGGGAACCTAATTGCAAATGGTGCCAGCAATCCTCAAGGCACCGAAACTGGGAGTTACCAAGTTTATCCTAATTGCACAGGATTCACTATGAATATTCCTTATCTTCGAAATGGCTTTATGGTTGGTGCTAATTTTGAGGGAGTGTTCGTAACTGGTAATTTTTCCAGAGTCTTCATACTGCCCCACAATGTTGATGGAATACACTTCACTTTGAATCGCAACTAGAAGTGGTTCGGTCTTATCTGCTAGCTCTCCGGGGTCTGAGGCGGAATAACATTATTTCTACTTAGACCCCCAGGAATCTTCAAGCCCGTCGCTTTAGACTGCTTATTAAACTCCCGGATGCTGTATTGCTTTTGGCAGAGATGCCTCAAGCTATCAGCACTCGGGAGTTTTCTTTCGTGTTAGCCGTAACATCGGACAGTTGAAATCATTTGACAACCCAATACCAGCGAAAGTATAACTCTATTGCTGCATTCAGATAACTGAATAGTTAGTAACATGAAGACTAAGCCCAAGAATGCTTTTTCATTGAACTTACTAACTAGTTATGGTACTATCAAGCCGAAACCGTCCTTAGTTCTGAGTAGGGCGTGTTATATAGGAGACTAACTAATATGTACTTTTTCACCCCCCAGAAATCCGTTTTTCTTGCGGCAACCTTCCTGCTTGCATCACAGGCACAGGCTCAATGTCCAGCCAGCGCTGCCGACCCTCTCAATAACACCAACTGGTCTTTCCATGCGGAAGCAACGGACTACGAATTCCCCGGAAGCGCGTCGATCGGAACCTTTTCCATCAACCGGATCGCCGATCCAAGGAACGCTGGGCAAACCATCCTAGCCCTCAGTGGAACCATGACCGTGAATGCTGGAAACCGGATTGCTCGCTTAGCATCCACAGCAGGCAAAGTTGATTATCAATGCGACCCAGGCACTTCCACAATTCGTGGCGGTACAATGCAGTTTTCCGACGGCTCACAAGGTGTGATTTGGCAGTTCCTGTTCTCCAACAGCAACTACAGTGAGATTTATCTGGTGAACCAGGTTTATTTAGACAATTTCTTCTTGTCGCATGTGCTGGAAGGGATTGCTGTCAAAGTTGAAAACCCTCGGCCCTGCCCGGCCAATCCTTTCTTAGCACTGGATAATGCCACATCGGCACCACTGGGCTGGTCCTTGCGCACGGAATCCGCAGTTTACGATAGTACAAACGGTTCCACCGGAATTGGAATTCTTAACTTCAACTATTCTGCTTCCGGCAGATCCGGTGAAGGTACATTGACGGGTACGACTACCACGAATGTGGGCGGACTTTCCTTCAAAGGGACAGCGGGGAATAACGTCTACCGTTTGGCAGAAACTAACGGGCGATATCAAGTGTATCCTGGCTGCACTGGAGGAACACTTTCTTTGATGATTGGACCTTATGCCGTTCAGTATGAGTTTGTTTTTGCAAACGGCGACCGTACATTAATGTTCCTGTTAAGCACTTTGGCCACCGCGCCAGGCACTGGCGGGAATAAAGTGATTTCAGACAGCAAGAGTCTTCCCAGTGTAAATGGGGCAAGCTATATTGACACTCGTACCAGAGTAGATATCTTTAAGGGTGTATTGCGCAAGTTCTAGTTTGAAGTATTCGAGTTAACTACTCCCGGGTATTCATCTTGAAACGGATACCCGGTTTTCTTGTCTCAACTTGTTGTTACTGAGCTACTGGGGTTACTAACTGCTCGCTCTTAATTTCAGATACACGTGTCGTCTGCTGAAAGAACACCCACCTTCCAGCAATTGCAGCCAAGCCGATTGATCCTACTGCCATCCAGAATGCTGCCGCGTATCCAAAGTGATCGGCCACTGTACCCGCAGCAAAAGAACTTACTCCCACAAACAAATCGTAGAAAGCGCTTAGCACGCTAACAACGGAGCCGCGCTGATTGGCCGGAGTTTCCCGAAGCACTTTCGACGCCACTGCGGACCAGGGGAAGCTGAATCCTAATCCAAGAATTCCTGTGCCAACAATTGCCAAGGTTGGCCCTGGGCCTTGGGCAATCACAACTAATCCGATTGCCATGGCTAGCAATCCGCCATAGTAGGTGTAATAAGGGGCGATTTTATCTGGCAGTCCACCGAAGAAGAACCGAGAGAACAGGATGACGCAGGCATAAGCTGAAAAAGCGGCGGGTCCGGAGTTTCCATGGTTGGACAGATGAAGAATCAAGAATCCAGCAATCACCGGGTAGTGCACATTTACAAATCCCACTGCAATGCCCGGGAAAATGAGTGCCGATGGGATAAGCCGTCCACCGCGCTTGTGGTGCGGGGTGTAATCTTCCTGAACGAAATAAAGAATGGCACAGGCAGCCAGGGCGGTTGCCGTTTGGAGCATGGCGGCCCTTTCAAACGTGCCTAACCAATGGCCAACCACAGGACCGGCGGAGATACCACCCCAAATTCCACTGCTTAGATATCCCAGTGCTTGTCCACTTCGTTCGATTCCACCAACTTCCACCACCCACGCCGCAGCGCCAGTATATAAGCAAGCTTCGCCAAACCCTTGGAGGATGCGGCCAAGGTAAGCTCCCCCAATTCCCAAAGGAAGTAAGTAAGCCAATCCGGCAGCTGCGCAACTAACTAAGCCGGCGAGGAAGGCAACTTTGCGGCCACGCCGGTCGGCCAGCGGTCCAGAAAAGAAGCGGCTGAATAGTGCGACGAAAGAGAAGGACCCAATTACAAAACCAACGGTTTGGTCTGAGCCACCTAAGTCATGCCGGATATGTGGTGCAAGCCCTGGCAGCACGGCACCCATGCCAAGAAATCCCAGAAATGTTGCACCGATTAAAGACCAAAAGCGTGCGCTGAAGGTATGCGCAGTTAACCCCATAAGCCATTATACTTGGTGCAAACCGCTTGCTGACGCGCGCGGCTCAGTAGGATTAACTAACCTCACCTTGGGCAATTTTCAGCTTTCTCTCCAAATCGGCAATATAGTCATCGGCTTGCTGGCGATTCATTTCTTCCAGTGCAAATTCATAGTAAGTGGCGGCAGTTTCCATTTCTCCGAGTTGCATATACACATCCCCAACACCGCTTTGCAGCAATGCCCAGTCAAAAGGAAACTCTTCCTCTGTATGCACGGAAAGCGCTTCCTGATAGCAGGCAATGGCACTGTGTAAGTTGGCATGCGTACCGTCATCGGGAAATGCTGCCCAGGCTGCGCCCATGTTCTTTTGCGTCTGTGCCCAGGCATCGGGCACTTCCTCTTTGGTACGGACTTCCAGGGCCGCTTCACAACAAGCTATGGCTTGCTTCAGATGAACTTCCGGTTCTGAAGTTGCCAAGTTCGTGTGGATGATAGCAAGCTGATTCTGGATTTCAGCCCATTCAAATGGATAGGCTTCTTGAGTCCGCACTTCCAAAGCCAGCTCATAGGCTTGTTGAGCCGAAGGCAAGTAAGTGGGCGCGTCTTCATGGGCCATTTCAAAATAAGCACTGCCCAAAGTCTGGGTGGTTAGCCCGTATTCTTCTGGCGAGTCTTCTGGATTAAAGACAGTCAGTGCATCCTGAAAGCATTGAATGGCATGCAGAACATGTTCAGAGGACTCATTAGGGTTCCAATCAAGGTACGCAGCACCAAGATTAAATTGCACGGTGGCCCATTGTTCAGGGAACTCTTCTTTGTTGTATTGAAGAAGTTCTTCCTGGTAGTGCGCAACGGCCGCTTGGGGTTCTTCCATCTCGTTGTCAAAAGGCATTCAATTCGATTATCGCTTGGTTTACACTGGTAGTTCTCTGATGAGTTCCCCAAAACCGATTCAATACAAGGACGCTGGTGTAAATATTGATGAGGCCGACCGCGCGGTCAGCTTCATTCGTGCACACGCCCGCAAGACATTCACCAAAGCGGTGATGACAGATATAGGCAGCTTCGGCGCTGGATTTTCACTGGCTGGCTGGAAGAAACCAATCCTGATCAGCTCCGCTGATGGCGTTGGAACGAAGATCAAGGTTGCCTTTGAAACCGGGCGTCACAATACGGTGGGCGAAGATCTGGTAAACCACTGCGTCAACGATATTGCCGTGCAAGGCGCAACGCCGCTGTTCTTTCTGGATTATTTTGCCGTCGGGAAACTGAATGCCGATGTGGCTGGTGCGGTGGTGGAAGGCATTGCCCGTGGCTGCAAAGCGAATGGGTGCGCTTTAATTGGTGGCGAGACGGCGGAGATGCCTGGCCTTTATAAAGACGGCGAATACGACTTAGCGGGTTTCATTGTAGGCGCAGTGGAAAGCAAGGAAATGCTATCTGGCAAAGAAGCGGTTGAAGGTGACGTGCTGATTGGTCTGCCCTCCAACGGATTGCACACCAACGGCTATTCGTTGGCTCGCAAACTTTTCTTTGAGGTGGGTGGATACAAGCCCAATACCCATGTTCCAGAACTTGGACTCGCCGTGGCCGATGAACTGTTGAAAGTGCACCGTAGCTATCTGAAAGCAATTCGTGCACTGACCAGTGCGAAGTTGCTGAAAGGTGCGGCCCACATTACAGGGGGCGGAATTTCCGACAACACTCCGCGCATGCTGCCCAAACATCTGGCTGCGAGGATTCATTTGAATAGCTGGCAAATTCCCGCAGTGTTTGAAATGATGCGAAGGTTGGGCAGCGTTCCGCACGACGATTACCGTCGCACCTTCAACCTGGGCGTTGGTATGATTCTGGCTGTTGGCAAGAAGAATGCTGACAAGGCAATGGCGACTTTAAAGAAAGCGCGGGAACCTCATTTCGTAATCGGCGAAGTTGTCAAGGCCAAGCGCGGGGCAGCACATAGGGTTATCTACGAATGAAGAAGTTAGGCGTCTTACTCTCGGGGCGCGGATCAAACTTCGAGGCGATTGCGAAGAACATTGCAGCAGGAAAGTTGAAAGCGGAAATTGCGGTTGTAATTTCCAACCGCCCTGAAGCGCCAGGTCTTGCTATCGCAAAGAAGTTCGGGATTAAAGCGGTAGGCATCGCCTCGAAAGGGATTGAGCGAGAGGAATTCGACCGACAGGTTTCAGCAATCCTCGATGAGCATCAGGTGGATTTAGTGGTGCTTGCCGGATATATGCGACTGCTGAGTGGTGAGTTCGTGCGGCGCTATCGTCAACGGATTGTAAACATTCACCCTTCCTTGCTACCAGCCTTCCCGGGATTGGATGCTCAACATCAGGCGTTCGATTATGGCGTGAAAGTTGCGGGGTGCACTGCGCATTTTGTCGAGGAGCAATTGGATTCCGGCCCAATAATTCTCCAAGCCACCGTGCCCGTGCTTGGGAGCGACAGTGCGGAATCACTGACAGCGCGCATCCTTATAGAGGAGCACCGCATCTATTCCGAGGCAATCCAATTGGTTCTCTCTGGCAAATGGCGGATCGAGGGCCGTCGTTTGGAGATCCGGGACGGTGGTAACATCTCCGAATCCACCGCTGATCCTAAGGCATGAACATCGGGCGGGAGATGTTACCACCGTCCCGGATCTCCCTCGCGGATCTCCCTCCGGATCTCCCCCCGGATCTCCCGGATCTCCTGAAGTTATAGAATAGTGACAGTCCTGGGTTTTGCGGCCTTCGACCATATTTCTATCCATTGGAGATCATCCTTATGTCAGTAGCAAAAGTAACCGAAATCATCGCGTCCTCAGAGAAGAGTTTTGAAGATGCAGTCAATGTCGGTATCAAGAGAGCATGCAAGACCTTAAAGAACGTCACCAGCGCCTGGGTTCAGGATCAGAAGGTAACAATCAACAAGGGCAAGATCGTCGAGTACCGCGTCAATCTGAAAATTACGTTCGTTCTCAACGATTAAGGATTATTCCTAAATGAAGGGTGGCAGGCCATGCGTGTTTGACCCAACTTGGGCCGCGCGAAACCATCCACCCCACCCTGAAGCAGCCTTTTGTAGGGACTGCCCCCTTTAGACTCTACCCTCAAATTAGCTTTCACCACATCCCCCCAAAGCGGATCGGCCAGCCATCTTTGATGCGGGGATGGTTTGCACAAAAGGGGGTACTTCTTGACGAGTCCCGTATGATAGATAAATGCCTTCCTTGAACCCCACGCGGGTCCGCTGGGTGATCCTATCCCTGATCTTCCTGGCAACAACCATAAATTACGTAGACCGTATCATGTTCGGCGTTCTTATGCCGAAGATCCGCGAGAGCATGGCCATTGACGATGAAATGTACGGACGCCTAACCGCTTCGTTCGAGTTGGCATACACTATCGGCTTCCTCGCCATGGGAAAGTTCATTGATCGTTACGGCACCAAACTTGGCTATGCGGTAGCTACGCTGTGGTGGTCCCTGGCATCCGTTTTCCATGCCTTCGCAAGAGTGCCGATGGATCTTGGAATTGGGCGCTTTTTATTAGGCTTGGGAGAAGCTGGTAATTTTCCAGCGGCCATCAAAGGCGTCGCCGAGTGGTTCCCCAAAAAGGACCGTGCTTTCGCCACGGGCATCTTCAACGCCGGTACAAATGTAGCTTCTATGATTGGACCTCCAGTGTTCGCCTGGATGGTGCTGTACTTCGATTGGCGAGCTTGTTTCTGGATTACAGGTTCATTAGGATTCGTCTGGCTGGTGTTGTGGTGGTGGCTCTACAAATCACCGGAAGCACACCCAGGCGTGAATGCTGCGGAACTTGCGTATATCAAGAGCGACGTTGAGGAGACTACTGCGCCGATGGGTTGGATGGCCGTCTTGAAGTATCGGCAGGCTTGGGGATTCGCCTTCGGAAAGATGCTGACAGACCCGGTATGGCGCTTCTACAGCTATTGGTTGCCACTCTATCTCTACGACGTTCGCAAATTCGATATGAAGCAGGTTGGCTGGGTGCTTCCAGTCATTTATTTGATGGCCGATTTTGGCAGCGTTGGCGGAGGCTGGCTCTCTGGCTACTTCATCCGCAGAGGCTGGCCAATCGGGAAATCCCGCAAGATGGCCATGGGGATTTGCGCGGCTTTCATGCCGCTGGCAGTGACTGCCGTGCTAGTGGAAAATCCCATCACGGCAATTATGTTGATGAGCTTGGCCACTGCCGCTCATCAGGGCTGGTCCGCCAATCTTTACACTACGGCTTCCGATGTGTTTCCTAAGAAAGCAGTGGCTTCAGTAATTGGAATCGGCGGCGCGGCTGGCGGCCTGGGTTCGTTCCTGCTTGCAACCTTGATTCCAGGCATTGTGATCAAGAACTTCGGCTACACCCCTGTGTTCCTCACTTACGGCGTTTTTCATCTAACAGCGCTGCTGCTGGTGCATTTGTTTATGAAAGATTTGGAACCCATCCAAGAGGGGTGAGGGTTAGTTAAGCACTCAGGTGCGGGTAATTGACCTACATTGATACTGGACCTTCCTAGGATGGCCCAAGGCTTTTCCTATAAGTAAAACACCTTAGAACTGAGCAAGACTAGGAATTCAGAAAGTTCCTTAACGATTGCTTGGGGTGGAAATGCTTTTCGATCCAGAGCCGCAAAGACGGCAAGAAATTCAGATGACGTTGTGGAATGCAGAGGCGTCGCGCAAGCCGGAGACGATTCCTTCAGGCTTTCTAGGGTTGGACGCTGCGCTGCAAATCGGAGGTTTACCTCGCGGACATATGGTCGAAGTCTATGGGCCAGAATCCGTGGGGAAATCAACAATCGCGCTGCAAGCGATTGCAGCAGCGCAGCATGCCGGATGCCAGGCCGTGTATGTGGATGCCGAAGGCGCATTCGACGCCTCGTATGCCGCACGGCTTGGCATCGATTTGAGTTCGCTGCTGTTCATTCGGCCAGATAGTGGAGAACAGGCCTTCCGCGTGCTGCTGCGGTTGGTGCAATCGGGCACTATTGATCTGGCAGTGATCGATTCGCTTTCTGCACTGTCAAACGACAGCAATGATCCGTTCGTGCACAGCGGCATGTGCGCCAACTTCCTCCGCCGCCTTTCCGTTCAATTGGCACGCAGCCGTTGTTGCCTGATGATTGTAAATCAGCTTCGTTCCCGTGTTGTGGAAATGGGGCTTGGGCCAGAGGAGACCACCACGGGGGGCTGGTCTGTGAAGCTCTACGCGTCGATTCGTGCGGATATGCGAACCACCGAAATATTGCATCGCAAGAGCAAGGCAACTGGGCAGAAGATGCGAATGAAGATCGTGAAAAACCGCCTTGCCCCGGGCTCGAAAGAAGTGAATTTGACGCTTGCGTTTGGCGAGGGATTTTCGGCGGAACTGGATCTGCTGGAACACGGTTTGGAAGAAGAATTGATCCTGCGGGAAGGCGACGATTTGGTTTACGGCGGATTGATTCTGGGTTCGAGCATGGAGGAGGCTGCGTATTATCTAAAGCAGCGTCCGCGCCTGGGGGATAGCTTGCGAAACTTGTTGGAAAAGATGATGGGACTACCGCAACGGAAGCCAGCCGGGCCGCAGTTGGTTGAACAGAAGGAAAGAACCATGTCGGCCTGAACGCATCAGCAGCTAATGTAGTAAACTCGAACTCCAATGCAAACACTTGGCCTTTCCCCGAACACTCCGAAGGTGGAGCCCATTTGGAAGACCTGGTTGTGGCCTGATGTTTCTGATGAGATTTCCGCCAAACAAGCGGCCAAGAACGCCATGTATGGAACGTTCTTTATCTCTGCTGTAACTTCGATTGCGGCCATGTTTCGGTATGTTCCAGCGGAATCACTGGTAGACGCACTGCTCTTTTTTCTTGCTGGTGTTGGCATTGGCAAAATGTATCGGGCAGCGGCCATCTTCGGCTTTGCTCTTTATGTATTGGAGCAAGTTGTTGCGATCAGTTCGGGGCAAGGTTCCGGTGGCATCATGCGGTTGGCGCTGCTGCTTCTGCTTTTCACAGCCATACGTGCGACATTTTCCTACAACAGGCTAAGAACGCAGCCGCCGCCTATGCCAAGTGCCGAAGCCGACTCGGATTAACTACTCATCGCCGCTCAACCGCACCTGATCAGGCGAAGGTAATTGTGCCGGCAAAGGAATGGTCACCTTGCCAGTGCCAGCCCACTCTGTTCCGCGGGCAAGCAGAGTTTCAAAAGCGACGCAGCGAAGATTTGGATTCTTTTCATTCCGCCATGTATGACCTAACATCGTTGTATAGATGCGCCCTTTCCCCCACTGGCGAATCCAGTCCATTGGTTCGCGCCGATGGGAATCTTTTGACATGGCATAAGTCAGAAAGTGAAGCGCCTTTTCCGGCGCACCATGCTGAGGGTTAGCAACGGCGTGCTGCCCATGAGTCAGTTGCTCTGAAGGATGCATCCAAAGTTTCGGCAATCCCTTGGTGATGGGATGCTGCATGTCCAACGTGGTCATTTGAAAATTGTGACGCGGACCATGCCCAGGTGCCAGCCCTGTACCTGCTGCAATCACTTTCACTTTTTCATTTTCATCAATCACCAGTTCGGGCCCGAACGACTTATCGCGCCAACCCAAGCCGATCATTTCGTTGTATTCAGCCCAACCTAGAAACGCGTTGTTGGCGGCATGAAAATTCACCAGTCCGCCACCTTTGCGAACAAATGTTTCGAATGCTCTTTCAACTGGCGTTGGCCAACGGATAGCATCGGCTTTATGCCCGCCATTGAAGTTATTGACGATGACTCGATACTGAATGAAATCGGGACGCCACTGATCCCACGCTGCCGCCGGAGCGTTCGCTGCAGGTGTGGTTGAAACCGTCACAGAAAAACGCCCGGTAGCTTCCAGAATTAGTCGAATTCCCCGCGTGCCTGCTTCCCAATCATGATTGTTTATGCCGTCGATGATCAGCACTGGAAGCAGGGCAGGCTTTGCCGAAGCGAATCCAAACGGCAAAGCCAGGAAAGTACGTCGGAGAAATTTCATTCCCCATATTATGACTCGCTCTAGAACCGAACGTTCAGCCCAACTCGAACAGCTCTTGAGGAGCCGGGAGAGATGTTGGTATTTCCGTCAGCATTGATGAAGTAATTTCGATTTAATAAATTCTCGGCATTCATTTGCAATCGAATCCTTTCGGTCAGGGAATAGAACACTGCAGCATCCACCCGTGTGTAGCCCGGCAGTGTCACAGTATTGTCAATCGCCGCGAACATGTCGGAGCGGTTCAGCACCCCTAGTCCCGCCCCGATTCTTGGACGAATCTGAAAGTTGTTCCATAGGGAAAAGGTGTTGTGAGGAACTTGAGCAACCTGAGCTCCAGCTCGGGCAGCCGTGGTGGCGCTGCTGATAAAGGCATCCTGGAATGCATACCCGCCAGCAATTTTCCAGAAACGAGTTACACTACCATTCGCACCGATTTCCACACCATTGGTGCGCGTGCTGCCGGTTTGCAAAATCCTGGTTACATCATTCGGATCAGTGGCCCGGGTGTTTTCACGGTCCAACCGGTAAATAGCAGTAGTTAGTGAAAGTGCGCGGAAAACATCCCACTTTACTCCTGCTTCGTAGTTAGAGAATTTCTCAGGCTTCACTTGCTGAGTAACCGTAGTCAAGGACGAGAACTGATCACCGGAACTGGGCAGATAGGAAACGCTGTAATTAGCGTAAATCGACATTGGCGTAATGGGCTTATACACAATGCCGGCTCGCGGAGAAACTAGATTATCAATCCGGCGGATGTTGTCGCCGTTCCGATTATTGTGGTATTGCAGATCAAAGTGGTCGAACCGTAAGCCGGCGATGAGTTGAATGTGCCTGGATACTTGGATCTGGTCCTGAAAATAGGTCGCAGCCAAGTTCGTCTTCAAATGATTGTTGGCGTCTGTTGCACTTTGCCGGAAGGTAATGGGGGCGAAGATTGTGGGATTTGCGTAGGCCTCTGAAACAGAGATCGCCGTGTTGTTAAAATAGCCAGTGTTGCGGAAATTGTCTGTAAGTTGCCGGCCGATTTCAGTTCCAGCAAGGACTACATGTTTGATGGATCCGCTGTAAAGTGAGTAAGTAAAATCTGTCTGGTTAAACATGTTCAGCCGCTGGGTGGCATTGTCATAACTGGAAATCACTACTAGAGACTTATCCGCAGTTACCGCACCCGGGACGTAGTTGCGGTAACCGCGATCATATCCGCCGAATTGCGTGCGGTTGCGAATGGTAAGGCCGCCGCGTTGGTGCTCAACCATCGCCGAACCTAGATTCACCTGGGCGTTCACGGGACTATCGTTGGGATTACCATAAAACGTGGAGATTGGAACGTCTGCCGGTTTGCCCTGATAGGACGATATTCCGCGATCGGCAACGCGCATATCCTTAAAATGCTCGTAGCTGAAAACGATTTTGGTTTGCTCGCTGGCTTTCATCGTCATCGTCGGGCTAATCCCGTACCGCTCCAAATTTACATATTTGCGGAAGCTATCCGAATTTTCGTACATCCCATTCAGACGCATCGCCACCTTCGCACCTAACGGCTGATTGAAATCGGCGGCAAACCGCTTGTTGCCAAAGGATCCGCCTTGCAGCGAGACTTCGTTCAGTTTGCCAAACCCCGCCTCCTTCGTAACGCGATTGATTACGCCACCTCCTCCACCGCGTCCAAAGATCATTGCGTTAGGACCCTTCAATGCCTCTACGCGTTCCAGATTGTAGAGGTCGCGATAATATTGCACGTCATCACGAACACCATTTACAAAGAAGTCAGCCGAGGAGTTATTCCCTCGAATGATTACCTGGTCCCGGTTGTTCTCCCCTTGATGGGCTGTGATTCCTGGAACATAGCGGACAACGTCGCCAATGCTCATCATCATCTGATCGCGGATCTGTTGCTGAGTAACAACGGTAATGGATTGTGGCGTATCTCGTAAGAGAGTCGGAGTCTTCGTGGCAGTATTAATCGCCTCCGCAAGGTAAGTGCTTTCAGTTACTGTTACGCTAGCTAGCACGGGGGCAATAGTAAGTGTAATAGTGCGGGGCTTGGTGGCATCCTGCGGGAATTGCAAAACCACGGTCGATTCCACAAAGCCTTCCCTGGTTACACGAATCGCATAGGGACCAGGTCCGAGGTTTAGAGAAAACGTACCATTGCGACCAGAAAAGGTCACTAACTCGTTAGTGCTGCCTTCGGCAATTGCCACAATTTTCGCGTCGGCAATGGGTGATTGGGTGGCGTCCAAAATCTTACCTTGGAAAGCCGCTTGGGCAAAAGCGCTGGTCACCCCCACGAGCAGAAACAATGCAACAGGCAGTTTAGCCATAAAAAGTTATTACTCTCCAAGTAAAACCCTCGGCCTGCTGCCCTACAATTGAAGTGTCGCCAGCCTTCGGGTTGTCGATTGCAGGTCTCCGTGGTGCTTCGCCAAAAGTGTGCCGCAGAGACCTGGTCATAAATTAGTTAGCGGATACGCTCTGCACTCCGCTTTGACATGCCTTGCAACGGCCGCCCACCTCGAACCTGGTCACACGGACTTCAAATCCAGTTCGAGCGGCAATTTCCTGCTTCAACTGCTCAAATAAGGGCCCAGAAAATTCTGCGATTTGACCGCATTGAAAACAGGCCAAATGAACATGGTCGCGCCGCGTCTTAACTTCGTAATAATGCTTTTCGCCCTTTAAGTGCATTAAGTCCAGCTCATCAATCAGCCGGAGCTTCTTTAGTAATTCAATGGTTCGATAAACCGTCGCACGGTCAATATTTTGGTCCAGCTTACGAGCTTGTTCCAAAAGAGTTGCGGCATCCAAGTGCTCCTTTGCACTTTGAATGATTTCAATCAGAACCCGGCGCTGACTTGTAAGACGGATACCTTTTTCGGTTAATTCGTCGATCAAGGAGCGCCTTTGATAGGAGCAGTTGGAAGTTGAGGAACTTGTTGCGACACAATCGCAACAAGAATCACCATTTTCTAATCCAGATGCGACCTTGTCGCAGATATGTTTGATAATTTCCATGTCCGACTCTTTCAGTCCATGATAAAACCGGGGAGGTGGAATTGTCAACTGCTTTTTGCAATTGAGTTGCAGGTAATTTACCCCTGCGCTGTCGGCTACACTATAGGCTTATGCGACATGGTTTGCTCTATTTCATTGCAACTGGCATCCTCTTCGGTCAAGGTTCAGACATTGCAGGAACGCGGATTCGCCCACATTTGAAGTTTCTATCCAGCGATCTATTGGAAGGCCGGGGCGTTGGCACGCGCGGGGGCGAACTTGCTACCAATTACATTGCAGCGCAATTCGAAGCAGCGGGACTAAAGCCAGCGGGTGACAATGGCACCTTCTTCCAGCGTGTCGCTTTGGTTGGTGTTGAACCCGGCGCAACCTCCACATTATCGGCGGTGCAGGAAGGCAAGCAGATCCCTTTCCGTTGGCTCGAAGATTTCGTAGGTAATTCCCAGCAGCAGAAGGCTATTTCAACGTTTGATGCGGAAGCCATTTTTGTAGGTCACGGAATTACTGCACCGGAGTTCGGCTGGTCCGATTACGATGGCGTCGACGTGAAAGGCAAAGTTGTAGTTCTATTCACCAACGAACCGCCCTCCGATGATGACAAGTTTTTCGAAGGCAAAGCGCTGACATACTACGGCCGCTGGACTTACAAATATGAAGAAGCAACGCGGCGCGGTGCCATCGCTTGCATAATCCTCCATACCACTCCAACGGCTGGCTACAACTGGAGCGTTGTGCGTGGATCGTGGGGCAAGGAAGATCCGCAAGTGAAGCTGAACCCTGGTGAACAGGCTATGGCGTTTGCTGGATGGGTAACCGAGGCAGGGGCAAATCAGTTGCTAGGTCTTGCTGGTAAAAACGTAGCGCAGTTACTGGAAGCAGCCAATACCAAGGGGTTCAAGGCAATGCCGCTGGGCTTCCGGGTGAAGGGTTCTTTGAATGCAAGAATCCGCGCCATTGAAACGGCCAACGTTGCAGGCATCGTTCCGGGAAGCGATCCGGCATTGCAAAACGAAACTCTAATTTTTTCCGCACATTGGGATCACTTAGGGATCAGCGTTCCAGTGAACGGCGACAGCATCTATAACGGAGCGGTGGATAATGCCTCAGGCTGCGCCATGCTCATTGAGATGGCTCGCGCCTGGTCCACGTTATCCCGGAAGCCCAAACGCAGTGCATTATTCCTAGCCGTGACGGCAGAGGAGAGCGGGTTGCGAGGCGCGGAATATTACTCAAAGCATCCTCTGCTTCCGGTAGCGAAGACGTTGCTGAATCTAAATTTCGATAGCTTCTATCCATTCGGTCGAGTGAAGGATGTTGTGGTGACCGGCGCTGAGAAAACCAAGTTTTTTCCGCAAGTGCAAGAAACGGCCAGGCGCTTTAATTTGAAGATCACACCTGATCCGGAACCCGAGCAAGGGCACTATTTCCGCTCCGATCATTTCGCATTTGCGAAGGTTGGGATCCCGGCTTTTTCGATTAACATGGGCCATGAATATGAAGG